>CAZKRM010000004.1:0-36593 GCA_964555285.1 uncultured Nitrospiraceae bacterium
GCTCCAGTTCTTGGTTTCCAGATCATGGGGCTCGTTTTAACCGGACACTAATGATGGGGAGCGGCAAACAGGGAGTGAGAACATGCGGCCAGAGGCATTGGCGCCCCGAGCCCACAGTACCAATGTTGGGAGGGGACATAGATGGAACGAACGATCGGACAGCGGGTGCGCATCGGCGCAGCCGTGATAGGGGGATTCCTCATGATCGCCGTGTCGGGATGGGCGGAAGAGCCGTCAACGGTGGCTGCCGTGGACGAGTCGAGCCCGACGCGGTTTTCTCTTGAGACAGTCGAGAATATCGAGCAGCGCCACACATCGCTGCAGGAGCGCAAAGACAGTCCGATCTCGAAAGTGATCATCTCCAGGGAAGACATCGTGCAGTTTCGCGACCGGCGGGCCGGAGACGTGCTCCGGCGGCTGCCGGGCGTCTTCATAGGAGGTCCCCCTGGAGAAAATCGCGACGTGCGGCTGCGTGGGTTGGACAAGGAATACAACCAGATCCTGGTCAACGGGGAGCGCATCTCGGGCGGCGGCGAAAAACGTGAGTTCGACCTGGACCGGATTCCGGTCGATATGATCGAGCGCATCGAGATCGTGAAGAATCCCTCGGCCGAGTTCAGCAGCGACGCGGTGACCGGGATCGTCAATATCGTACTGAGGCAAACTCCCAGTAAGTTGACAGTCGACGGATTGATCGGCGCCGGAGGGCCCTCGGACGGGAAGCGCTCGGACAAGTACCTCGGTGATCAGAATGCGGTGCTCAACCTGGGCAATCGAACCGGGAATATCGGCTGGCGCCTAGGCGGGAGCTTTTTTCAGCAGCTCCGGACCAAGGACAAGACCAAGCTCAAAACGAACAAGGACCGGGAAGTGGAAGATGAATACGTCCCGACGGAGTCGTTGGATGGGTTCGCCGAACTGTCCTGGCAGGCCTCCCCTCGGGACAAGCTGCGGGTGACGCCGTTCATGCTGTATCGGGAAGAGGACAAGACCAGGACAAAGGACACGTTCAAACCGAACGGCACGGTCAGCGCCGCTGAAACCGAACAGGAGTTCCTCGTCCGGAGGGAACCGCGAATCACGGCCGCGTGGGATCATCAATTCGCCGATGGTGCGGCCATCGAGCTCAATGGGACGCTGAATCTCCATGAAGAAGAGAAATTCAAGACGAAGGACACAGGGACCAAGCCGGGCGGCACCTTTGCTCCGACCAAGCGGGAAATCGAAAAGGAGATCAAGCGGGATACGGAAACGATCCTGAATCTGAACTATCGCCAGCCGTTCTCCCTGCTGGGGTCCGATCATCGCTTTTCCACCGGCACCAAAGTCCGCCTCAGGGACCGGACCAAGGACAAAACCAAGACCGACAGGGACCTGAAGACAGGAAAGGTCATCAATACCACGGGGCCCAGGGACAACTACGCGATCGACGAGCGGATCATCGGGCTCTTCGCGATGGATGAAATCAGCGTAGGCGGCTTGACGCTCACGCCGGGGATCCGCAGCGAACTGACGGAGGCCGAGACGAAGGACGGAAAGACCAGCAAAGTGGAGACGACGGCGTTGACCAACGACTTGACCCCCTCCGCTCATCTGGCCTATCGGCTGTTCGAGCAGACCAACCTCCGGCTGTCCTTCGCCCAGGCGATCCGGCGCCCCAAGTTCGACGACATGATTCCGTCGTTGGAAGAAACCGCGACGCAGTTCAAGCTGGGCAATCCGGCGTTGCGGCCGGAGAAGTCGTACAACTACGAAGCGCAGATCGAACAGTTCTGGAAAGACGGGGTGTTCAGCGTCGGCGCGTACTATCGCGACATCCGGGACAAACAGGAAGAAGTGATCGTCGGCAAAAGCGGTCTCAAGGATGCCCTCCAGTTCTCCAACGTCGGCCGGGGCACGCTCTGGGGGATGGAAACCGAGTTCATGCGGCAACTGGACTTCGAGAGTTTTCACCTCTTGAAAGACTTCCGCTTCCGATCCAACTGGACCTATACGATCAGCTCGGCGGTGAAAGACCCGACCACCGGCGCCTCGCGCCAATTCAAGGACACGCCCCGGCACATCATCAACCTGGTCCTGGAATATCTCCATCCCGGCACCGGCATCGGGGTGAATGTCGGCGTGAACCACCTCACCGAACGGATCGATCCGAAGACGGACGGCACCACGAAAGTCGAGGATGCCCTGACGCAACTGGACCTGTCCGTCACGAAAACCATTGGGAAGAACTTTTCGCTCTTCTTCGACGCCAGGAATCTCCTCTATGCCGGGAAGAACAAGATCGACAAAGGCGAGGTCGAAACGGAATCCATTCCCACCAGGTTTTTCTTCGGCGTGAAGTGGTTTTATTAACCAAGGAGGCCGCCATGACGTTCGTCAACCTCAATGTCAAAAAGATGAAGTTCGTGACGCTGAACCGTACCGTCCATACATGGGCGGGCCTCGTGCTGTCGGTCTTCATTCTCGTCATCACCGTCACGGGCTTTGCGCTGATTCACAAGAAAGGCTGGACGTGGATGAAGACGGTTGACGTGCCGCAGACCTTGGTGCCGGGATGGGCGGCCCAGGAGTCGGCCAGGAAGGCTAAAGATATCAAGGCGCTGGCCGTGTTGACGTCCGGCCAAGAGTCTCAGCTTGTCGCCGCCACACCGTCCAGGCTGTTTACTCAGGACTCGCGGGGATGGCAGCCGGCCGGCATGCCGCCGGGCCGGGTTGAGATCACGTCCCTGTTGGTGACCGAGCAGCGGTGGTTGCTGGGGACTCACCGGGGGCTGTTTGAAAGCGAGGATCACGGGCGGAATTGGATGGCGGTGACGGACGAGTCTCGGGGACTGCTGCCCCGCATGAAAATCACCGCGATCCAGCGAAGCCCGGGTGACGCCGGCGCCGTCTTTCTCGGGACCAAGATGGGGCCATATGTTTCCACGGACGAGGGGGCTCATTGGGTCAGCCTTGGGGAGCGGCTCCCGATTCCCGAGGGAATGGCGCCGGACCAGGAAGCCCAGGAGAAGGCCCGCGAGGTCATGACGATCGCGTTCGACCCTCAGCGGCCCGGCCTCGTGTACTTCGGCACCCACCACGATATCTATCGGTACGACCAGCACGCGGATACCGTCTCGGCACTCGATCTGGCGCCGGTCGCGGCCCTGGCTGCGACCGCCGCGCCGAAGATGACGCTGGAGAAGTATCTCACCGATCTCCATACCGGCAAGCTGTTCGGTGACAAACTGTGGACGATCTACGATCTCACGGCTCTCGGCCTCGTGTTGTTTGTCGCCACCGGCGTGTACATCTGGGTCTACCCCAAATCCGTGAAATGGAGGAAAGAGCGCGAGCAGGCAAAGTTACGTGAGGCGTGCCGGCTCAACAATCCACCCGTGACGGGGGACCGGCCCCTCCCTCACCAGGGGTAGTCAGAGGCCGAATATCAATTCCCTATTATCTATCCACAGGAGGTGTGCGATGAAGGGTCTCATGGTCATGGCGGTGATGGCAGGAGGATTCGCGTTGGCACTGAGCGGTCCAGCCTGGAGCGAGAAGGATCACAAGGGTCCGAAGGCCCCCAAAGGAGCCGAACTGGTGAAGGAGGCGACGGTCACCATCGATCAGGCTATCAAGACTGCAAGGGAGAAAGTGTCAGGCCCCGTGGGCGAAGCCGAGTTGAGGCAGAAGGACGGGAAAACCGTGTGGGAGGTCGAGATTGCCGGCGCGGACAGCAAGGTCATGAAAGTGTTTCTCGATGCAGGCACTGGCGCCGTTCTGAGCACAGAAGAGAAGAAGCCCAAGGAGCACAAGCCCAAAGCCGATCCCAAGAAAGGCTGACCGGCATGATCCAACCATTATCCTTGAGCGGAGGCGACCTCTCACTCCGGGCAGAACGACGAACGAGCCTGTTCGGATGGGCCACCTCCGGTCTCGTGCATGGGCTGGCCCTGATGGCCGCACTCTCACTATCCGACGGGGTCCGCCTGTCTGCTCAGACGACCGCATTCCGTTGGGACGTGTCTCTCGTACAGCAGACGAGTGACACTCAATCAGCCGCGGCCAAGCCACGGACATTGAGTGCCACACAACCGGCCACATCGGCTGCGACGGTCCCTCTTCGCACAAACGCGAAGCCGATGCCCGCGCACCAGATCCAGCAATCCCGTCAATCTGCTCATGAAACGGTGCATGTCCAACCCACGATTCATCGTGTCGTCCAGGAGCGTGTCGAACGACAGCAATCCGTGATGCCGACGAGCACGCCGACTCGTCGTGAAATGCCATCCGAAAGACAGGAGACGGTCCAGAACGACCGACGTGTCGAGGCAGTCGAGCCTGTCACTGAACCGGCACAGTCTCTCGGACAAGGACCGATACAGTCTGTCGAGCGGACAGTAGTACGGACGTCTCAGGGCCGGGAGACAGCCATCACGCGAGACTCAGCCCTCGCCTCAAGACCGATTGTCTCGTCCGCCACTCCCACCTTCACTCGTCAAATTGTGCGAACCGGCGAGGGGCCGGCGCAGAGCGAGCGCTCGATTGCTGTTCACGGGCAAGCTGTGGCGCGTGCTGCTGTGTCACGAGCCGATGGTGTCTCCGCTCAACCTTCCGCGATCTCGACCGGAGCTGACTACGGCTGGCTCGCGGACACACTGTGGAGGCGGGTGCAGGCCCTCAAGCGATATCCGGCGAAGGCAGCGGCGGATCGTTTGGAGGGCGAGGTGGTCCTCATCGCGCTCGTCAAAGCGAATGGAGAGATCGTCGAGATTCGGATTGCAGGAAGTTCGGGTTCTTCGCTGCTGGATAAAGCCGCAGTTGAGGCCGTCCGCAACGCCTCCCCCCTGGCACTGGCGAAACCGATGACCCATGCCCATGTCTCAATCGAAGTGCCGATCGCCTATCACGTTGAATAAGAGCCATCCTACAAATTTACGAGGAGGTCACAGATGATGACAACGGTTCTGTCCCCACGCTGGATGTTCACCTGGTTGTCGTGTGCCTGCGTGATCACGGCATTGTTGCTCCCCGGGCTTGTGCGCGGCGAAACCAAAGCTGAGAAAACGTTTTCGGCTCTCGTCACGGACAGCCAGGGCGTTGAAACCGAGCTCAAACACGTGTTGTTCTATTGGGAAGAAAAAGTCAGCGACACAGCGTTCGTGCCGCACGAACTCAAACAGGTTCCTGTAAAGCGCGGGGCGGCAACCGTTCATGTAAAGTTCGAGACCATCAAGCAGATCGACGTGGCGCCGGCGCCGGATAAGGCACTTCCCACCCTGACCATTACGCTCGCCAACGGCAAGACCGGGGAATTCCTTCTCGGGATCGCGGGCAGCTTCAAGGGGGAATCGGATTTTGGAGAAGTCGAATTGCCGGCGAACGGCTTAAAAAAGATCGTGTTCAAATAGAGCCTGGAATTCCAGTACCGCCCATGACCGTCCGGACGATCAGCCAGCTCGTCCGGACGGTCATCGCCATTCCCTTCGTTACCCTCGTTATGATCCTTCCTTCTTGATCTGTTCAGCCAGATACTTCTCCAGCCCCACTTGCTTGATCAACTCCTGTTGCGTTTCGATCCAGTCGATGTGAGCATCCGTATCCTTTTGCATGTCCTCCAGCATGTGCCGCGTGGTGTAATCTCCTACTTTGGCGCAGTGCGTCACGCTCTCTGTGTAAAGCTTGAGCATCTCCTGTTCCGCCTTCAGGTCGAGCTTGAATTGCTCCGGCACCGTCTCTCCCACTTGCACGGTGCCCAGCCTCTGCATATTCGGCACCCCTTCGAGATAGAGGGTGTGCTCGATGATCTCTTCGGCATCTTTCATTTCATCGAAGCTGCGCTTTCGCACCTCGTGATGCAACCGCTCGTAACCCCAGTTTTCGCACATCTTGGCATGGACGAAGTACTGGTTGATTGCCGTCAGGTTGGCAGTCAGAACTTTATTCAACAGGTCGATAACCCCCTCTTTGGCTTTCATGGCCGTCCTCCCTCTATCTGTATAACTGTATAACTTCTATTTCTTGACCTGCTCGCTCAGGTAGTTCTCCAACCCGACTTGCTTGATCGCGCGAAGCTGCGTCTCGAACCAGTCGATGTGCTCTTCCGTCTCTTTAATCATCTCCTCAAGCTTGTGCCGGGTCGTGTAGTCCCCGACTTTCGCGGAGTGGGTGATGGCCTCCCGTAACAGGTTGGCGTCCTCCTGCTCGAATTTCAGATCCTCCTCGAACAGCTTGGAGACGTTTGGGCCGGATTTCACCGTGCCGAGACTCTGAACGTCGGGAGTCCCTTCCAGGTAGAGGATGTGGTCCATGAGCTTGGAGGCATGCCCGACCTCCTCCGTCGCCAGTTCATGGAACTCGTGCTGCAGCCGATCGTAACCCCAGTTGTCGCACATCGCAGCATGAAGGAGATACTGGTGCACGGCGGTCAGCTCCAGAGTCACTACTTTGTTCAGGAAGTCGATGACGCCCTCTTTGGCTTTCATGGCGAGTCCCTCCTTATGAGAAGTGTTGGGAACGGCGGGGCGCTCACTGACGGAAGACAACTGTCAGCCGGCAGCCAAATTGTTGTCTCTCCGCAGGCGAGTTGTCAAGGAGTTTCTACGTAGATAATGAAAACGGTTCTCGGCTTCAGGCATTTACCAGCTCGAAAACAAACAGGGATAAGGTCGGCTCATCTCGGCAGGAGTTTTCTGAGCGGATGGAGGCAAGATTCAACTGGCTTCTTTGTAGCCGCACTCCTCATTCCGGCACTGCACGCTGCGGCCATCCTGTTTACTCACCTTTTCAACCAGGAACGGAGCCTGGCATGTGGGGCACGTCTTATTGACCGGACGGTCCCAGAGCGCGTACTCGCACTGGGGATAGCGGCTGCAGGCATAAAATGACCGGCCCTTGCGCGTCCGCTTCTGCACCAGATCGCCGCCGCATCCCGGTGAGGGGCACTTCACCCCAAGCGCGATCGGCTTCGTGGTCTTACACTCCGGATAGGCCGAACACGCGAGAAACTTGCCGAACCGTCCGGTCTTGACGACCATCGGACTGCTGCACTTCTCGCACTTCTCATCCGTCGTCAGTTCCAGCTTAGGAACGATCTTAATGGTCCCGTCCGGCAGCTTTTCAAAGTTCTGCGTGTTCTTGCAGGGAGGATCCTCTTTGTACCCAGGGCAAGCCAGAAACTTTCCGTTGCGGCCCCATTTGATTTCCATCATCCGCCCACATTTCTCGCACGGGATGTCGGTCGGCGGCTCCACCGTGTCTTTTGGACCTGGAATGGTCTTGGCCTTCTCAAGATCCTTCGTAAAGGGGCCGTAGAAGTCCCTGACCGCCGCCACCCACTCTTTACTCCCCTCCTCGACCTCATCCAACTCTTCCTCCATATGGGAGGTGAAATCCTCGTTGATGAGATCGGGGAACCCTTTCATCAGAAAATCGTTGACTGTTCGCCCCGTTTCCGTCGGGACGAACCGGCCCTCCGTCTTCTCCACATATTTTCGGTCCTGAATGGTGGAAATAATCGACGCATAGGTGGACGGCCGCCCGATACCTTTTTCTTCCAGTTCGCGAATCAGCAACGCCTCGTTGTACCGGGGAGGCGGCTGGGTGAAGTGCTGTTTCGAGATCACACCCGGCAGCGTCTGACCTTCCTGGGAGACGAGTCGCAGCCGCTCGCCCTCATTCAGCATGGGCAACTGACGTTCTGTATCTTCCTCGGCCTCCTGCTCGCCTTTCGGTTTCTGCGCGGCAAGTTCCTTGTCCGTCCCTTCCAAGTACACGGCGGTATGGCCGGGGAATTTGACGACGGTGCCGGTCGAACGGAACAAGTACCGCTCTATGGTGCCGACCGGCGTCGTCTCCACGCGGGTCACGTCGAGAATCGCCGGCACCATCTGCGACGCGATGAAGCGATTCCAGATCAGTTTGTACAGATTGTAGACATCGGGCTCCAAGTATTGCCGGATCGATTCCGGATCCCGCGCGGCCGAGGTCGGGCGGATCGCTTCGTGCGCCTCCTGCGCAGCTTTTTGGGTCTTATAGACATTGGGGGTCGACGGCAGATACTCTGCCCCAAAGCGCTGTTGGATCACCTGCCTCGCTTCCTCCATCGCTTCGTTCGAGATGCGCGGCGAATCTGTTCGCATGTAGGTAATCAAACCCGTCGGCCCCTCTGTGCCGATGTCGATGCCTTCATAGAGTTGCTGCGCCAGCGTCATGGTCTTCTTCGGCGAGAAGTGCAGCTTCCGGGCCGCTTCCTGTTGGAGCCGGCTCGTGATAAAGGGAGCGACCGGGTTCCGGCGCTTCTCTTTCCGCTCGATCGATTGAACGAGAAACTCTTTCCCGTGGACCGCCTCGACGATCCGTTGCGCCTCCTCACCCGAGGCGATCGAGGCGTCCCGACCGTCGATGCTGTGGAGTTTCGCGTCGAACGAGGGCGGCTGCGCGCCGGCCAGCGTCGCGGTAATGGACCAGTACTCTTCTGTCCGAAACGCCTCGCGTTCCTGTTCGCGGTCGCAGATCAGCTTGACCGCCACCGACTGGACGCGCCCCATGCTGAGTCCGCGTCGGACCTTGTTCCAGAGCAATTGGCTGCCTTGATAGCCCACGATCCGATCCACCACCCGGCGCGCCTGCTGCGCATGCACCAAGTGCATATCGATCTCGCCGGGCGATTGCAACGCCCGCTTGATGGCCGACTCGGTGATCTCGTTGAACAGCACACGAAACACCTTGCCGTCCTTCTTCTTCCGTTTCCCGCCGATTTCCTGCGCGATGTGCCACGCAATCGCCTCGCCCTCGCGATCGGGGTCGGGGGCCAGAAAGACTTTGTCCGCCTCTTCCGCCTTCTTCTTGATCTCGGCCAGCACTTTGGACTTGCCTTTGATCGTCACGTACTGCGGTTCAAAGTCGCGATCGACATCGACCCCGAGCTTGCTCGTCGGCAGATCCTTTACGTGGCCCACGGAGGCCATGACCGTATAGCCACGCCCTAAATACTTCGTGATGGTACGGGCCTTGGTCGGAGATTCTACAATGACGAGCGCTTTAGCCATTTCGTCTGCCTTGTCCTTTCACGGTCACGCAGGTGCCGACCTCTCTAGCGAGCCTAGCATATCGGCAACGGAGCCCGGCTCCCTGCAGACGATTATCATAGCCGGAGATAGGAGTGGCCGGGGAGCTGGCGCACGTACCGTTTGAGTTCCAACGCAAGCAACAGCGCCGTCACATCCGACGCCGGCAGCCCCGTCTTCGCGATCACGACATCCACGTGCATCGGTTCATACGACAGGGCATCATACACCTGAGCCTCGGTGTTTCCCAATTCCAACGTGGATTGCCGCGGCTCCCCCGTGGACGCACTCGCCCATCGCGCCCGGAACGATCCATCGAGCTGCGGGAGCAATTCGTCGATGACATCCTGCGCCCGCTCCACCAATTTCGCCCCTTGCTTAATCAAGCCATGAGGTCCGCCGCTGTTCTCCCCTTTGACAGGACCGGGGACGGCAAAGACGTCGCGCCCCTGATCCGCCGCCAGCTTTGCCGTGATCAACGACCCGCTCTGCACGGCCGCTTCTGTGACCACTACGCCCAAAGACAGTCCGCTGATGATACGATTGCGCCGAGGAAAATGGTAGCTGTGCGGAGCAGCCCCGAGCGGTAATTCAGAGACCACCGCGCCGTTCGCCTCAATCTCCTCCCGCAACTTCTTGTGCTCCGGCGGATAGGTCACATCCACGCCGCACCCGAGAACCGCCACGGTGCGCCCCTTCGCCGACAAGGCGCCCCGATGGGCTGCAGCATCCACACCGCGCGCCAGCCCACTGACGATCGTGAAACCGGCTGTCGCGAGGTCTCGACTCAGTTCTTCCGTCGTCACCCTCCCCGCCGGAGTGGCTCGCCGCGCGCCCACAATCGCCACGGCATAGTTGTCGCACTCTTCCAACTCCCCCGTGACATAGAGCAGCGGCGGCGGGTCCGGAATCATGTTCAATCGTTTCGGATAGGCCGCATCCAGACAGGTCAGGACGGTCGCCTTCGACCGTTCGATTCCCCGGAGCTCTCGGTCGATCTCGCGACGCACTCGATCGTCCGGTCCACGCTGAACCCGCTCCGCCAAGACCGGACTGCATCCGATCCCGATCAACTCCTCGGTCGATGCATTCCGCACCGCGTCGGCGGTACCCAGCGCCTGGACGCATCGCACGAGCCGGACGTCGCCGAGGCCCTCAATGGCTTGCAACTCCAGCCAGGCCCGTAACGAGATCGTCTCCACCGTGCAGCCTGTCACGCGAGCCGCGGCGTCACACCACCACCACGTCGAACTGTTCCAGATGCAGTTTGTCGTCGGCGGTCACAATGATGCGGGCTGAGCACCGGCGCTCTAAGTCTTCCAAGCCGTGCCGTTCTTCATCTTGCAGCAAGCCTGCCACCGTAGGATGCGCCCCGATGACGATCCGCTGCTGCTCGGCCTCGCTCCCGATGCGCCGGAGCTCGCGGAAAATCTCATAGACGACGGTGGTCGGCGATTTCGTATAGCCGCGTCCCTCGCAATAGTGGCAGGGCTCGGACAGGGAACGGAGCAAATCCTCGCGCACCCGCTCGCGCGAGATCTCGATCAATCCCAGATCGGAAATGCGGGAGATGCGCGTCCTCGCCTTGTCCGGCCCCATCGCATCGACCAGCGCATGGTAGACCTTATCCCGATTCTTCTCCCGCTCCATGTCGATGAAGTCGACGATGATGATGCCGCCGATGCCGCGCAATTTGACCTGATAGGCGATCTCCTTCGCCGCCTCCAAGTTGTTCCGCAGAATGGTCTCTTCCTGGTCTCGTTTGCCGACGAAGCGCCCTGTATTGACGTCGATGACCGTCATCGCCTCCGTGTGATCGATGACGAGGTAGCCGCCGGACTTGAGCCAGACCCGCCGGCTCATCGCGCGCGCAATTTCCTGTTCGATGCCGAGGTAGTCGAACAGCGGCTCCTCTTTGTCGTAATAGTGGATGCGCGCGGTCTGCTCCGGCGAGAACCGTTGGACGAAGTCACGGACCGCCTCGTACTCGCCCCGCGAGTCGATCAGCAACCGGTCGACCTTTCGACTGAAGAGGTCCCGCACGACGCGGAAACTGAGGCTCAGGTCCGTGTGCAGCAGGGCCGGGACCCCCGGCTGCTCGCGTTTTGCCAAGATGTCCTGCCAGAGCACGTGCAGAAACTCGACATCCGAGCGCAGTTCGTCTTCCTTCACCCCTTCGCTGACCGTTCGGACGATATAGCCGCACCCGGGCCTGCGCACCCGCTTCATGATGTCTTTCAGGCGGGCCCGCTCTTCGTCCCGCGGAATGCGCCGCGACACCCCGATGTGCTCGACGCTCGGCATGAACACGAGATACCGCCCCGGCAGCGACACGTAGGTGGTCACACGCGGCCCTTTGGTTCCGATCGGCCCCTTGGAAATCTGCACCATCAGTTCCTGCCCTTCGCTGAGCAGTTGTTCGATAGGCTTGGAGCTTTGCCGCTTGGGCTTGGGCATCTCGGATTCCCGGTCGTCGTCGTCTCCGTCCACCAACGTATCGCCGGGCTCCGTCTCCATGGAGAGATCGGAAACGTGCATGAACGCCGCCTTCTCCATCCCGATATCGACGAAGGTCGCCTGCATCCCCGGCAAGACTTTGGCGACCCGGCCTTTATAGATATTCCCGACAAAATCTTTATGCTTGGCACGATCCCCATAGAGATCGGTGACGACGCCGTTGTCCAACACGGCGACGCGGGTTTCCTCGCGTGCAATGGAAATCGCAATCTCAAGACCCATAAGAACTCCTTCACCATGAGCGTACAGCTATCAGCCATCAGCGGTCGGCGCGGTTCTCGTTGAGAACTCCGGGCTGAGAGCTGAAAGCCGAGGGCTGACGGCTTGCTTTAATAAAACAGCGTCAGTCGTCGCCGCTTCACATTCAACAACAATCCCAACGCCGCCATGGTCATGATCGTCGCACTCCCCCCATAACTCATCAGCGGTAAGGGGATGCCGACGATCGGAAACATCCCCGCCGTCATCCCGATATTCACCACGACGCAAAAACACAACATGGCGATGATCCCCGCTGCCAGCAACGTGCCCAGCATATCCTTCGCTTTGAACGCGATGTCGAGCGACAGCCAGATCAACGCGATGAACAACACCAACAACAGCAGCACGCCGAGAAAGCCCCATTCTTCGGCGAAGACCGCGAACACGAAATCGGTATGCCCTTCGGGCAAAAACTTCAGTTGGCTCTGCGTCCCTCCGTACAACCCTTTGCCGAGCAGCTCTCCCGATCCGATGGCGATGCGCGACTGCAGCGCGTGATAGCCCTTTCCCCCTGGATCATACGCCGGATCGACGAACGCCATGATGCGGTGCCGTTGATACTCGTGGAGCGACCCCCACATCATTTCCCAGGCGAAGGGAAACAGCATCAGCGAGAAGAGCAGGATGATCCCGAGGGCCTTCGACCGCATGCCGACCATCAACAGCATGGCGGCATAGACGGCCAGGAAACTTAGGCCGCTGCCGAGGTCCGGTTGCTTGAGAATGAGCAGAAGCCCCGGCATGACGATCAGCCCGGGCAGCACCACCCGCTGGAACCAGCCGACGCGCGGCATGGTCGCGTAATACTTCGCCAGGACCAGAATCAGCACGAGCTTGGCGAACTCCGACGGCTGAAAGGCAAAGGGCCCCATCGGAATCCACCGTTGCGCTCCACGGCTGGACTTGCCCGTCACCAGCACGATCGCGAGCAGAATGAGAATGATCCCGTACAGCGGATAGGCCAGCCGCGCGATCTTATGATAGTCGAACAGGAGCGTGGCCAGAAACGCCACCGCCCCGAGCGCAATCCAAAGGAGTTGCTTCACATAGAAGGGCAGCGCCCCCTGCTGCCCATGCGTGACACTAAAAATCGACAACACGCCCAAGAAAAGGATCGCGACGATCAGCCCGATGAATCGCCAATCGAAGTTATCGAACCCGCGGCTATCAATCACTCGATCGATCATAGCGAACGCGCACGCTCACGACCAGCCGCCTCACCGCCGGGTTGTCGGTCCACCACCGGCGCCCGAGGCGCGAGCTTCATATACGCCTCTATGACGGATTTTGCCAATGGGGCCGCCGCCGACCCTCCGTGGCCCATATGCTCGGCCAACACGGCCACAGCGATACGCGGCGCTTCCACCGGCGCAAAGGCTACGAACCAGGCATGGTCGCGGAACTTTTTCGGGATGTCTTTCTCCGGTCCCGTACGCAGCGCAGCGGTCTGTGCCGTCCCGGTCTTGCCCGCGATGGTCACCAGAGGGGATTTTGCGCGCGTCGCGGTCCCTTCCGTCACGACGCCTGCCAAGGCTTCCTGAATCACTTTCAAATGGTCGCCTGAGATCTTGAGCGTTCCCCGTGGGACCGCCGGCAACTCCTGCAAGCGGCCGGTGGTCCGATCCATGACGGCCTGCACCAACCGAGGCCGGAACGTGACGCCGCCGTTCGCCACCGTCCCAATGACGCTCGCCATCTGCAACGGCGTGACGCTGACATACCCTTGCCCGATGGAGGCGGAGATGGTTTCACCAGGCAGCCACGGCTGCCCTTTCGCTTTTTGCTTCCACGCCGATGAGGGCACGATGCCGACCCGTTCGGACGGCAACTCGATCCCCGTCTCGTGCCCCAACCCGAACTGTGTGGAATAGTCCGCGATGGTCTCGATGCCCATCCGCTGACCGACCGTATAAAAGTAGACGTCGCAGGAATGCACGAGCGCGTGGCGGAGGTCCACAAGGCCATGCCCACCGGCCTTCCAGTCATGATAGAGCCGATTCCCGAACTGATAGCCGCCCGTGCAGCGGACCGTCGACGACGGCGACACCGTGTTGCTTTCGAGCGCGGCGACCGCCATCACCACTTTGAAGGTGGATCCAGGCGGGTATTGCCCTTGTGTCGCCCGGTTGTTCAGCGGCCGCCCTTCATCCTGCACGATCTCCACCCATTGCTTGGGCGCCAACTCGCGCGAGAGCGTGTTCGGATCGAACGCGGGACGGCTCGCCATGGCCAGCACATCGCCGTTGGTGGGATCGAGCGCCACGATCGCCCCGGCCTCCTCGCCTAACAACTCCTCCGCGAGTTGTTGCAGACGGACGTCGATGGTCAAATAGAGGTCATCGCCGGCGCGGGGCCTCTCCACGACCGCCGCTCGTTTCTCGTGGCCGAGCGCGTCCACTTCCACGCTCTTCTCTCCGGCGCGTCCCCTCAGGTACCGGTCGAACGACTTTTCGACGCCGTACAGGCCGACGATGCTGCCTTGGTGGAGATCGTCGGTGTCCGCCCGCTCCAACTGCTCCGCCGAGATTTCTCCGACGTACCCGATCGCATGCGCCGCCGTCACACCGCCGAGGTAGTTGCGTTGCGACTCCACCTGAATCATGACGCCGGGCAGATCAAGACGGTGGGATTCGATGATGGTGGCCTCACGGAGCGTCAGCCGGTCCTTGATCTTCCGGGGCAGAGGCTTGCTGCCCTTGACGGACAGTTTCTTGCGGATGAAGGCGGGATCCAATCCCAAGAGCGAGGTGAGCCGCTCGACCAACCCATCCCGATCTTTCACATCCTCCAGCGTCACATAGAGGCTGAAACTGGGAACATTGTTGGCCAGGAGCACGCCGTTGCGATCGAAGATCAGTCCTCTCGCCGGTTCAAGAATGACCGAGCGGGTCCGATTGTTCTCCGATAAATCGCGGTAGTAGGGTCCCTCGCGGATTTGCAGATGCCACAGACGGAGCGCGAGCAACGCCACAACCAGCAACAGACCCACCCGCAAAATGGTCAGCCGCCGCTGCAGCTCATTGAGCTCTGTATCTTGAAAGCCACCGCTCGCCATCGCCGCTCACCGCATGCCTATTGGCCCGGGCTCCGCTTGCACTGAAGCTCGTGGACGCACGCAACCGCAACCCGCTTAACGCCGCTCTCCCACACACAACCGCTCGACCGAGAATCGCCGCTGCGCCACCCAATAGAGACCCGCGCCGATCGACGCATCGAAGACGGCTTGCGGTACCAGGATGCGCCCGGCCGCGAACCACATGTCGTCGAGTGCCTTGAGCTTCATCGCACCAATCACGATGGCGCCGGACGAGGCGGAGACGATCAGCACCGCCACAAAGACCACCATCGGCGTCAGGTTCGCCACCTGACGCCCGACCAACCCGGTCAGGAAGCCGGCGCCACCCTTCGTGACCAAGTTCAGCCAGAGCTCGCCCGCAGAGAAAATGTCCTGCGAGAATCCCAGTAGACACCCGATCAACAGCCCGTTCAATTCGCCGCCGAGAAACCCGACGAGGCAGGCCGCAATCAACCCGAGGTCGGGCCGCACACCATCGATACTCGCCGCATGCCAGAGCGTCGATTGCAGCGGAACGATCACCAAGGCCAGGACGACATAGCTCAAGGTCTTCATGGCTTGTCCTTCGCTGCCGTATCGGCCGGCGGGTTGTTGTCCTGACGATCGATTTCGTCGTAGGGCACCTTGACGATCAAGACCTCCTCCAGCTTCGTAAAATCGACCTCGGTCACGATCTCGGCGGACTGGAACAGATCTCCTTCTTCCTTTTCGATACGGGTGATCGCGCCGATGACGACCCCGCGCGGGAATCCTCCCGTCAAACCGGAGGTCACGACGCGATCGCCCGCCCGGACCCCGGAGAGCAGCGGGATGTACTTCAATTGCGCGCGCCCATTCATGGTCCCTTCGACGATCCCCTCATCCCTGGTGCGCTGAATCAAGCCGGCAATGGCGTTGTTCGGATCCGTCACGAGCAGAACCACGGACGATGCCGTCGTGGCTTTGACGATGCGCCCGACCACGCCGGCCGGCGTCATGACCCCCATCTCGGCCTGCACACCGTCCTGCGTGCCTTTATTGAGCAGCAGAGAATGGTACCAGTTCGTGGCATCGCGACCGATCACCTGTGCCGGGATCGTTTCGGACATCGCCCGTTCCTTAAAGCTCAGGAGCGCGGCCAGGCGCTGGGTCGCCGCAGCCGTCTCCCGCAACTGGTTGTTCTGTCCCTGCAAGATCTCAATTTCCTTCCGCAATTGCTGATTGTCCTCCCGCACGCCTTGCAAGGCAATGTAGCCCTCCCAGACCTCCGACAGCCCGCGATCGAGCGAGGCGAACGCCTCGATCGGCAGCGTGAGCACCCATCCTACCGGGCCACCGACCTGTTGAAGCACTCCCTGGAGCTGCGTGGGGAGCAGAAGCAGAACCGAGAGCAACAGAAAGAACAGCACCACGGCCACACGCCTGGTGCCGTAGGTTGACCGAACCATGGCCATCCACATGTGTAGGAAGTGACCTTACCGCAGGCTACTGCATTGGGACATCACGGAGACCTTGCGCAGGAGATCCAACTCGTCGAGAATCTTTCCGACACCCAAGACGACGGACGTCAACGGATCGTCGACCGTAATGATGGGCAGATTCGTTTCTTCGCGGAATCGGGTATCCATCCCCTTCAACAGCGAGCCTCCCCCCGTCAGCACGATCCCCCGATCGATGATGTCGCCGGCGAGCTCCGGAGGGGTGTTCTCCAACGCCACCTTGATGGCGTTGACGATCGTCCCGATCGGTTCCTGTAAGGCCTCCCGGATTTCAGCATCGTCGATGACCAGCGTCCGCGGAATGCCTGAGATGAGGTCTCGTCCTTTGATCATCATGGTTTTCCGCTCCTCGAACGGGTAAGCCGAGCCGATCTCGAACTTGATCCGCTCCGCCATGTGCTCGCCGATGAGGAGGTTATATTTCTTCTTGATGTAATTCATGATCGCTTCGTCCATGCGGTCACCGGCCACTTTGACCGACTCGCTGTAGACGATCCCGCCCAGCGAAATGACCGCGATATCGGTCGTCCCGCCGCCGACATCGACGACCATGTTGCCGGACGGCTCCGTAATCGGCAATCCGGCCCCGATCGCAGCCGCGACCGGCTCTTCGATCAAATACACTTCCCGCGCCCCTGCGAGTTCGGCTGAGTCGCGCACCGCGCGTTGTTCCACCTGCGTGATCCGCGACGGGACCCCGATGATGATGCGCGGTCGGACGAAGGCGCTCCGGTTGTGCGCCTTTCTGATGAAATGCTTGAGCATCTGCTCGGCCATCTCGAAGTCGGCGATCACGCCCTCTTTCATCGGCCGGATCGCGACAATATTCCCCGGCGTCCGTCCCAGCATCTTCTTGGCGTCGGTTCCGACGGCCAGCACCTTTTCGCTTTTCTTCTCCACGGCCACCACGGACGGCTCATTGAGCACGATACCCTTCCCGTGGACGTAGACCAGCGTCGTCGCCGTTCCGAGATCGATGGCGAGGTCATTCGAAAACCAGCCGAATAGGTCTCCCGTCACCCCCACAGTCACTCTCCCTTCCATTCAATCCTGAGCTGGACTATCACGCCGCGCCGGACATTCAATCGGGCAGGGCCAGTTGGCCGGCATCCAGCACTTGAGTCTGTGCGACTTCATCGCCCAGCCGTCGCCCCTGATCGTTTCCAAGTATGAGCAGCGCCTCGAACGTCACGATTGCAAGGGACACGACCCATCCGACATACGGGATTTCGAATGCCACTTGCGCAACAGCGAAGGGCAGATTCCGGATGATCGATTCCTTAAAGCCGGCCGCTTCACGCGACAACGGCAGAATCGTCTGAAGCCCGATCAGCCGTTTCCCAATACTTCGACCGCCGGCAAACCCGTCAGCAACCAGGATGTACGCGAGCCCCGCCAGAAATCCGACAGGAGGAACGATCTCGTCCGCAGCGGCAACGAGGAGGAGATCAATGAGTTTGGCGACGAACCGGTTGAGAACATGCGCCTTGGGGTACATGCCGACACCGAACGGGCTGACCCCCCCAGCCTCCTCTCCCAATCGTTCTCCTCGCAATTAATGGACAATATAGCAAATTCGTTCTGCCAGCACAAACGAAGACCCTTTCTTTATTCACTCACCGTCGCCGTACCCGTGCGGCGGGATCGACGTACCGAACGGACGCATGCATCCGGCACGCGCGCGCTTGCCTTCCCGCGCCCGACTGAGTAGAATCCGACCAATCCGACTCGACGAGGGAGTAGGTCATGATCAAGCTGATGCGTGAGGCCGCCCACAATTATCCATGGCTCTTGAAGTCCATTATGGGCGCGTTGGCCATTGCGTTCGTCATCACCATGGGCTGGTGGGGGTTTGGAGGGCAAGATACCGGCGTGGTCGCATCCGTGGGCAACCTGACCGTGTCGCGCGAGGAGTTCCGCCGTGCGTACGAGAACACCTACCGCTACTACAAGGACAATGTCCAGGGTGATTTCAAAGACGAGACGATCAAGCGGTATGTCATCGATCAACTGATCGATAACCGCCTCTGGCTCATCGCCGCCGCCGATATGAGATTGACCGTCTCCGAGGAAGATCTCCGCGAGGCGATCGTGCAGCGTCCGGAATTCCAACGCAACGGCACATTCGATCCGGACGTGTACCGGCAATTACTCGCCGCCAACCACCTGACTCCTACGATCTTCGAAGCGATGGAGACGAAGGACATCCTGGGGAACAAAGCCCGAGCCATCATCCGTGATGCGGTCGCCCTCACGCCGGCCGAGATCTCGGAAGCCCAAACCCTCATGGCGCGCCAATCCTCCGCTGACGCATCCAAGGACCAGTCGTCGAACGATCGTATCTTCCAGGACTTCCTCTTTCAGAAACAACAACGCGCGCTCATTGCCTATCAGGCGTCGCTCAAAGCGTCTCTTCCCTGGAAAATCCACAAGGAAATGCTCTAAAGCACACGCTGTCAGCCGTCAGCGATCGGCATTCAGCAATGGGAATGTTTTTCGCTGAGAGCTGATTGCTGAAAGCTGTCGGCTACAGGATCAACATCGCATCCCCGTAGCTGTAGAAACGATAGCGGGCCTGGATCGCTTCTCGATAGGCTTCCCGCAGCAGCTCCACTCCCGTGAGCGCTGAGACCAGCATCAGCAACGTCGTACGAGGAAGGTGAAAGTTGGTCATCAGGGCATCGGCCACCCGAAACGTATACCCCGGCACGATAAACAGATCCGTGTTTCCCCGAAACGACCTCAACTCTCCATGCTCCCGCGCGGCCGACTCGAGCGCGCGGACCGCCGTGGTCCCGACCGCGACCACTCGACCTCCTGCCTCCTTCGTCTCTCGAACCGTCTGGACCGTCGCCGTCGGCACATCCACCACCTCAGGATCCATCCGATGATCCTCGACGTGTTCTGCGGTGACCGGCCGGAACGTCCCCGTCCCCACGTGCAGCGTGATCGTCGCGAGTCGAATCCCCTTCCCTCGCAACGTGTCGATCAACCGGGGCGTGAAGTGAAGGCCGGCCGTGGGAGCGGCGATGGCCCCTTCTTCACGAGCGAACATGGTCTGGTACCAGGTGTGATCTTCTGCGGTGGCTTGCCGTTTGATATACGGCGGCAGCGGTATGCGCCCCACGCGCCGCAACAGTTCTCGAACCGGAACGGCACTCTCGATTCGAACCACGCAGGAGGCCCCACGCTCGACGACAGAGGCGCTCGCGTGTCCTTCGAGATCGATGATCTGGCCCGGCCGACAGGTCCCCTTCATCAGCACTTCCCAGAGATCGGGCTCGATCTCGCGCACAAACAACAACTCGACCGCTCCTCCGCCGGACCGCTTTCTTCCCATCATCCGTGCGGCGAGGACTCTGGTGTCGTTGACGACCAGGAGGTCCCCCGGCTTCAGGAATTGCGGAAGGTCGGCGACACATTGGTGTCGCAATGGCCCACCGTGACGGTCGACGACCAGCAGACGGGCCCGATCGCGGGGAGTGACTGGTTCGGTCGCAATGAGGGACGGGTCGAAAGGGACATCGAACTCGGACAGCAGCATCACGAAGTCGGAACAGCGGGCACGGGCGGTTTCACCGAGGAGGCGTCGTTCAACTCCGTTCCCGGATAGTAATATTGGAGGATCGTGGTGAAGGAGTATCCGAGTTCGGCCAACTCTTTCGCACCCCACTGGCAGAGGCCCACGGCATGGCCCGCCCCATACCCGGTCAGCACGACCTCGGCCCCCACGGATTCGATCGCAAACTGCGTGCTCGGCACGACGGTGTAGCCCACCGCTTTCCGCAGATCCTCGCCGCGCAGGATCAATTCGCCGCCGGAATGCAGCAACCGGAGCGTCGCCACACGCCCAGCCCGGCTGTAGGTCAAGGGCGTGAGCGTGGCGATCGTGCCGACCGTAAAACCTTGCTGCCGCAGATTTCGCTCCAGCGCCTCCATCTTGAACGACGCGCGCCATTGATAGTAGGGGGAGCTCAAATCGAAGGGGCACTCGACCCCTTTGAGGTAGGGAAGATCTTTGGCCCATACATTCATGGCATCTTCCGTGGGACCTGCCGCGGTTGAGGAGAAGGCGGCATAGATCGGGACTTCCTGGTACGTGACGACAAGCCCCCGCGTGGCTTCGACCGCTTGCTCGACCTGGCCGTCGATTCCATGACGGCCCCGATAGACCTGATCCTGAATGCCCGCCACGACGTCGTAGTCGCGTCCTGCGCTGAGCATCCGTTGATAGAGCGCATAGGTTCGAGCGGCCACAGCCTGGGCTTTGAGCATTTCCAGGTGCCAGGTCGAATTCACTTCCGACGGCACCACACCCTTCACGTACTCTTCCAGGTCCACATGGTTGATCGCCATCAACCCTTTGCCGCGCCGCACAAGCTGGACCGCCCCGCTGACTTCCAGCACCGATTTGGAAACCGTCCCGTTGTTTCCAGCCGCTGGAGGAGCCGCGGCCGAAGCTTTCCCGTTCATCGTCAGGGACAGCCTGGTCCGGATCGGCCGGAGCGTGAGACTGGTCGCCGCCATCTTCACTCCATTGATGCTGATTCCCGCCCCCAGCGCGGTCACCGCCACCGGCGCCTTGAACGTGCGGTCGTGGCCGTTCACGGCGGCTACCACCGCATCGTCCTGTGTCGTGACCTCCAACCGGGGCAGGTCGTGAGCAAGCAGCACACGAACCGACTCTGCCGGCGCCGGCGACGGCCATGCAACCGAGCACAGGACAACCAGGCCGATCCCGGCAAGGCGAAAGACCGGCCGGCTTATCGGCGAAAGAGCCACGAGAAGAGAGAGAAGAGCAGACTCAGCACCACGCTGAGCACGAGGCCGGTGACCACCGGGAAATAGAAACGGATGTTGTCGCGCGTGACGGCGATATCGCCCGGCAGTTTCCCGAACCACCCGAACATGGTGCCCAGTCCGGGAATCCGGTCTGAGAACACGAGCAGGGCTCCGAACAGGGCGAGACCACACCCCGTCACGATCAACAGTTTGCCGAGCGCATTCCATTCCGACATGGTTTATCGTATCAGGCATTCGGCGATCTGCACGGCATTCAACGCGGCACCCTTGCGCAGGTTGTCCGCTACGACCCAGAGGTTGAGACCGTTCGCGATGGATTCGTCCTCTCGAATCCGCCCCACGTACACGTCGTCTTTCCCCGCCGCATCCAGCGGCATGGGATAAATCTTATGGGCCGGGTCGTCATAGAGCAGGACACCCGGAGCAGCCGCCAAAATCGCCCGGGCATCGTTGGCCGTGAGCTTCCGTTCGGTCTCGATGTTGACCGCCTCCGAATGGCCGACATAGACTGGCACGCGAACCGTGGTGGCGGTCACCTGAATCGATTGATCGCCCATGATCTTCCGCGTCTCATGCACCATTTTCATTTCTTCTTTGGTGTACCCCGACGGCAGGAACTCATCGATGTGCGGCAAACAATTGAACGCGATCTGATACGGGTAGACTTTGGGCATCGGTTCCTTGAAGCTGAGCACGTCCTTGCACTCGTCCATCAACTCATCCATCGCCTCTTTGCCGGTCCCCGACACCGATTGGAACGTCGTCACCACAATGCGCCTGATTCTGGCTTGCTCGTGCAGAGGCTGTAACGCGACGACCATCTGAATGGTGGAACAATTGGGATTGGCAATGATGCCCTTGTGCCGAGCGAGATCCTTCTGGTTCACCTCGGGCACGACCAGCGGGACCTCGGCGTCCATCCGCCAGGCGGCACTGTTGTCGATGACCACCGCGCCGGCCTTGGCCGCGATAGGAGCATACTCCCGGCTCACATCGGTGCCGGCTGAAAACAACGCGATGTCGACACCGGCAAATGAGTCCTTGGTTAAGACTTGGACCGGGATATCTTCCCCTTGGAACGTGACGGTACCGCCGACCGAGCGGGATGACGCCAAAGGCAGGAGCGCGGCCACCGGGAACTTGCGCTCCGCAAGGACCTCGATCATCTCCGTCCCGACCGCGCCGGTCGCACCAACGACCGCCACGTTGTACGATGATTTGTTCTTCAGCATCTCCTCACCCATAAGGCAAAAGGTACAAGTAAAAAGTATGGAGCGGCCTCTGAACTTTTGCCTTTTTACTTTTCACTTGCGATCAGGCGGATGCGGTGATTAAAGGTGTCTGCGACGAGGATCGTCCCGTCTCGATCGATGGCGATCCCGAACGGGTAACTCAAGCCGGCTTCTTCCGCCGGTCCACCATCCCCGCCGAAACCAGCGGTCCCAATTCCCACCACCCGCGTGATCAGCTTCTGGTCCCGGTCCCATCTCCTCACAAGGTGACTGTCTGAATCCGTGATGAACATATGCCCCTCTTGATCTATGGCGATGCCGTAGGGTCGCGCCAGGCTCGCGGAGGGGCGGTCGCCCTGGTCCTGATACCGATACTCGCCACCATCCCCGACCAGGGTACTGATCGCACCGGTCTTATGATCGACCATCCGGATACGACCGTTGAACATATCTGCCACGTACAGCTCTCCGCCAGGACCCACCGCCAATCCGCTCGGTCCAGCGAGGCCGGCTTCAACCGCCGGGATACCATCGCCATTATAAACCGCGACTCCGTTGCCTGCGACCGTCTCGATCACGCCCGTTGTCAAATCGACCACGCGAACTCGGTTGTTGCTTTGATCGGCGATGTACAGGCGTCCGGACGCATCGACCACTAACGCCGTCGGTTCGTTCAAGGCCGCCGAGACAGCCGGTCCACCGTCCCCGGAAAACCGAGCCTGGCCGGTTCCGGCAATGGTGGTGATGATCCCGGACACCGCATCCACCCGTCGCACCCGGTGATTCATGGTGTCGGCAATATAGACATGCCCCTCCCCATCGACCGCGACGGCAGTCGGGAAATCGAGCAGGGCCTTCGTGGCGGCCTCCCCATCGCCCTGGAACCGTTTCGCCACGGCTCCGTTCACCACATAGCGGACGGTTCCGCTGAGATCGGCCAACTGCGTGAAGCTGTGCGACCGACTGGGCAAGGAATCCGCAAGCGGGTCTTCCTCTCCGGCGTCTTCCACGGCTCCAACATCTGTCACACCGGCATTCTCCGGCGATGAGGCAAGCGCAGCACCGGCGATCGTGGTGATTCGTCCGGTGGCTCGCTCGACCTTCCGCACGACATGATTCTCTGAGTCGGCGATGTACAGGTTGCCGAACCGATCCACCGCCAGATTTTTGGGTTCGTTGAGGCAGGCCGCTGTCGCAGGACCGCCATCCCCTGAAAAGCCAGGCTCGCCGTTCCCAGCAAGGGTGGAGATCGTTCTGGATTTAGCTGAGACCGTCATCGATCGACTCTTGCTTGGATCAGGAGAGATTCCTCACGATGGCATCGCCCATATCGGTCGTCCCGACCAGCCGCATGCCCTCACTCTGGATATCTTTGGTGCGATAACCGAGATCGAGTGTCTTCGTAATGGCCCGCTCGATAGCCTCCGCTTCCTTCTCCAGTTGAAAGGCGTAGGACAACATCATGGCGGCCGACGCGATGGTCGCGATCGGATTCGCGATGTTCTTCCCTGCGATGTCCGGAGCGCTGCCATGGATCGGCTCGAACAACCCCACCTGCGCTCCGACGCTGGCCGACGGCAACATCCCGATCGACCCGGTCAGCATCGCCGCCTCATCGCTGAGGATGTCGCCGAACAGGTTATTACAGAGCAGCACATCGAACTGTCGTGGATTGCGCACGAGCTGCATGGCGCAGTTATCGACATAGATATGGCCCAACTCCACGTCCGGATAGTCCTTGTGCACCTCGGTCACGACGCGCCGCCACAGTTCGGAGGACTCCAAGACGTTCGCCTTGTCCACGGACGTGAGCTTCTTCCGTCGCTTTCGCGCAGCCTCGAAGGCCACCTTGGCGATGCGGCGGATTTCGTCGGTCGTGTAGACTTCGGTATTAATCCCCCGCTCACCGCCGTTCGGCAGCTTTTCAATCCCCTTCGGCTTGCCAAAATAGATTCCGCCGGTCAGTTCCCGCACCACCAAAATATCGATCCCTTCAATGACTTCGCGTTTCAGGGTGGATGCGCCCGCCAACATCGGATACAGCTTCGCCGGACGTAGATTCGCATAGAGGCCAAGCTGCTCCCGCAAACCCAGCAACGCCCGTTCCGGCCGCAGG
Source organism: uncultured Nitrospiraceae bacterium (assembly GCA_964555285.1). GTDB lineage: Bacteria > Nitrospirota > Nitrospiria > Nitrospirales > Nitrospiraceae > JBBIQV01. Next base: position 24,531 of record CAZKRM010000004.1, read on the forward strand.
CTATACTCCAATCCTTCCCACTTGGGCCCTCCCACCGCGCCGAGCAGCACCGCATCGCTCTGTTTGGTCAGCGCCGACGTATCCTGAGGCAGCGGCACACCGACCTTATCAATGGCCTGGCCGCCGACATCGCCTGCCGCGAATTCAAAGGTGTGGCTATACCGCTCCGCCACGGCCTTGAGCACCTTCACCGCTTCGGGCACGATTTCTCGCCCCACGCCATCTCCCGCCAACACCGCAATCTTGGCTTTCAATTCATTCCTCCGGATGCATGATGTAACAAAACACTATTCGAGCACCTCTTCATCTTCACACCGCCAGGCCGGATCAACCAGACACAGGAACTCGATGGCGGCTGCTCCATCATTCGCCAGCGACTGTTTTGCACCGGGGGGAATGTACACCACGGTGCCGGGCGCCACCGGAACTGACCGGTCATCGACGGTGAAGACACCGGCGCCGGTCAGAAAGTAGTAGACCTCCGAGGAGGCCAGGCGGTGCCACTTCGACCGCTTGCCAGGCTCCAATCGTCCATGGGCCACACTGTAGCCCACGCGAAGATCGGCTTTGGCCGGATGCAGGAGTTCGCGGAGAAGAGTGTGATCCCCGGCTACGAATTCCGGACAGTCCGTCAGACTCGTCTTCAGCATGATTTCCCGCCTGACACGCGCCCTTCACCCCTCGAAAGTGGCCACTGTACCCAGAGGCCACGCTCAAATCAAGCCGACCTTCTCAGCCTGTTTCGAAGAGAAATAGGCCAGCTTGTTCAATGCATTGAGGTAGGCTCTGGCCGACGCCGTGATGGTATCCGTATCGGCACCATGGCCGGACACGGTCCGCCCGTCCTCTTCCAGCCGGACAGAGACCTCACCCTGCGCATCGGTTCCGCTCGTGATGGCGTTGACCGCATACATGACAAGCCGGCTCTTGGTTTGAGTCATTGCAGAGATCGTCCGGTAGACCGCGTCCACCGGTCCATCGCCGGTGCCGGTATGTGTGAGCGACTTCCCATCAATCTCCAACTCGACCGTCGCGGTCGGCACCCTGTCCGTCCCACTCTCGACATGGAATGATTTCAGCACCATGCGCTCGGACATCTTGGCGATCTCTTCCGAAATGATCACCTCGATGTCCTCTTCGTAGATTTCCTTCTTTTGATCGGCCAGCCGCTTGAACCGCTCGAACGCATGGTTCACTTCCTCATCGGACAGTGTGTATCCCAGCTCCTCCAATCGCTGGCGGAACGCGTGGCGGCCCGACAGCTTTCCCATCACCATCTTGCTTTGCATGAGCCCGACCGACTCCGGTCGCATGATCTCATAGGTGGTCTTGTCTTTCAGCAGGCCATCCTGGTGGATGCCGGACGTGTGGGCGAAGGCATTGGCTCCCACAATCGCCTTGTTGGGCTGGACGACCATACCGGTGATCTTGCTGACCAGCCGGCTCGTCTTCGAGATCTCCTCGGTGTTGATCGTGGTGTCGGCGCCATAGAAATCCTTGCGCGTGCGCAGTCCCATGGCGATTTCTTCCAACGATGTGTTCCCGGCCCGCTCCCCGATCCCGTTGATGGTGCACTCGACCTGGCCGGCTCCCTCGATGACGGCGGCCAAGCTGTTCGCCACCGCCAATCCAAGATCATTGTGGCAATGGACGGAGATGACGGCTTTGGCGCTGTTCGGGACCCGCTCCCGAATGCCTCGAATGAGCGTCCCGAATTCCTGAGGGACGGCATACCCGACGGTGTCCGGAATGTTGACCGTGCCCGCTCCCGCCTCAATCACCGCTTCGAGGACTTCGTACAGATAAGACGGATCGGACCGGCTCGCGTCCATCGGGGAGAATTCCACGTCGTCCACGTACATGCGGGCACGCTGCACCATCTCCACTGCCCGCTTCTTCGCCTCCTCACGCGTCATGCGAAATTGGTGCTTGAGATGGATATCCGACGTGGACAAGAACGTATGGATGCGGGCCTTGGGTGCGCCCTTGAGCGCCTCCCAGGCCCGATCGATATCCTCGGGGCGAGCCCGTGCCAGGCTACAGATCGTCGGCCCCTCGACTTCTTGAGCGATTCGCCGGACGGCCTCGAAGTCTCCCGGCGAGCTATAGGCAAAGCCGGCCTCGATGATGTCCACGCCTAGACGGGCAAGCTGCTTGGCAATCATGACCTTCTCTTCCACATTCATGCTCGCGCCGGGCGACTGCTCCCCGTCCCGTAACGTCGTATCGAAAATCCGAATCATCCGTGTCATAGCATTACCCCTCCTCCATACCACGATGTTCTCTGGAATGGAGGCTGAGTCGGTCTCCCCTGCGCGCATCGACCGAGCACTTTCCGAAGTGCGGGGTCTGCGAGCACCGAGACCGACTCAGCCTCCATTCCCTGAAAACGCAAAAGCCTCCGCCCCACTTCAGGGACGAAGGCTTCACGCGCTTCGTGGTACCACCCTGATTCGGCGCCGGGCAATCGATCCGGTTGCCCCTCGCCCTTCATCTGCACCCTTCACGGGGGTGATGCGGAGCCCATTACTCTCCTGAGATTTCACGGGCCCGGCTCGGAGGTGAGTTCAGCGATCTGCGGGCTGGTTTGCACCATCCACCAGCTCTCTCTCTTCCGCACCGACCGCCTACTAGTCCTCGTCGTCGCCGTTAGTCTTTCCTGTCCAAAACCGGCGCGTCGGGTTTGGCTGAGCCCCGCTTCCCAACGAATACCTTCATCAGGAAACCAACGCCCCGTTCCACCGGTCCCGACAGCGCATACCCTGCAAACATCGCAAATAACATAACCTGGGGCCACGCCACAACCAGCATCAATCCAAGGATGCCCCAGACCAGATAGGTGAAATGTTGCCTGCCGCGGAACTTGAGATCCTTGAAGCTTCGATACTTGATCGTGCTGACCATGAGGAACGCCAGCGCCAGCGTGATGACCAAAATCAGCAGCGGCTTGACCTCGGCCCCCATCCGGACGATGTGGTGGTCGAAGATCACCAGCGACGCCACCACGCCGGCAGCAGCCGGAATCGCGAGGCCCGTAAAATACTTGCTGTCCGCGCTCGCCACGGTCGCGTTGAATCGGGCCAGCCGGACAGCGCCGAGCGCGACATAGGCGAACATCACGGCAGCCCCGAACATGCCTTGGCCGCTCAAGGCCCATGAATAGATCAGTAGGCCCGGCGCGACGCCGAACGACACCACGTCGGACAGGGAGTCGTACTCCAGGCCGAACGGACTGGTGCTGTTCGTCAGACGGGCCGACTTCCCATCCAGAACATCGAACACCATCGCAACGAGGATGGCAATCGCCGCCGCCATGTAGTTCGCGTCGAACACGGACAAGATCGCGAACACACCGCAGAAGAGATTGCCGGTCGTGAGGAGGTTGGGGATGAGATAGACGCCGCGCCGCCGCTTTCCTTCCTTCGCCTTCGCGAAGGCGCCTCGAAACCCTGAACCTTTCATCGGAGTTCTCCCACAATGGTTTCTCCACCCTTGACCCGGTCCCCCACAGCCACGCGCACCACCGTGCCTAACGGCAAGAAGGTATCCATGCGAGACCCGAACCGGATGAGCCCGAAACGCTCACCTCGCTGCACGCGGTCACCAGGCGCCACCCAACACACAATGCGGCGCGCAATCAACCCGGCCACCTGCACACAGAGCACTTTCGCACCGGACGCGGTTCGCAGCATGAGTGCATTCTGTTCATTTCTGATGGTTGCGTCGGGACGGCTCGCCACCAGGAATTGCCCCGGCTGATACACGACATCCTCGACGGCCCCCTCACAGGGAATGCGGTTCACATGGACATCGAACACGTTCAAGAAAATACTGAGGCGAATGCTTTTCTCTTTCAGGAAACGCGGCTCGAACTCTTCATCGATCGCGAGCACCCGACCATCGCCCGGCGCCACGACCATTCCCGGTTGCTGAGGAATGGTTCGGCTCGGGTTCCTGAAAAACCAGGCCGTAAAGAGCGTCAGCCCACCGAACAACCCAGCCGGTAGGGGCCAGCCGAACCACCCCATCAGAAGCGCCAGGCTTCCCACGCTTCCCACGAAGGGAATCCCCTCTTTCACAATCGGGATGCCGGCAGCGCGATCCGCCATTCCTCCCCCGTGTGACCGTCTCATTCCAGTCATGAACATTCTGCGCTCAGTTCTTGTTCTTGTCGACCAACTGATCCTTTTTGAGCCAGGGCATCATCGCCCGCAGCCGCGCGCCCACTTCCTCGATCGGATGCGCTTCCCCCTTGGCCAGCAGCGCGTTGTACACCGGCCGGTTGGCCTGGTTCTCAAGCACCCACTCCTTCGCAAACTGGCCGCTCTGGATTTCGGTCAGAATCTTCTTCATTTCTTTCTTCGTCTCGTCCGTCACGATGCGGGGCCCCCTCGTCACATCCCCGTACTTGGCCGTGGTACTGATCGAGTACCGCATGTTGGCGATGCCGCCTTGATAAATCAGGTCGACGATCAGCTTCACTTCGTGCAAACATTCGAAATAGGCCATCTCCGGCGAATAGCCGGCTTCAACGAGGGTCTCGTAGCCTGCCTGGATCATGGATGTCAGGCCACCGCAGAGCACCACTTGCTCGCCGAACAGGTCGGTCTCGGTTTCTTCCCGGAACGTGGTTTCGATCACACCTGCCCGCCCACCGCCGATCGCGCTGGCGTAGGCCAGCCCCACCTGACGCGTGTTGCCGCTGGGGTCCTGGTGAACGGCCAACAATGCAGGGACACCGCTCCCTTTCGAATACTCCGACCGAACCAGATGGCCGGGCCCCTTCGGTGCAACCATGAACACGTTCATATTCGCAGGCGGGACGATTTGGCCGAAATGGATGTTGAAGCCGTGACCGAAGGCGAGATAGGAGCCGGCCTTCAGATTCGGTGCAATCTCCTGGCGATAGATCGCCGCCTGGGCTTCGTCCGGTGCCAGAATCATGATCACCTCGGATGCTTTGACGGCATCGGCTACGGGCATCACTTTCAAGCCACTCTGCTCGGCTTTCCGCCACGAGTTCCCTTCCCGCAGCCCGACCACCACGTTCACACCGCTCTCTTTCATATTGAGCGCATGGGCGTGCCCCTGACTCCCATAGCCGATGACGGCCACTTTCTTGCTGCGAATCTGTTGAAGATCGGCATCCTGATCGTAGTAAATCTTCATCGCTGACTCCTGGGTGATCGTGTTGTGTCTCTCGGAAACGCAAAGCCACGTCGTCGTAGCCGGAAGGAGCACGTCCTACTCGCGGGCGACCTTTTTCGGCTGGGCGACCGCAGGACGAATCGGTTCGCGGGCGATCGCCACGCGACCGGTCCGCACCAATTCCTTGATGCCGAGCGGCTGGAGCAGATTGATGATCGCCTCGATCTTTTTCTGGTCGCCCGTCACCTCGATCGTATACGTGGTCGGGGTCGAGTCGATCACGTTCGCGCGAAAGATGTCGGCAATGCGCAGCGCTTCAGCTCGGTCTTCGGACCTGGTGTGGACCTTGATCAACGCGGTTTCGCGGGAGACGAACTCGCTCTCATTGAGGTCCACGACCTTGATGATGTCGATGAGCTTATTCAGCTGCTTGACGATCTGCTCGACAATGCGATCGTCGCCCGACGTCACGATGGTCATCTGCGACATTGACGGGTCGAGCGTCGGCGCCACCGACAGGCTCTCGATGTTAAAACCCCGCCCGCTGAAGAGGCCCGCGACTCTCGACAGCACACCGAATTTGTTCTCGACTGTGACTGAAACGATATGTTCCATAAGCTACCGAAGAGCTAATGGCCCATGGCAAATAGCTCAATAGCCAGAGGCGGAGGCTGCTAACTCCGAGCCATAGGCTATAAGCCATAGGCCCTTGTTTCACGCCGTCAGGATCGTGTCTTTGTCTTCCGGGGCCACTTTTCCGCCTGCGGCCTGCTTTTTCTTCAACTCCGGCGGATCTTCCAGAAGCATCTCATGGTTACAGCCACCGGCCGGGATCATCGGGTAGCAGTTCTCGTAGGGATGGGTCGGAACGTCAACGATCACGGGTTTATCGACCGCGATGGCCTCCTTGAGCACGCTATCAAGATCTGCAACCTTGCTCGCCCGTAAGCCCACTGCGCCGTACGCTTCAGCCAATTTCACGAAATCCGGAGTCGTATCCAGATAACTGGAGGCATACCGGCCTTCGTAGAAGAGATCCTGCCACTGGCGAACCATCCCGTGGAATCGATTGTTCAGGATAATGACCTTCACCGGCAGCTTACTCACCACGGCCGTTGCCATCTCCTGCATGTTCATCTGCACGCTCCCATCGCCGGCGACACAGAGGACCAATCGGCCGGGAAACGCCGCCTGGGCACCCATCGCCGCGGGAAACCCGAACCCCATCGTACCAAGACCGCCGGAGGTCAACCACCGGTTCGGTTTCGCGAGCTTAAAGTACTGGGCGGTCCACATCTGATGTTGCCCGACATCGGTCGAGACGATCGGATCGCGATCCTTCGTCAGTTCGTAGAGCCGCTTGACCACGTGTTGCGGCTTGATCGGACCTTCAGCTTCCTGCCGATAGGTCAAGGGATGTGCGGCCTGCCACTCCCGAATCTGATCCCACCAAGGCTTGCGCAATGCGTCCTGATCGCCGTTCACGGTCGCGCGCAGAATCTGATTCAATTCGCGCAACACCATCTTGCAATCGCCGACGATCGGAATATCCACGTTGACGTTCTTCCGAATCGACGTCGGATCGATGTCGATGTGAATAACCTTGGCATAGGGACAGAACTCGGCCACCTTGCCGGTCACCCGGTCGTCGAAGCGGGCGCCGACCGCGATGACGAGATCGGAGTAATGCACGGCCATGTTCGCGCAATAGGTGCCGTGCATCCCCAGCATCCCCATGGACAACGGGTGCTCGCCGGGAAATGCGCCCAGCCCCATCAAGGTCATATCCACGGGAATGTGCGTCATCTCCGCCAACTCGATCAACTCCTGCGACGCCCCCGAAAAAACCACGCCCCCGCCCACATAGAGAACCGGCTTCTTGGCCTTCATGATGGCCTCGGCCGCCTGCTTGATCTGCCACTTATTGCCTTCGTAAGTCGGGTTGTACCCACGAATGGACACGGAGTTGGGATAGTGGAACTCCGCCTTGTTCATGGACACGTCCTTCGGAATGTCCACGAGCACCGGGCCAGGCCGCCCAGTTGTGGCAAGGTAGAACGCCTCCTTGATCGTCGTGGCGAGATCGTTTACGTCTTTGACCAGGAAGTTGTACTTGGTGCAGGGACGGCTCAACCCGATGTTATCGGCTTCCTGAAACGCGTCGTTGCCGATCAGGTTGGTCGACACCTGCCCACTAAAGCAGACCAGTGGAACGGAATCCATGTAGGCATCCGCCAGCGCCGTAATGACGTTCGTCATGCCCGGCCCGGAGGTCACCAGGCACACCCCGGCTTTTCCGGTCGCCTTGGCATAGCCTTCGGCCATGTGACCGGCCCCCTGCTCATGGCGCGTCAGCACGACCTGCACGTCGTTCTGTTGGTGAAGCATGTCAAATATTTTCAGGACGACGCCTCCCGGCAAGGCAAAAATCGTCTTCACACCCTCACGCCGCAGGCACTCGATAAAAATTTCTGCTCCGCTCATCTTCATATGAACCTCCCCTCGAACTCTACCGACGCGAGCCAGTAGAGGGGATGCTGATCCGTTTTCGCCGAGGACCAGGAAGACACCATCCCAGCCTCACAGGCGATCTCACTGAAAAATCAATGGGTAGGGTGCGCGATCCTACCATCGTGCACAGAACACGTCAATAGATTCGCGCCCCCTTCGGAAAGATCGGGACTGACGTGACAGGCCTTGAGAGGCAATGGTAACGTGGCCGTCGTGACGCTCCTTGAGGACCTTGAGTAAAGAACATGCTCCACCTCACCGTCCTATCCCGCAAAGCCTGTCATCTCTGCGACGTGACCTATCGGATTGCGCTCCATCTCCAACAGGAACTAGAGTTTGAACTCACAAAGATCGATGTGGACCAGGATCGCTCTCTGGCCGAGCAGTACAGCAGTCGGATCCCTGTAGTCCTCATCAATCAAGAAGAAGCCTGCGCGGGGAAAGTGACGGAAGGGGACCTGCGTCGGGCAATAAAAAAAGCGCGTCGGAGTCGACCGATAAGCCGGATTCTGTCCCGCCTGAAGCGTCTGCTCACGCGGCGGTGATCATTTCTCTGGGACTCGAGTTGCCCCGAGCCTCAAGCGACCTACCCGAGAACCTCGGCCGGGCCAGCCTTTCTGGATGCGCGAGCACCCAGGCGTCCTCCTATTTGGCCTTGCTCCGGGCGACGCTTGCCGGCCAGCCGTGTCACCACGACCGCGGTAGGCTCTTACCCCACCATTTCACCCTTGCCTGAGCCCTCACGGGCCATCGGCGGTATGCTTTCTGTTGCGCCGGTGTCGGATCGCTCCGCCTGGGAGTTACCCAGCGCCCTGCCCTTGGAGTCCGGACTTTCCTCTCATCGCGGAACCGCGATGAGCGATCACCCAGTCAACTCCAACGCGCAGGGTCAGTATAAAAGCGATGAACTTCCGTTTCAAGCATGGCCCACGCTCACGCATGAAACGTCTTGTGCCCGACTATTACCGGACCTGCGGCAACTCAGCAGATGGGGCCGGCTGTGTAGCCTGATAGATCGACAGCGCTTCCGGCATCCATTCTTCGAGCTGCTGGATGCGCGTGCCGTGACTGGGGTGGGTGGAGAGAAATTCGGTCTCTTCATTTGATTACCCTCAAGGGCTCTGTTAGATTACCGCCCCGCTGCGAGACTTTCTACCGGGAGTTCCTCACGTTGACGACCGGGCCGGCCCCTTCCTCTCTTGACCGCATCGGCATCGACGAATCGGGCAAGGGCGATTATTTCGGCCCGCTCGTGATCGCCGCGGTCTTCGTGGACCAGACCACACAACGTGAGCTGGCGCTCATGCAGGTGCGGGACAGCAAGAAGATCTCCGACGGTCGGATTCTGGAAATGGCGCCGGAGATCCGTCAGATTTGCCCGCACAGCCTCATCGCGATCGGCCCTCAAAAGTACAATGCGCTCTACGCCAAGATTAAAAATCTGAATCGCCTGCTGGCCTGGGGCCATGCTCGCGCCTTGGAAAACGTCCTTCAACAAGTCGAATGCGGCCTGGCGATTTCGGATCAATTCGGCGATGAGCGGTTGATCCTGAACGCGTTGCAGGAGAAGGGGAAGCAGATCAAGCTTGAACAGCGGCCGAAGGCCGAATCTGATCTCGCCGTTGCGGCCGCATCGATTCTCGCCCGCGCGGAGTTCTTGATCCGGCTGAGACGGTTGTCAGAGGAGGTCGGCACGACTCTGCCGAAAGGCGCCTCGGCGCAGGTGGAACTGGCGGGCAAGATGGTGGTGAAGAAACACGGACGAGACCGACTGGCGACCGTGGCGAAACTCCATTTCAAAACCACCCAAGCCGTCCTGGCTTCCTGACGGAGTCGATCGGTTCTTTCCGATTCACGTTTCACGTCTTCGTGCGCGGCCCTTTACGCAGGGCGCTGAGTCTTGCGCGCGTCCAACCCGATCGACCCCGCGGCGGCATCATGCTCGGCTTGCGCATAGCGCTCGGGCGTGCCGATGTCGGACCAATACCCCTCGAAGTCGAATCCCAGGACCGGCTCACCCCGCTCGATCGCCGCCACAAAGGCATCAATAATCGAAGACGCTTTCCCCTTCGGCACATCCCGCAGCAGTCGCTGATTCAGGATGTGAATGCCGGCGAACATCCGAGGTTCAGTCGCCGCCGCATCAGCCAATCCCCTCCCCGTAATCCGCACAATCTGCTGCTGCGGTCCGAGTTCGACCAACCCCCACCGCACGGCTTCCTCATCTTTCCTCACCACCAGCGTGGCTGCGGCTTGCCGCTGCCGGTGAAACGCCATGAGCGCATCGAGGTCCAGCTCGAACAGCGTATCGCCGTTCAGGACCAGAAACGGCTCGCCCGAGAAATAGGGCTCCGCCTGCTTGATGCCGCCGCCCGTGCCAAGAATCACCGGCTCGCGCGAATATTCGATGCGCAAGCCGAAGCGGGAGCCGTCGCCGAGCGCCTGCTCGATCAGCGGACCGAGGTGATGGAGATTGATGAGGACGTCCCGGAACCCATGCCGCTTCAGCAAGAGCAGATTCCAGACGATCAGCGGGGTCCCGGCTACGGGGAGGAGCGGTTTCGGGATGCTGTTGGTGAGAGGACGCAGGCGGGTGCCGAAGCCCGCCGCCAGAATCATCGCCTTCATGGGAAAGTTCTGAGTTCTGAGTTCGGAGTTCTGAGTTTGGAGTTGAAAGCAAGCATCTTAGGAGCTCACTGTAACCTCAGCACTCAGAACTCTCAACTCAGAACTCGTGCCCGAGCTTATTGAAGCTCAGGCACGTATGGCGTGAGGTGCTTCTTCAGCATGGCCAATTCGGAATACTTCTCCAGATTGCGCCGGACATAGCCGAGCACGCGGGGAATGTCGGCCAGAAACTTCGGGTTGTGTTTGACGCGGTCGATATAGACGAACCGGCCGGCCGCCTTCAGGTTGCGCTGGATGCTGGTAAGATCGAGCAACCGGCGAAAGGCGGCGCGATTCGTCCACACCAGCCGCTGCGTAGCCACCTGGTCCAGGTAGTAGGTGACGAGGTCGTCGATCAGCGACTCGTCCAATTGAATGTAGGCATCCCGCAGCAGTGACGCCAGGTCGTAGGTCGCCGGCCCCATGAGCGCATCCTGAAAATCGATCACACCGAGCCGCTTTCCATCGACCATGAGATTGCGCGAATGATAATCCCGGTGGGTGAACACGCGTGGCTGGCCGGCGAGGAGTTCGGCGATCTTCTGGAACTCGGTCCGGATCGCGTCCCAATCATCGGCACACATCGGTTTCTCCCGACGCGCAACGATGCCGTACTCCAGAAAATGATCGAACTCCCACATGAGCAGGGGCACGTCGAAACTCCGGTGGAAGGCGAGGCAGTCCGGATCCGCCGGCGAACTACCTTTCAATTGAATCTGGATCAGTCCATCGATCGCCTGCCGATAGTACGCAGCCAGTTCCGCCGGGCCGGCCTGCTGACAAACCTCTGCCAACGTCACATCGCCGAAGTCTTCCAGGTAGAGCAGGCCGGCTGCCTGGTCGTAGTGATAGAGCGCCGGCACCGACACACCGGCCTTGGCAAGGTGAGAGCGGATATTCAGGAAGGGAAGCTCTGCGATATGCACGGTGGCTCCACTGACGGCTTCTTCCGACTGCTTGAAGGCCTCCGGTTCAGCCAACTGCATCAGAATCACTGACTGCGGTGATCCCCCCGCGAGCTGGGCTCGGAAATACCGGCGATTCGAGGCATCGCCCGCCAGCGGGGTGAGCCCCCGCAACACGTGCCCGAACGGCAACTCGGCTTCGATCGTTTTGGCGACGAGCGCTTGATCGGGGGGAGCCGGCGCCTGCTTCGGCGCGGCGGGATTGATGGTGGTCATACGGGCAGCATTATACTGGCGGCCCCCATGCTTGTCACGAAAACCACAAATCGTTATCTTCATGATACGCGCCCGTTTTCTCGGACGCGAGACCACTGACCCGCGAAAGGACGGCCCCCGTGCAATACACTCATCTCGGCCGCTCCGGCCTCACTGTCAGCCGCCTCTGTCTCGGCACGATGAACTTCGGGCCGCTGACGACGGAAACGGACAGTTTCCGGATCATGGATCGCGCATTAGAACTGGGCCTCAACTTCTTCGACACGGCCAACGTCTATGGCTGGAAGCTGGGCGAAGGCGTGACCGAACAGATCATCGGCCGATGGTTCGCACAGGGTGGCGGACGGCGCGAGAAGGTCGTGCTCGCGACAAAGGTCTATGGGCGGATGGGCGACTGGCCGAATCAATCGCGGCTGTCGGCCTTGCACATCAAGCGCTCCTGCGAGGAGAGCCTTCGGCGATTGCGGACCGATCACCTTGATCTCTACCAGATGCACCATGTGGATCGGGAGTCGCCGTGGGAGGAAATCTGGCAGGCGATGGGGCAGCTCTGCCG
>CAZKRM010000004.1:36603-141834 GCA_964555285.1 uncultured Nitrospiraceae bacterium
ACTTTGCAGGGTGGCATCTCGCGCGGGCGCAAGAGCTTGCCAAGAGCCGCCACTTTCTCGGCCTGATCTCCGAACAGAGCCTCTACAACCTGAATGAGCGCACGATCGAGTTGGAAGTCGTCCCCGCCTGCGAAGCCTATGGCATCGGGCTCATCCCCTGGAGCCCGCTTGCCCGGGGGTTGCTGGCCGGAGCGCTCAAGCCTGCGATGGCCGGGCGGCGAGCCGATGAAGACCTCAAGAAGGATATCGAAAAATATCGGACGCGGTTGGAATCCTACGAAGCGCTCTGCGTCGAACTGGGCGAGCAACCAGCCGACGTGGCGCTCGCCTGGCTGCTCCACCAAAGGGCAGTGACTGCTCCGATCATTGGACCACGCACGTGGGAGCAATTGGATGGGTCGATGCGGGCATTAGAACTCACGCTGAGCCAGAACACGCTGAAACGGCTGGACGACATGTTTCCCGGCCCGGGAGGGCCGGCCCCTGAAGCTTATGCCTGGTAGCCCTCAGTGGCTTCACCGGACTTTTCTTTCAGTTCAACGATTGCCCGCCACGTCAGCACAGCAACACAGGCTCCAACACTATCCGCCAGCACATCCCAGCCGCTCGACTCACGAAACGGCACGTAGAATTGATGCATCTCATCCGTCACCCCGTAGAGCACCGCTGTGACGATGGCAAGTACCGGCGCATAGTGAGCTGCCCGTAACCCTCCGGCGTGCCGGAAGGCTCGGAAGCACAAGATGCCGAAGAAACCATATTCGATCATGTGGAGGGTTTTGTCGCCCAGCATTTCGACGGACCAGAAACCTGGGATGGTCTCCTCGGGATGTGGAAGAGACGAAAGGTAAAAGATGAGCGCCGCATAGGCGATCGGAGGGACCCAATACCATAGGAGCGACACTGCCTTCCTCTGGGAGACACTGTCCGGAAAGAATCCGCCCTTCATCTGTGGCCCCTCCGTGTCTTATCCAGACATATACACGATCCGCAGCCGCCTGTCGCGAACGTCCGCTCATTGTGCATGAACCTTCTTCGACCTGCACGATTTCTCCAGATTATTGAAACCCTCATACCCCTGTGAGATACTGCCTCCACGCCGCGCTTCAGCGAGCAGACAACCTCCCATGAAAACCGTCCATCTCTGCTTCCTCTGGCATATGCATCAACCGTACTACACGGACCCGCTTGCCGGGTCTGCCAGCATGCCGTGGGTCCGGCTCCATGCGACGAAGGCCTACTTCGACATGGCCTACTTGTTGGAGCGCTTTCCGACCGTGGAAATGACGTTCAACTTTACACCGTCCCTGCTGCTCCAGCTGGAGGAAATCGGCTCAGGCTCCGTGATCGATCTCTTTCTCGAATATGCCCAACGTCCCGCCGCAGAGCTGTCACCGACGGAGAAGGCCTTCATCGTCCGTCATTTTTTCTCGGCGAACTGGGCCACCATGGTGCGGCCTTACCCTCGCTATCATGAACTGCTGGTGAAGCGCGGGATGGACGTCAACGGCCGCGATCTCGAACAACTTGCGCGGCAGTTCGGCACGCAGGAGTTCCTCGATCTTCAAGTGTGGCACAATCTCGCCTGGTTCGGGTATGGCGCCGTCCATCGGTATCCACGGCTGGCTGCGCTGCGCACCAAAAACCGGGGCTACACTGAAGACGAAAAACACGAGGTGCTGGCGCTCCAGCGAGTGGTCATTCAAGAGATCGTTCCCCTGTATCGCGGACTGCTCGAACGAGGACAGGTCGAGCTGACCACCACTCCCTTCTATCATCCGATCCTGCCGCTCGTGATCGACACGGAGTCGGCCAGGCGGGCGCGACCCGACTTGCCTCTGCCGGCCAGATTCCATGCGCCTGCCGATGCGGAAGCCCAGATCCGCAACGCCGTAGAGTTCCACACCGACACATTCGGCCGGCCGCCTGCCGGGCTCTGGCCGTCGGAAGGGTCGGTGTGTCCGGAGATGATTCCCATGCTCCGGTGGGCCGGCATCAAGTGGATCGCGACGGATGAAGGCGTGCTGGCGCGATCGCTCGATCAGTCGCACCGCCCCTGGTATCGGCACACCGCGCTCTACCAACCCTATAAGGTCGGGCAGCCGGGAGACGACCTCACGATCGTGTTTCGCGATCGAGACATCTCCGACGCGTTCGGGTTTGTCTATCACAAGACGACGCCGGAGTCCGCCGCCGAGGATGTGCTGCGGCGGCTCAGGAGCATCGCGCACGACGCGCCGAGCGAACGCATCCTGATTGCGATCGTCCTCGACGGAGAGAATCCGTGGGAGCACTATCATGACGGAGGAGAACGCTTTCTCTCGTTGCTGTATCAAGCGTTCAGTCGGGAAGACTTGAACGTCCCCGATCACGTCCACTTCACCGTCTCGACGATGAGCGATGCGCTGATCGCCGTCCCGCCCACACAGCGACTTGAGCAGCTCCATTCAGGGTCCTGGATCAACCAAGATTTCAAGATTTGGATCGGCCACCAGGAAGACAACCGCGCGTGGGACCTGCTGCAGCACACGCGCACGCGACTGATCGAAGTGAGCGGCGAGCTGCCACCCGATCGGGCTCGTGCCGCGTGGGAGGAACTGTACGCCGCGGAGGGGAGCGACTGGTTCTGGTGGTATGGCGACGACTTCGACAGCGACTACAAACAAGAGTTTGACCGCTTGTTCCTGACCCATTTGCGCAACGTCTGGACGAAGGCGGGCATGTCGCCGCCGGACTGGTTGAACCAACCGATCGTCGCGATCACGGTTCCGCAAGGAGCCGACGTGGTCCGTCCGCCGCTCACCCTCCTCGCCCCGACTCTGGACGGCCTGGTGACCGACTTCTTCGAATGGCGTGGGGCGGGCACCATCAGCACCAATCCGCCGCTCGGCGCGATGTGGAAAAACGAAGGGATTTTTTCATCGATCCAGTTCGGCTGCAGCCTCGACCATCTCTTCCTCCGCCTGGATCCGGACGACCGCTCACAGGCTCGGCACGCGGGACTCTCCACGGAGCTGTGGCTCCAGACGCCCGCTCAGACCTTCAAGGTCAGGTTCTCGCTCGCTCCGCCCGGACCGGACCAGTTCACGCTGTTTCAGGCCAACGCCGGAGGCGACTATGCGGAGATCGGGCCCTCGCAGACGATCTGCCGCCGCAAAATCCTGGAGCTGTCGGTGCCCTTCAAAGATCTATCCGTCGACGCCGGCCAGGAGATCCGGATGTCCCTGGTCGTACTCGAGCACGGGCTGGAAGTCGCGCGGTATCCGCATCACAATCCGGCCGTCGTGACCGTGCCGGGGCAAGAGTTTGAAGCCAGTATGTGGAGAGTGTAGCCAAGACAGTGCTGAGTGATGAGTTGTGAATTTCGATTCCATCTGAGAAACTCAGAACTCAAGACTCAGAACTCAGAACTCAAGACTCAGAACTCTTTTTTCAACCTTGGAGTAACCATGCCTGAGTTACGTCGCGATCCCGTCGTCGGACGGTGGGTGATTATTTCCACGGAGCGGAGCGGTCGCCCGCACGATTTCCTGCAATCGCAGACGATGCGCCCGATCTCCACCGCCTTGTGCCCCTTCTGTCCCGGCCAAGAGCGGCTGACACCGAAGGAAATCATGGCCTATCGCCCCCAGCCGGCCGCGCCCAACTCTCCTAATTGGACGGTCCGCGTCGTCCCGAACAAGTTTCCGGCCTTGCAAGTCGAGGGCGACATGGGCCGGGAAGGGGTCGGACTATACGACCGGATGAACGGCATCGGCGCCCATGAGGTCATCATCGAGACACCACACCACAAGGACAGCTTAGCCGACATGCCGGCCAAGCGGATCGAGGACGTGTTGTGGGCCTACCGCGATCGGATCGTCGATCTGAAGAAGGACCTTCGCTTCCGATACATTCTGATTTTCAAGAACCATGGCGCGTCCGCCGGCGCGACGCTCGAGCACACGCATTCCCAGCTCATCGCACTGCCCATCGTGCCCACGAGTGTCTCCGCGGAGATCGAGGGTTGCCGCACCCATTACCAGCAGAAAGAGCGGTGCATCTATTGCGACATCCTGCGGCAGGATCTCAACGACGGCATCAGGGTCGTGGCCGAGAATCCGGAGTTCCTGTGCGTGACCCCCTTTGCCCCGCGATTCCCGTTCGAGATGTGGGTGCTCCCCAAACGACATGCGGGCTATTTCGAAGAAAGCCAGAAGGCGCAGTTTGAGTTCTTGGCGCCGATCCTGTCTGAAGCCCTGCGGCGCATGGACAAAGTGCTGTCCCGTCCCTCCTATAACTTCGTCCTGCACAGCTCCCCGCTCCATGAACAAACCGGCGACTTCTATCACTGGCACCTGGAGATCATTCCTAAGCTGACCCAGGTCGCCGGTTTCGAATGGGGTACCGGCTTCTATATCAATCCCGTCGCGCCGGAAGAGTCGGCGAAATTTCTGCGGGAAGCGGAAATTTAAAGCCGGCAGCCATCAGCTTTCAGCCAAGAGACGATTCAGGGTCCGGAGCTGATCGCTGACGGCTGAAAGCTTCTCACCGCAATTGCAATCGCGCTCACGGGCGGCTTATCATCGCGCCATGAAGGTCCAGCTCCATCACCCCGATCGGCAGGTCGAAGTCAAAGGTCCCAAACGGGTCAAAGAACTGCTCCGCGATTTGAACCTGATCGTGGAAGCGCATCTGGTTATCAAGGGCGATGACTTGGTGACCGAGGACGAAATGTTGACGGATGCGGATCTGGTGGAGATCAGGCCGGTGATCTCCGGCGGCAGTTAGGCGGAAATCAGTTCTGAGTTCTGAGTTCTGAGTTAACTGAGAACTCAGCACTCAGACCTTTACTACGATGAATTGCACCAAGTGCCACACCAAAGCCGTGATCGGCCTGCACCGCCACAACGCGGCCTTCTGCAAGCCCTGCTTCAATGAATTCGTCCATGATCAGGTGGGACGGGCGATCACGTCGCAACAGATGTTTGCGAAGGACGACCGTATTCTCGTGGCGGTCTCCGGCGGGAAAGACAGCCTCGCGCTCTGGCATATTTTATTGACCCTCGGCTACAAGGCCGACGCGCTCTACGTGGACCTCGGCATCGGCGGCTATTCCGAGCAGTCGCACCAGAAAGTGAAAGCCTTTGCGGAGACCATCGGCGCGGCGCACGCAGCATCGTGGCACGTCTATACCGTGGAGCAAGCAGAAGGGGCCGGCATTCGGGAGTTGGCCATGCTCATCCACCGCCCGACCTGTTCAACGTGCGGGACCATCAAACGCTACCACTTCAATCGGGTCGCCGTCGAGCAGGACTTCGATGTGATGGCCACCGGCCATAACCTGGATGACGAAGCCGCGCGCCTGCTGGGCAACGTGCTCCACTGGCAGGAAGACTATCTCGACAAACAGGGGCCGACCCTGCCCGCCTCCGTCGAAGGCTTTGCGAAAAAGGTGAAGCCGCTCTACCGTCTGTCCGAGCGGGAGATCGCCGCCTACGCGGTCCTGAACAAGATCGACTACATCGTGGAAGAGTGTCCGATGGCCAAAGGCTCCAAGATGCTCCTCTATAAGGATGTCTTGAATCGGCTGGAAACCGAATCGCCCGGGACGAAGCAACAGTTCTATTGGCGGTTTCTGGAACGCCAAGCAACCAGTCAATCCACATCGTCCTCCATGGCAGAGAAAGATCAAGCCAAGCTCCATCCCTGCACCACGTGCGGCCAGCCCACGACTGCCGACGTGTGTTCCTACTGCAAGATGATGGCGCGCGCGAAAGTGAGCAAATAGCGAATAGCTCAATAGCCGACAGCTCAGAGCTATCGGCTGCCTGCTACCCGCTGCCGGCTCCACCTTGAAAAGCTACCGCGGACCCCGTAAGCTGCCATCAGGTCGCGCGTGACTCCGCCGCGGCGCACATTCCGAATATCCACCATGGCCACCACCCAACGAGACTACTACGACATCCTCGCCCTCCAGCGCGGCGCGTCCGCTGACGACATCAAGAAGGCCTACCGCCGCTTCGCGCGCCAGTACCATCCCGATCTCCACAGCGGCGGGCGCAAGACGGAGATGGAAAAGAAATTCAAGGAGCTGAACGAGGCGCATGAGGTGCTCTCCGATCCTGAGAAGCGCAAGAAATACGATCGGTACGGCGCCGATTGGGAACAGGCCGAGGCCTACGAACGCGCACGGCAAGAGGCGCAGGCTCGGGCCCGCACCGGCGGGGGACCGGAGTTCTCGTTCGGCGGCGCGGAGGCGTTCAGCGATATCTTTGAAAACCTCTTCGGTGCCGGTGGACGCGCGGGAGGCGGCCCGTCCCGTGGTGTAGGCGTGCCCGGCGAGGACCTTGAAACCGACGTGGACCTGTCGCTTCGTGAAGTGTCGACCGGCGTCACGAAACGGGTCAGCCTGACGGACCGAGTGCCTTGCTCGACTTGTGGAGGGAGCGGTGCACAACGAGGGCGGCCCTGTTCAACCTGCATGGGGTCCGGCGTGCGGATGGAGACGCGCTCCATCGACGTGAAAATTCCAGCCGGCGTGCAAGACGGCACCCGCGTCCGCGTCGCAGGCAAGGGCGCGTCGGGCATGAACGGCGGCAAGCGCGGCGATTTGTACCTGCATGTCCATATCGAAGAGGATGGCATCTTTCGCCGCCACGGGAGCGACCTGCACGTCGTGCTTCCGATCTGGCCGTGGGAGGCCGCACTGGGGGCGGACGTCATGGCACCGACGTTGACGGAGCCGGTGAAGGTCAAGGTGCCGCCCGGTAGCCGCGCCGAGAGCAAGCTGCGTTTGAAAGGGAAAGGACTGCCGACCGCTTCAGGCGGACACGGCGATCTGTTCCTGACCTTGCAGATTGTCATGCCGCCGTCGCTGTCCGAGGAAGAACGGAGGCTCTACGAACAGTTGGGTCGGAGGCGGTACACGGACCCGCGCGCAGAGTTGCTGGCGTCTGCCCAGCGAGGATGATGGCCGACATCCAACCCGGATTATTCATGAACGCTTCTGCTACAATTGCCTTCCTGTGCCGGGCACGGGAGGCAGGCAAATAGTACAGACTGCGATAACCACCAAAGAAGGAGGAGATGATGACGAACGCACCACGCATGATCACTGTCGCTGCTGCATCGCTGTTCGCGCTCACGCTGGGCTTCTCGCCGGCCTGGGGTGATCCCGATTCCAAAGAGTACAGCCACGAAGGCGGCAAAGAAGGATACGGACATGCCGGCGGTGGCCACGGGATGGGCATGGGGATGGGAATGGGGATGATGCACAACAGCACCGGCCATCTCATCCGCCACCTGCTCAAGCACGAGAAGGACATCGGGCTGACGGCCGAACAGGTCGCCAAGTTGAAGGAGATGCAGCTCAACCTGGACAAGACCCGGATTAAAATGGAAGCCGACATCCAGATCGCCGAGCGCGAACTCAAGGCCTTGGTCGAAGACGAAAAGTCCGATCTGGGCGCCGTTGAAGCGACATTGAAGCAGAGCGAAGATTTCCAGATCGGCCTGCGTCTGGCTGCCATCAAAGCGCGACGCGATGTACTCGGCCTGTTGACCCCCGAGCAACGGGCGAAGGAAAAGGCCGAGCACGAGAAAATGATGCAGCAGCACAAAGACGCGGGCAAGGGCCGCGGCAATCCGCACGGCGGAGCCAATCCGCACAAGAGCATGGAGAAGAGGGACGAAGGCAAGAAGCTGTAACGTTCACCCAATGAGGTGCGCCATGAAAGTCTGGGGAATTATCACCGCACTGGCGGTCGGATCATTGCTGGCACTTGGCACGCCGGCCTGGAGCGACAAAGGCAAGAAGGAGAAGGAAGAAGAGGGCAATGTCGCAGAGCTGGTCAAAGATGCCAAGGTGACCGTGGATCAGGCGATCAAGACCGCGACCGAGAAAGTGCAAGGAACTGTGGTCGAAGCTGAACTGGAGAAGAAGCACGGCAAGACCATCTGGGAAGTGGAGATCGTCGGCGCAGACGGGAAGGTGTCGGAAGTTCACATCGATGCTGGGACCGGCACCGTGATCGACGTCGAAGACAAGAAAGACGAAAAGAAAAAGGAAGGCAAGAAAGGTAAGTAAACGATCATGCCGAATGATGTGAAGTTGAAGAGTCACGACCTCCTCGTGGGTCCGGGCCGCGCCCCGGCTCGGGCCATGCTGAAGGCCGTCGGATTCACGGACGAAGACCTGTCGCGCCCGCTCGTCGGTGTCGCCAATACATGGATCGAGGTGATGCCCTGCAATTATCACCTCCGCCGCCTGTCCGAGCGGGTGAAAGCCGGCATCCGCGCCGCAGGCGGCACTCCCATCGAATACAACACGATCGCCGTGTCCGACGGCATCTCGATGGGCACCGAAGGCATGAAGGCCTCGCTCATCAGCCGCGAAGTCATTGCCGACTCGATCGAGTTGGTGGCGCGCGGGCATCTCTTCGATGCGGTCGTGGCTCTGTCTGGGTGCGACAAGACGATCCCCGGAACGGTCATGGCGCTGGCTCGGCTCAACGTGCCGTCGCTGATGCTCTACGGCGGCTCCATTATGCCGGGCCACTTCCAAGGACATGACGTGACGATTCAGGACGTGTTCGAGGCAGTGGGCAAACATGCCTCCGGCAAGATGAGCAATGCCGAGTTGAAGGACCTTGAAGACCATGCCTGTCCCGGCCCCGGCGCCTGCGGCGGCCAGTTCACGGCGAATACGATGGCCATCGCGTTCGAGTTCCTCGGCATCTCGCCGATGGGCAGGAACGGCGTCCCGGCGATGGACGACCGGAAGGACGACGTGGCCTTCGAGTGCGGCAAACTGGTGATGGACCTGATCAAGAAGGACCTGCGCCCGAAGCAGATCATCACGCGCAAGTCCATCGAGAACGCGATCGCCGCCGTGGCCACTACGGGCGGCTCGACCAACGCCGTGTTGCACTTGCTCGCCGTTGCGCGCGAAGCCGGCGTGAAGCTGACCATCGACGATTTCGACAAGATTAACCGCAAAGTCCCGCTGCTGGCCGACCTGAAACCGGGCGGCCGGTTCACGGCCGCCGATTTATACACCGCCGGTGGCACGACGCTCGTCGCCAAACGACTGCTGGATGCCGGCATCCTCCACGCCGGTCAACCGACCGTCACAGGACGCACCATCGGCGAAGAGGCAAAAGACGCAACGGAGACGCCGGGCCAACAAGTACTACGGCCGCTGTCGAATCCCATCAAGCCGACCGGCGGACTAGTGATTTTGAAAGGGAACCTGGCTCCGGAAGGCTGCGTGGTGAAAGTGGCCGGCCATTCGATGATGAAGTTCCGCGGGCCGGCGAAAGTGTACGACCGGGAGGAAGACGCGTTCGTGGCCGTCAAAGCCGGGCAAATCAAAGCGGGCGATGTCGTCGTGATCCGTTACGAAGGCCCGTCAGGCGGACCAGGCATGCGGGAGATGTTGGGCGTGACGGCCACCATCGTGGGCGAGGGACTCGGCGATTCAGTCGCGTTGCTCACCGACGGCCGCTTCTCCGGCGCCACGCACGGTCTCATGGCCGGACATGTCGCACCGGAGGCCATCAAGGGCGGTCCCATCGCCGCGATCAAGAACGGCGATATCATCACATTCGACATTGCCAAACGGAAACTCGACGTCGAACTTTCGCAGAAAGAAATCAAAGCCCGCCTCAAGAAGGTGAAGCAGCCGGTTCCCCGCTACACCTCCGGTGTCATGGCTAAATACGCCCGGCACGTCTCGTCGGCGGCCGAAGGCGCAGTGACAAGTTGAGCGAGGGGCGGCTGGGGCAGGGCCTTGGCTTATTTACCGAGCTACCACACCCGGCTATAATCCGCCATCGTGAAGCCGCTTCTTCTGACGGGACAAGACCTCACGCTTCCCGCATTCTACGAAGTCGTCCGGGATAGCCGCACTGTCCGTCTCTCCCCCGCAGCCAAGGTGCGCATGGCGGCATCACAGCGGGTCATTCAGCGTTTGGCCGCCGGAAGCGATCCGGTGTACGGCGTCACGACGGGCTTCGGGAAGCTCGCCGGCCAACGCATTTCGCCTTCCGACATCCAACAATTGCAACTCAACCTGGTGCGTAGCCACGCAGCGGGCGTCGATGAGCCGCTCGCTCGCGAGGAGACTCGCGCGATGTTGTTGCTGCGCGCGAACGTGCTGGCACGCGGACATAGCGGCGTCCGCCCGTTGATCGTGGAGTTTCTCCTCGCGTTGCTCAACCATGACGTGCTCCCCGTGATTCCCTGTCGCGGCTCGGTCGGCGCCAGCGGCGATCTTGCGCCATTGGCCCATCTGGCGCTGGTTCTCATCGGAGAAGGAGAAGCCTTGGTCGAGGGGCGCCGTCGGTCGGGGCGAGCCGCGCTGGCCCGCGCGGGCTTACGGCCTCTCACGTTGAAGGCCAAAGAGGGGCTGTCGCTGCTGAACGGCACGCAGGCGATGCTGGCAGTGGGGCTCTTGGCCCTGCGCCGTTGCGAGCAGTTGGTGGATGCGGCGGACATCGCCGGCGCGCTCTCGCTGGAGGCTTTGAAAGGCACGCCGGCCGCGTTCGATCCGCGCATCCATCGATTGCGCCCTCACCGCGGCCAGGGCATCGTCGCCGAGAATTTACGCCGCCTCGTGTCGGGAAGCCAGATTCGGATGTCGCACCTGCACTGCCCTCGCGTGCAGGACGCCTACAGCCTTCGCTGCATGCCGCAGGTGCACGGGGCGGTCCGCGACGCGCTGGACCATGTCCGCAGCACCCTTAGCATTGAAATGAATAGCGTGACCGACAACCCTATTGTCTTCGCCGATCGCAAGGAAGTGGTCTCCGGCGGCAATTTTCACGGGCAGCCGCTCGGGCTGGTCCTCGACTATCTCGCCATTGCCATGACCGAACTGGCCGGCATTTCCGAACGTCGCATCGAACGATTGATCAATCCCGAATACGGCGATCTCCCTCCCTTCCTCAGTCCGGATCCTGGATTGCACTCCGGGTTCATGGTGGCCCAGGTCACCGCGGCCGCCCTCGCCTCCGAGAACAAGGTGCTCTCCCATCCCGCTTCGGTGGATTCCATTCCCACGTCCGGCAACCAAGAGGACCACGTCAGTATGGGGATGGGCTCGGCACTCAAGCTGAAGCAGATTCTGGCCAACGCGGAACGTATCCTGGCCATCGAGCTTTTGTGCGCCGCGCAAGGTCTGGACTTCCACCGGCCGTTGCAACCGGGTGTCGGCAGCAGGCAGACCACGAAGCTCATCCGCCAGCGAGTCCCTCCCCTGACGGCGGACAGGGTCCTTGCCCCGGACATCGAACGTATTCGCGAGTTGGTGGCGAGCGGTGCCCTCAGCGCCGTGCTCGCCGCTTCGTCGCGCGGATAAGGAGAATAGGACATGATCAAGGCCCCGCGCGGCGTCAGTCTTTCGTGCAAAGGCTGGGCGCAAGAAGCCGCGCTCCGTATGCTGATGAACAATTTGGACGACGAAGTCGCCGAGAATCCGCGTGACCTCGTCGTGTACGGCGGCGCCGGCAAGGCCGCGCGTAACTGGGAGGCCTACCACGCCATTGTGCGCGAGCTGAAAGCGTTGGACGGAGATCAGACTCTGCTCATCCAGTCGGGTAAGCCGGTCGGCCGGTTGCGCACCCATGAATGGGCGCCGCGGGTCCTGTTGGCGAATTCCAATTTGGTCGGCCAATGGGCCACGTGGGATGAGTTTCGCCGGCTTGAGGCCTTGGGGCTGATGATGTACGGCCAGATGACCGCCGGCTCCTGGATGTATATCGGCACGCAGGGGATCGTGCAGGGCACCTATGAAACCTTTGCCGCGGCTGCCGCCAAACATTTCGGCGCGGATCTCGCCGGTCGTTTCGTGCTCACGGGAGGCATGGGCGGCATGGGCGGTGCGCAGCCTCTTGCCGCCACGATGAACGGGGCCGCGATCCTGTGCGTCGAAGTCAACCCGGCCAAGATCGAGCGCCGGATCGCAACCCGTTACTGCGACCGGATGACGAATTCGCTCGACGAAGCGTTGCAGTGGGTCCTGACAGCCAAGACCAGACGAGAGCCCCTGTCTGTGGGATTGGTCGGCAACTGCGCGGAGGTGTTGCCCGAACTCGTGAAGCGCGGCGTCGTTCCGGACCTGCTCACGGATCAGACCTCTGCGCACGACCCACTCAATGGGTACATCCCCGCCGGGTTGTCGCTCGAACAGGCGGCCCAGCTCCGTGCCAGCCGGCCTTCAGACTATGTGGAGCGCGCATTGGATTCGATCGCGATCCACGTGCAGGCCATGCTCAGCATGCAAAAGAATGGAGCCGTAACGTTTGACTATGGGAACAACATCAGAACGATGGCTTTTCAGCGAGGCGTGAAGGAGGCCTACTCATTTCCGGGATTTGTCCCGGCCTTCATTCGGCCTCTCTTCTGCCAAGGCAAAGGCCCCTTCCGCTGGATTGCGCTCTCCGGCGAGGCCTCCGATATCGCGATCACGGATCGTGCGGCGCTCGAACTCTTTGCCGACGATGCCTCGCTTCATCGATGGATCAGGCTGGCGCAGGAACGTGTGCAGTTCCAGGGATTGCCGGCACGCATTTGCTGGCTCGGATACGGAGAACGGGCCGCCATGGGCCTTCGTCTCAACGAACTGGTGCGCAAGGGAACATTGAAGGCCCCTATTGTAATTGGTCGGGACCACTTGGACGGAGGCTCAGTGGCATCTCCTTATCGGGAGACGGAACGCATGCGCGACGGGAGCGACGCGATTGCGGACTGGCCCATTCTGAACGCCCTGCTCAATACAGCCTCGGGCGCGGCATGGGTGGCCTTCCATCATGGCGGCGGGGTCGGTATCGGCTACTCCCTGCACGCGGGGCAGGCCACCGTGGCCGACGGCACATCCGATGCCGCAAAAAAGATCGAACGGGTGCTCACGAACGATCCGGGCCTTGCGATCCTGCGTCATGCGGATGCCGGGTATCCCGAGGCCGTCTCCGCCGCAGAACGCAATCATCTCCGCGTACCGATGTCCTCGTCTTCGTAGTCTTGCCTCAAGAACAACGAACTTCTGCTAGGTGCCGTTCAATATCTTTGAGCTTAGCCGAAGCGGCAGCCACAATGTCCTGATTGGTTTGGCTTTGCACATTCGCCAGCACATTCGCTCGGGCTCCTTCAATGGCGGCAATTCCCATCCGGATTCCCACCTCCAGGTCCGTGGACACAGCCGGCTTCACCCGGGGTCGCAGTTCGCGCAACAGAGTCATGGTTTCCATCGCCAGTGTCGCGGTCTCCAATGGAATCTCTGTCGCAGCCTGTAAGCCGGCAGAGATAGCATTCGCTCGGCCCGGCTCGGTTTTCGGCAGCCGGTAGGCCTGGAGGACGCGTTCGTAGGCTTCCGCGTCAGCTTGAACCAAACCTTGGAATCGGGCACGCAGTTCCAGGAGACGTTGCTCGATCATGGACAGACTTTGGCCTCCATGTTCCGACTCCTGGATCGATGGCTGTTTCGATGGGCCGATCCTGCAGGCCATGACCCCCAACGCCGCCGCGAGGGCTCCTGCCAACGCTGCCACGCTCCCCCCGCCCGGAGTCGGCCTCCCAGCCGAGAGGGTGTCAAGAAACTCGAGAACAGAACCGGTCATGTAGCTGACTCCCGCGGCCCACTGGTCGCGCAGGCCACCAGCCATGACCTGCTCCAGTCTGGTTTCCAGGATTTGGCATCGGTCGAACCCCTCCAGCTTGAGACAGTGCGCAGCCGTGTGAAGCAGCGCCGCCGCAGGCACCAGTCCGATCACTTCACTGCCTGAGACCTGGACTCCGCGCTCCTCTGCTTCCCGCTTCACTGCCTCAAACGCGACATAGACCGGGGTCTCTTCAAAGTTCGTGAGGTTCATGGAAACCTGGACCATCCGGCGGGTGGCCAGCTCAACCCCCATGGCCTTCACGTAGGGAAGCCCGCCGCTCGAAAAGCGCACCTTCTTGGCGATCGCTTTTGCCATGTTCAGATCATCGCTGTGCAAGTTGACATTGAATGCAATCAAGGGCGCCCTTGCGCCAACGATCGTCGCTCCAGCAGTGGGATGTAAAGTAGAGGGACCAAAATCGGGCGCCCATCCGGGATCGCCTTGCATGCGCTCCGCCAATCCCTCCAGGCCGCCTTTCCGGATGTTCTCGAGATTCCTGCGATGTTCAGCGGAGGCCGCCCGCTCGTAGAGGAAGACGGGAAGGTTCAGCTCGGTTGCAATTCTCCGTCCCACTTCGCCAGCCAGCGTCACGCAGTCCTCCATCGTCGCTCCTTTGATGGGCACAAAGGGCACGACGTCGGTTGCGCCGACGCGAGGGTGTCCCCCCCGATGGTCTCGCAAATCAATCAGGCTCCTGGCGAGACGCGTGACTTGGAAGGCCGCCTCAGCTACCCCCGCCGGGCTGCCTGCAAACGTCAGGACCGCACGATGGTGATCGTGATCCATTTCTTGATCGAGCAGAAACACGCCCGGCACGGATCTGATCGCTGCGACCAGGGCATCGACAGTCTCCTGATTCCTTCCTTCACTGAAATTCTGGACGCACTCGACGAGTTTCTCCATGAGTTACTCCTGCCGTGCCCCACCCTTCCTATAGAGGAGCTGTCCTTTCTTGATGACCGCCAGACAATGATTCATGCCGAAATAGTACGGAATCTCGCGGTAATCAGCCACATCCATAATAAGCAGGTCTGCCTGCTTCCCCGGCTCCAGAGACCCTGCCAGATTTCCCCGCCCAAGGGCATAGGCTCCGTTGATCGTGGCAGCCGTCACCGCCTCCGCCGGCGTCATCCGCATCTGCAAGCAGGCCAGAGTGAGGATCATCTGCATATTCAACGTCGGCGAACTTCCAGGATTAAAGTTCGAGGCCAACGCGACCGGCACTCCTGCCTCAATCAGGCGGCGAGCCGGAGGAACGGGTCCTGAGGCAAGGTGCAGGACACTTCCGGGGAGAAGCGTGGCGATCGTGCCCTGGCTTCGCAACCTGGGCATGTCAGCCACTCTGAGGTAATCAAGGTGGTCTACCGACAGGGCGTGGAGGTCCGAGGCCATGCGAGCCGCTCCCGAATAGGCGAGTTGCTCGGCGTGAAGCCTGAGCTTGAAACCAGCGTGGGCCGCCGCACTCAGTAGAGTGCGAGTCTCCGCCATCGAGAAATAGCCGCGATCGCAAAACACGTCAAAAAATTCGGCCAGCCTCTCTCGCACGGTTTGGGGAATCAGGCGATCGGTAATCGCACGCAGATACCCAGCTCGCCTGGACTTATACCGGGCTGCCACGTCGTGGACCAGCAGGGTCGGCACCACGTCGAGAGGACTCGCTTGCGCCGCGCCTCGAATCGCCCGAAGCATCTTCAATTCCTGCGACGGTTCAAGGCCATACCCGCTTTTCACCTCAACCGTCGTCGTGCCGTGCTCAAGAAAGAGTCGCAACGTGCCTACAAGACGGCGGACCAGGCCCTGCTCGCTTGTCCGGAGAATTTGCCTCGCGCTGGCTTGGATGCCACCGCCGGCTCTCGCGATCTGGCTGTAGGTCGCGCCACGGATCCTTGCCTCGTACTCATCCACGCGCGACGCGGCGAAAAGGGCATGCGTGTGGGAGTCCACGAACCCGGGCAGCACGACTTTCCCTTGTGCGTCCAAAACTTTTGCCGTGCGGGCTGGGGACGACCGGACAATTTGGTCCTGTGGCCCGACCTGTTCGATCCTCTGCCCTTTGATCAGGACGGCGCCATGGCGAATGAGGCCAACCTCGCGCATCTCACCGGCACGGCGCGGGCGATCTGGGCCTCTCAGCGTGAGCAACTGCCCGCAATTGACGACGAGCAAGCATTTTTGTTCAGCAGGCACGACCTTTCCTTGGAGCCTTCCGGACAACGTCTGAATCCAATGTACCGTAAAGACCCCTACCTGCCCTGTCAAGTCGGAGAAAACCGAAAGGGGGAGGGAGAACGCGGGCGATCGCGGATGACCTCCGCCGTCAGGACTGCGGGAAACACTTCCTCAGACACTCGGGACAGAGGCCTCCGTTGAACTGCAAGTCGGAATGTTCCGCGATGAAGGTGTCCAGGTCATACCATTCGCCCGACACATCCGGAACCCGCTTGCACCAGGCGCAGAGATTGATCACGCCGTGCGCGCGGGACAGCCCTTCATCCGCAGGTCGCAGATCGCTCCGAATCATGTCCTGGCCGTGCTCCGGCTGTGCCGGAGTCCTCGCATCGTGAAACACCAGCACCGCCCCGATGACGACACCTGCATCATCGACGACCGGCGCGGCGCTCCCCTCGATCAGCCGCTTCGTGCCGTCCTTTGCGACCAGCATGGCACGATCCAGTCGGATGATCCGGCACTCCATCATGGCCTTCATGGCCGGGTTCTCGACAATGTGAACCGGGGCGTCCTCTTCGAACGCGAGGATGGCCGTCAATCCGATCCCCATCGCCTCTTGTTGACTCCAGCCGGTCAGCGATTCCGCTGCAGGACTCATGTAGGTCAGCCGCCCACCCCGATTCGTGGTCATCACGGCATCGGCGATACAGCGCACGGTCGTGGCCAGCCACCGCAGACTTTCTTTCATGTGGCGATCGCTCTGGGCCCGGTGCAGCGCGAGCTCGATGGTGGTGCGCAACTCGTTCGGCTGATAGGGCTTCAGCATATACCCTGCGGGCGAGGTCGTCTTCACCCGCTCCAACGTGGCCTCATCGGCGTAGGCGGTCAAATAGATCACCGGCACATCGAACCGCCGCGTGATTTCTTGCGCCGTCTCGACACCGTCCATCTGCCCTTTCAACACGATATCCATGATGACCAAGTCGGGATGAATCTCCTTGGTCTTGCGAATGGCCTCCTCTCCCGAGGTGGCCGTAGCCGGCACCTCATAGCCCAGCCGGGTCAGGCTCTGTTGGATATCCCTCGCGACAATCGTTTCATCTTCCACGACGAGGATTTTGGCCTGTTCCATGATCGTCACATCCTTTCTTGGTAGTGGAGTTGGTGGAATTGAATCCGCCAGTCCATCCCGTGTCCACTCTGTAGTTCGACTGCCCCCTCCAGCTTCTCTGCGAGTAAGGTGACGAGATCCAGCCCGAGCGAGTCGGGGTTGTTCAGCACGCCGTCTTTCGGAATACCGACTCCGTCGTCGCTCACCTCCAAGAGATAGGTTCCATCAGCCTGCGCTTTCAGATCGATCTGGATGCACCCGCTCCTGCCGTCCACAAATGCGTGTTTCAGGCAGTTCGACACCAGCTCCTCGATGATCAGCCCGCACGTCATGCCCGTATCGATATCGAACTCGATGTCCTCCACCAGCAGGTTCAGCGCGACGGCTTTGGGATCGACTCCATGGGACCGGAACAAATGACTCGTCAGCGTGCGGATGTAGTCCCCCATTCTGATGCACGACAGGTCGTTAGACCGGTGAAGCGTTTCGTGCAGCAGCGCAATCGAAGTAATGCGGGCTTGACACTCTCGGAACAGTTGAGCGACCTGCGGATCTTTGATCGAAGCGGACTGGAGATTCAGCAGGCTGGAAATCACTTGGAGATTGTTCTTCACCCGGTGATGGACCTCGCGCAGGAGACTCTCCTTTTCTTTGACCGTCTTGCGAAGCTGGTCCTCCATTTCTTTTCGTTCGGTGAGATCCATGCATGTGCCGATGTAGCCGGTAAATCGTCCGGCGTGATCGAAGAGCGGCACGCCGGTATCGATCACCCAGCGATATTCTCCATCCGCACGGCGGAGGCGATACTCCATCGTGAACGGCTGTTCGGTCTTGAACGACGTTGTGCTGGTCTCCAGACATCGTTGCAGATCGTTGGGATGCACGCCGGTGACCCAGGCATCGCCCAGCTCCTGCTCAAGCGTGCGCCCTGTAAACTCCAGCCATCGCTTGTTGACGAAGGTGCACTTCGTGTCGGGCCCCGCCATCCACACCATCACCGGGGCCGTATCCGCCATCATATGAAAACGGGCCTCGCTCTCCCGCAGCGCCGCTTCGATCCGCTTTCGCCTGGTCACGTCTCGCGCGATCCATGAAGCCCCCACGACATCGCCCTCGGCATCCTTCAGCGGAGACATGGTGAGCGACACGTCGATCCGGTGCCCCCTTTTCTTTCGCTGGACCGTTTCCACATTGCGCACGTGATCCCCTTGGGCGATACGGGCGAGCATGGCGGGGATTTCGTCCGATCGGTCGGGCGGACAGAGCACCGAGATCGAACGACCCATCACCTCTTCGGTTGCATAGCCGTACATCGCTTCTGCGCCGTGGTTCCAACTCTGGACGATGCCCGTCAACGTCATGCCGACAATCGCGTCGTCGGACGACTTCACGATCGCCGCCAGTTGCGAGACCACCTCCACGCGCAGCGCCTCCAGCTCTTTATTCGCCTGCTCGAGTTCCGCCGTGCGCGCCTCGACCTGCCACTCGATGCCTTCGTTGGCCGTACGCAGGCTTTGCTCATCCTGCTGTCGCCGCATACAGAGGATGGCGGTGACCCAAATGACGACCAATGAGAAGAGCCGGTTGAAGATTGCGATCCACGCTGGAGTCAGAAGAGGGGTTCTCGCCAGATCGAGCAGCGTCAGGAGAGAGACGGTCGCGGCTGTCAGAGGAATGGCCCGAGAGCGGGGAATCCACGAGGAGACGAGGACCGGCACGACATACAGCACCGGCACAGCGAAGCCCACCGGCAGCCACCAATCGACGGCGAGAGTTCCGCCGATGAGGGCTGCCATCATCCCACAGGTTGGGAAGCTGGACCGCCCGGCATTCATGGGACTGGTTCCCTCTGTTCGTCTTACTTCATTATTCCTCATCTGATTGTTTGAGCAAGGATTATGCCGTTTTGTGTCATGTTGCTTTTCTCTGTACCACGCACAGAGGTTGTCCAACTCCGAGCAGACATGAACGCGGAACCCGCGCTGCCGGCAACAGAGCAACGTGAGCACTCCGGTTCTCTCGACCGGCGGTCCATTTCGGTTCACTGGATTGTGAAGGAGTGACGCTGGCTGAACAGTGCGTGCGAGAATTGGGATTGTGAGTCAGTGCGGAGATCGATGCACGAGGGATTGTCGCGTCACCAGCATTCTACAGGGGCTGTTCGAGTTTGAACGTTATCGACGATCCATTTTGCCGCGCATCTCCTTGATCATGTCTTCCAGATCGGCTTCTGCCCGGCTACGCTCGCTGATCAGTTGATCCAGGTTATACGGGCGCGCGGGTGGTACGGTTAGCGCCGTCGCGGGAGGAGCGGCGGGTTTTGCAGGAGCCGCTGGCTTGGGCTGAGCCAGGGGCGCCGATGGCTGACTTGGAACAGGAGCCCCTGCCGCCGGCGTGGACGCCTTGCTGCTCGCAGGAGGCTGTGCGAGAGGCGGCGTCTGCTGGCCGGCGACTCCTTGCTCACGGAGCCACTTCTTGGCCACATCGGATTTGAGCGAGAAACTGATGCTGGTAATCGGCAGGCCGTCCGGCGCCACGCGGGCAATAGCGGTGTTGACCGCAACCATGTGCCCCTGCCCATCGAGCAGCGGCCCGCCCGAATTTCCCCGATTCAGCCCCGTTTCCGTTTGAAAAACATGTTTGCCGGGCACATTGTTGAAATTCTCAAACTCCGCGCTGATCACCCCGGTAGTGAGGGTCCACAGCCCACCCTGCTCCGGATGGCCGATCGCCACGACCCGGTCACCGATGTGCGTCGTGTCCGAGTCACTGAGCGTCACCACAGGGAGGGCGGTCTTCGTCTCTTCCAGCTTCAACAGCGCGAGGTCCAACGGCTGGGAATAGGCCACCACGCGGGCCTTGACTCCTCGCGCGAGATCGACTTTCGGATCACCCGTCACTCGGTCCGGCTTGAGGTACACGTTGAGACGCGGGAACGGGCGACCCGTTGCCTCTTCGATCACCACATGCGCGTTGGTAAGCACCAAGCCGTCCTGCTGGATGATGGACCCGGTCCCTCCACTGCCGCGCGACCCGCTATTCGGATAGCCCATCACCATGACGACCCCGGGGGAGGCTTGTTCGTAGATTTCACGCGGCGACAGGTCGGCAGCCTGCGCCACTCCGGCCCCGAGCACTAACCCGACAGCCAGACTCACCAGTTGGATGTTCATCAGAGGTCTCCCCTTCTCGACCGGTAGAACGCATAGGCACTCGGTCGGCTGACCACACATCTATTGATAATTATAAAACGGAAATCGCAGCCACACCAGGCGAGCCCGTTCAGTATGAACCGCAGGGAGTGGAGGCCTTCTCAGTGGGCGCGGTAGAAATCCGCGATGCTCTGCACGACGTAGACCTGCTGGTCTTCCGTCAGTTCCGCATAGATCGGCAGTGACAGCACTTCTTCCGCGGCGCGTTCGCAGACAGGAAACGCTCCCTTGCTGTAACCGAGGTCTCGATAGCAATTCTGCAAGTGCAACGGGAGCGGATAATACACTTCCGTGCCGACGCCCTTCTCTTTGAGGTGGGCTCTCAGCTCATCCCGCTTCTGCACACGGATGGTGTACTGGTTGAAGACGTGGAAGTTGCCGGGCTCAGTCTTCGGCAGCGTGACGCGGTCCAACAGCTTCGCTTCAGCAAACAGCCGCTCATATCGTGCAGCGTTGCGCCGGCGTCCTTCCGCCCATTGATCGAGATACTTCAGTTTGACAAGCAGGACCGCTGCCTGGAGTGAATCCAGCCGGCTATTGATGCCGATCCGCTCATGGACGTACCGAACGCGGCTGCCGTGGACACGGAGCATCGCAATCGCATCCGCTAGCGCCGGATCGTTTGTCGTCACCAGCCCCCCGTCACCAAACCCGCCGAGGTTCTTCGTGGGGAAGAAACTAAAACACCCTGCATCACCTAGCGCGCCCGCTCGAACACCGTGACGCGCAGCCCCGATCGCCTGACAGGCATCTTCGATCACGCCCAATGATCGCTGCTCGACGATGGAATTGATCGCCTCCATGTCCGCACATTGTCCGAACAGGTGAACTGGGATAATGGCTTTGGTTCGAGAGGTGATGGCGCGCTCAAGGAGGCTGGGATCCATGTTGAACGTGTCCGGACAGATATCGACGAAGACAGGTTTCGCGCCCAGCCGCGAGATCGCGCCGCCGGTGGCAAAAAACGTAAAAGGGACAGTCACCACCTCATCCCCAGCCTGCACCCCCATAGCCATCAAGGCGAGCAACAGCGCATCGCTGCCGGATGCCACACCCACCGCGTGGGTGCTCCCGACGTACTTGGCCAGCGCGTCTTCGAGCGCCGCCACGCGAGGGCCCAATACGAAGCCCTGCTCATCGCACGTGGTTTCAATGGCGGCCATGACCTCCGCCCGGATCGAACGATACTGCGCTTTGAGATCTAACAGGGGAACGTTCACCGAGAACCCGTTGCTTGAAGTTTCATTCTGATGTGCAGAGCCTAATTGATCGTTTGTGTAGCATGGCTGGAAGCGTGACTCAAGTGTTTCTTTTCCAATTTTCCGACCAACCCCTCGTAGTGCCGCTCTTGCTGACGGACCACTTCGTAGCTGTCAAATTTTCGCGAGAGTGATTCGCCATTACGCCCCATTCGCTTTGCCTCGTCCGGATGATTCAGGAGCCACAGCACACGGTCAGCGAGACCAGCTACATCTCCAGGTTCCAGGAGATAGCCGTTCATGCCATCTTGGACTACTTCGGCAGCACCATCCACGCGCGTACCTACCACAGGGATCCCGCTGGTCAAGGCTTCGAGGTAGACCCTCGGCAGTCCCTCCCATCGCGAGGTCAGCACGAATACGTCGAGACAGCGCATAATCTCAGGGACGTCCCGGCGCCAGCCAAGAAGAAGAATGGACCTGGAAAGATCGTAACGCCGAATTTCTTGCTCGATGGACGGCCGCAGTTCCCCATCGCCAACAAGCAGAAACTGGACATCTGGCCTCTTCTGAATGACACGAGCTGTTAGCCAGACAAAGTCAAGCGGAGCTTTTTGCGGCTTGAACGGAGCAACCATGCCGACCACCGGCCTTCCCGGGTCAAGACCGAGTTCTTGCTTCTTTCTTTTGACATCCACCTGAATCTGCCGGATGGCCGTCAGATCGATACCCGGAGGCAGCATGAAGGAACGCTCAGCCGGAAACAGCCCTAGTTCGACGCCCTGGCGGCGATTGGATTCCGAATCGGTGAAGAACAAGGACGTAAACCTAGCTGTGCTACGCTCCAGTGCGATGAGGACACGCTTAAGAATCGGATGCTGCTCCGGTGTGAAGCCGTATCCGTGAATGGAATGAATGATAATTGGCACGCCCGCTAATCTTGCCGCCCATCGTCCCACAATCCCAGCCTTGGAACTGTGGGTATGCACGATGGCTGGGTGAATCCGTTTCAACAGGCTCGTCAGCGACAGCAACGCAGCAAGATCCTGAAATGGTCGAATCATGCGTATCAGAGAAGGTATCTGGTAAAACTCTGCGCCAGAGATGTTGCGGGCTTCGAGATCCAGCATCCCTGGCTCTCCCGTGATGATGATGGGATGGAATTTCGATCGGTTCAGATTGGCTACGGTGAACAGGGTGATCTGCTGGGCTCCGCCAAGTTCAAGCTTCGTGATGATATGGGCGACACTGACCCGCTCGGTCATGCGTGAGCCACCTTCGACTGTGCCCCGAAAGTAGCTGCGACTAGCCGTTCGGCAAGCTGCTTCCCTTGCGCGATGGCATCTTCCATAGACGTGTGTTCCCATCGACCATAGCGACCGATGGAATAGATGCCGCGGCGTTCTAGTTCAGCGAGGATAGCCGGCAACGCCCGGGCGCGGTGGCGGTCGAAGAGTACGTAGGCATAGTAGATATCTTTGATATCGGCGACTAACACCTCGTCCTCAGGACGCAGGATTCCCGCCCGTTCGAGGCCATGCCTGACGTTCTCCAACAATCGGTCGGACGGGGTCTGGTTAGTGGGATGGTGCGATATTTCAACGTACAGCGAGCTGCAGCCAGACCGCCCCAGGTGAGGAGAAACATTCATCGGGAAGCCAGCTCGGTAGAAAGGATATTCTTGTTCCGGAAAGTAGATCCAATGTTTGTCCGACACCTGTTCGCGAGCAATGCCCAGATTGACGCTGTAGACCGACACCCAGCGTAATCCGGCGGCCGCCTCCTTCAGTCTGGCAGGGAAATCCTTGCAGCGGCGGACCAGTTCTGGAATCGGAATGGTCGAGATCAAGGTTTCGTACCGTTCTTCACGCATTCCTGCGGGGCCTCCACGGAACAACGCTCGCCGGCGTTTCGTATCCAGTTCCATCAACTCGGCTCCGTAAACGATCTCGCCCACCGCCGGCACAAAGGCCTCCGGAAGGACTTTGATCCCGTCTTTCGCCGGATACAAGAATGACGGATTATAGCCGAAGGCCTTCTCCTTGATCCCCAGCGCTCCATTGACGACATCCTTCAGTTCCGGCTTGGGCACCAGCCAAGACACCCAATCGGACGTCAATTCATCCAGCGACACCTGCCAGAGTTTCTCATTGAACGGCACCATGAAATGCTTGGCCATGCCCTCGCCCAGATTCTCCACGATCCAGTCCTTGAACGAGCGCTCGTCCGGCACCCGTCGGAGGGCCGGCTGCGTCAACGTGGCAATGAATCCCAGCAGGCACTCACGCACCACCTCCGGCGGGAGACCATGCGTATTCACCTGGAAAGGGTACTCGGTGTAGGTGCGGTGCGAATAGATGAACGAGCGGCGCGCGTGTTGCTGCAAGCGGCCTGTCAGAAGAGATTCAACCAGCTTCCTGATAGCCGGTTGGCGGAAGTGCAGCAGGTGGCCGGTCATATCGAACGTGAAGCCGTTCTTCTGGTAGGACCGGCAGAGCCCGCCGGCTTCCCGTTCCTTCTCGAATATCCGATAAGGGACGCCGCCCAGATGGTAGGCGGTGCTGAGACCGGCAAGACCGGCGCCGACAATCAGGATCATGCGGCCCTCGAACTCCCCCCCGGCCCCGACGCGACCGATGGCGCAAGCGACGGCCGGGAGGCTTTGGTCACATCCACCTTGGTTAAAACGACAGCCGCCGCTCCAAAGAGTAGGAGGGTGAGCCCACACAAGATCAAGGCTGTGTCTTGCGAGACCACCATTAGCAGCAAGCCGACACTCCCCACCACGAGGGCGCAGACATAACTGATGAGGACCACTTGCGGGACCGACAGGCCCCAGTGCCGCAACCGGATCGCGATGTGGTCGGGGCTTCCAGTAAAGACCGGCAGTCCACGCAACGAGCGAATGTACATCACGAAGAGGGTATCGAAAATCGGGACCCCCAAAATGAACAGTGGGGCGAGCAGCGACAGCGGATGGCTGCTGGGATATTGCCCGATCATGGAGAGCGCACCGAGCATCAGCCCGATGAACATGGCGCCCGTGTCTCCCATATAGATCGTGGCCGGCTGCCGGTTATATCTCAGGAAGCCCAGCAGACTGCCGATCAAGGCCATCAGCATGAACGCGATGGCTTGATCGCCGTTGAGCACCGCCACGATGAAGAGGAAGCCCGCGCAGATCGCGCCGACGCCGGCTGAAAGCCCATCCATAATATCCAACAAGTTGAACGCATTGATCAGGCCGATCATCCAGAGCACCGAGAGCACGAGTGCCAGCCAGTCCGGCAGTATCGCAATTTGAATCTGGATCCCGCTTTTGATGAGGACGAAGACGGCCAGCAGTTGCCCGGCAAGTTTAGTTTTCGGCGTCAGCACTCCGAAATCGTCGATCAATCCCAGCATGACCACGATGGTGCCGGCCAGGACGATTCCCAACACCTCCTGCCGGAACTCGAAGGTAAAGGCCAGGCTCATCAGGAACGCCAGATAGATGGCCAATCCTCCGAGATACGGCACCGGCTCGTGCTGGTGCTTGAGCTTCCCGTCCGGCGCATCCACGATGTTGTATCGTAGCGCGGCCAGCCGAGCTAGCGGCACTCCATACAAGGCCAGGAGCAGTGCGAGGGTAAAGGTCAGTGGATACAGATACACCGTTGAACCTTCGCCGGCACAGCCGCAAGAACGAACAACTTCGGAGAGGACGCTGGTGCCACTATGCCTACCTCTGTACGGGAACTGCGCATCACACAAGAATCACGTTGAACGATCAACTTACGCATGTCTCGTATAATCGTTCATGTTGCCTGACGATGGATTCGATTCCGAACTCTCCACGCACATGTTCTTGCCCTCGCGCTCCCATGAGTTCTGCCTGTTCGGGATGATCCAAGAGAGTTCGAATCGCTGCCGCCAGCGCAGCCGGTTCACCGGGTGGAACGAGGAGGCCCGTCTGACCATGGCTCACAAACTCTGGAATGCCATCGACGGCTGTCGCCACAACCGGTCGAGCCGCCGCCAGCGCCTCGAGGATCGCGATTCCAAATCCTTCATACAAGGATGGCAACACAAATATCTGCATAAGCGGTAAGAGATGTGGAATGTCCCGGCGCACGCCTGCAAACACCACCCAAGGAGCAATCCCCAACCGTTCACTGAGCGCTCGAAGACTGTCAGACGCCGGCCCATCGCCAATAATTAGCAACTGGCAAGGAGGGGAAGCAGCGCCTCCCTTCAAAGAGGCAAGAGCCTCCAGCAACACCCTGAGCCCCTTCTTCGGTTCGACCAGCCGGCAGACGGTCCCAAGAACCGGCATCCCCTCTTGCAACCCCAACTCTGCTCTCTTCGCGGAAGCAACGCCGCTGAATCTCTCGACATCGACGCCGAACGGAATCGTCATGTATTGAGCCTTCTCGCCCCCGATTTGAGAAAATACCGACCGGCGAACCGCTTCCGAACAACAGACAATGGAATCGGTCCATCCGGTCGTGAGCCGATCAATCATCCGCGACAGCCATCCTTCCGTGACCATTACATCATGGTAGGACGAAATCACGCGTGGTCCCCTCAGGATACGTCCGACGATCCTGGCGGCCATATTAGCCCACAACAAGAATGCATGGATGACCTGCGGACGCTCCCGCGAGACAAGGCGGTAGAGTTTCATGAGGACTCGGACATCCAGTTTGCCCTTCCCCCCCAGACTCACAAACATGACACCGCGCTTTCGCAGTTCCCGTCCAATCACATCGTCGTCCTTCAGTGCACACACAGTAATCTCGAAGCGTTCACGTCGCAGTCTGGTTGCCAACTGGAGAATGTGCTCTTCGGTTCCCCCAACACCGAGCCCCACCGCCAAGAGCAACACTTTCACCCGGCGCGGAGACGTACTGGTACCGGCACACACTGGCTCGAACGACCCCTGAGCATGTACGTCCGCTATCACCGAGAGAGAGGGCATCGACTGGACACCTCGTGTCTATGACCACTCGCAACGCGGATTGAACTCACTCTTGAGCCATCTCCATGATTTCAGATAAGCGCACACGAATCGCAGCCCCGACCTTCTCCGGAGAGAGCATGCAGCGGATGCCCTCCGCAGCCTTCAGTCCAACTTTCTTAGCTGCACCCCGATTGTCATAGACATGGCGCATCCAGCGTGCGGCATCTTCGATGTCGGGCTCTGCCCAGACATTTCCCTTTGCGTAGCAACCGTAGTCCCGTTCCAACTCCTTGAGTCGATAGTCCACTAAGAAACTGTTCTCCCGAGTCATGAAGTCGGTGTTGGCGGAGTAATTTGTAGCGATGACCGGTTTCCCCAGCGCCATCGCCTCCGCCATGGTCAGACCGAATCCTTCGGAACGATGGAGGGACACATAGGCATCACAGCAGGACAGCAACCCACGGGTTTCTTCCCGCGTCAGATAGGCATCCATGAGCAGAATCGAAGAACCAGACGCTTCAGCATAGAGGCGCTTCCGATCTTGAGGATTGATGTCGGAGTTGTAGAATTTCAAGACCAGCACCGCCGGCTCGCCCGGCGAGAACGCCCTCTTAAAGGCCCGGACAGCAGCCAGCGGGTTCTTGCGCTCGAAGCTGCTGTAGAAGTCGAACATGTAGAGGAAGATGAACTTGTCGTCTGGAATTCTATACTCTCGTCGCTGAACAACCCTGGCCATGCTCAGATCGATCGGATGCATGATTCTCTTTACCGGGATGGGAGAAACCGCAGACAAGGCCTCAACGCAAAAAGTACTCGGTGCCCAGATCTCATGAAAGCACTCGAAACGGTCCCTCCAGCGGTCTGGAAATCGCGAGAGTTCCCATGCCCAGTACCCGATGTTGTACTTCCCTCGAAAGTAGTCCGCCCCAACTCTGTGAGAGAACTGAAAGACCTTGTTCGGATTGACGTGAATGAGATTGAACGCATAGGGGTTCTCGCTGACAAACTCTCTCGCATAGGTCAGATCGCGCCGATGGGAATTGCCCAGCACGACATCGTTGAGGGCACATGGGATCTCGGCAGCCTTCAATGCCGACACAATCGTCCGGGTCCCTTCCGCCACTCCCCCTTCCGATGCGATCGCGCCCGCGACGTTGAAGCCGACCCGAATGTCCCGCCGTCGCACTCGCCACGGCTCCCGCTGAACCGGTAAGGCAGTGACCCTTCTTCCGATCGATGCAACCCCCTCCACAGCTCGATGAAGAGCCAAGAACCCTCGTTCACCGACGAGACGACAAATCGTACGCCGGATCCTAAGCTTCAGAGATTGTCGCTCTCTCGCCTCGAGCGATCTGCTCGCCTCTGGTAAAGCAGTGCCCCTCGCTGAACTCTGGACCACGACCTTCATGCCCTTACACCCCGTAGTCGTGCAGCTCAACATTGTCTCCTGGACCGCCTCACCTTCCCAACGCGAGTTGGTAGGCGCCCAAGAGTTTCTGGACATACTGCTCCATGCTAAATAACCGGGCACGTTCGCGCCCTACGCTGCTTAGTCTGTCCCGTAACGCCGAGCTGGAAAGAACTTGCCAAAGCTTCTCCCTGATATCGTTGACATCGGTGGGATCGACGTACAGAGCTGCATCACCACAAACCTCCGGGAGGGAGGAAACATTCGACGTGATGACCGGACACCCGAAGGTCATGGCCTCCAGTGGCGGTAAACCGAACCCTTCGTAGAAGGAAGGGAATGCAAAACAGTAGGCGCCGGCGTAGAGGCTACGTAATTCGTCCGCAGATACGAAATCCAGTATCTTAACGTTCCTAATCGACTCTACCTTCCTGACTTCCTGCTCCCATCGCTTGAACCGCTTCCCAACCATCACCAGCGGCATCTCCGTATCAATACCTTCGTACGCCCTCGCTAACCCGCCGATATTTTTGCGTGGTTCAAGTGATCCCACATACAGGAGGTACCTTTTTCGCTGCAAGTTGTACTTGGCGAGGCAGGCCTCTATCTCCCTCTCTTCTCGATGCTTCTGTGGAAGTGCGATCGGCTGATGCAGGACAAACAGCTTGTCTGGGTTAACATCAAAAAACTCGAGAATGTCTCTCTTGGCACTTTCTGAGACACAGATAATGAGATCTGACTCGCGGACCGAATTACGGACGTTGTAATAGAAGGACTTCTTCACATCAAACGTCATGTGGGGCAATCGCAATGGGATAATGTCATGGAGGGTCGTGATCCGCTTCGCCCCCTTTATCTTGAGCGGCAGTGGCGACGTCGCGTGCCACACATCGATCTTGCCGGGATTCGTCAGACTCGTAGTCATCCCGAGGACTTTATGAAGTATGTTGGCGATCTGGTAGCAATCACCCAGCGTATACAGATCGACCGAGGAGGCAACTTGCCCGTAGAACGTCCCGAGTTCCACCTTCGTGACTACCTGGCCGACAGAAACGTGCTGAGGACGCAAGGGCATGCCGGTGATCGCTTTGAAGGCCCCGATGAGGTGGGCAGGGTGAGGTCTTCGCGGCTCCTCCCGCAACCTATCGAACAACAGCACTTCCGTCAGCACTGGATCTCGACTGCCCCAACTGCTGCAGAGGACGCTCACATCCGCCTTGAGTTGTCTCAAGGCCTCGACCAGAGTCATGCTGTATGTGCTGATCCCTGTCCCCTGCCTCAGCTCGAGATTGTAGCCGTCGATGAGAACGCGCACTCCGCTGAGGTCCATCAACGTCCCCTTGTCGCGTACAGCATCGCATGTACCTTTGGCTTGAGATCTTCGACGCTGACCGGGCTCAGACTGGAATCTTCGTTAAGGATGCGGATTGAAAACCCCATCCCCAGGAGTTCATCTACGGCAGGCAAATTTGCCGGTTGCCATTCCAGCAGTAACTTGATGTCTGGATTACGATGTAACAGGCCCTTCATCCCCCGAATGACCTTGGGCTCCGACCCTTCCACATCAATTTTCACGACATCGACCTTTCCCCC
Source organism: uncultured Nitrospiraceae bacterium (assembly GCA_964555285.1). GTDB lineage: Bacteria > Nitrospirota > Nitrospiria > Nitrospirales > Nitrospiraceae > JBBIQV01. The sequence continues at coordinate 65,878 of CAZKRM010000004.1, forward strand.
TTCCTTCTCGAAGATCCGATCCAGACTCGCGGTTTTCACTTCAACAGCGCGGGACTGGTCTCTGAACATCCTAAGCGTCTCTGGATCCATATAATGACCGCTCGATCCATAGTGATACTTCAGCTGCTGAAACGTTGCGACTCCCTCTGTGTCTGTCACAGCTACAGGCAGCAGTCTGCATCGATCTAGGAAACCATTGATTTCCACGCTCCTGTAAAGAAGGTCAAACAGATCCGGAATAGGCTCGAAAGAGTAAACTTTCCCCGCTTTCCCAACCTGGGAAGCTGCCAACAGAGTGTAATAGCCCACATTAGCACCCACGTCGAGGACTGTATCTCCCTCTCGAATTATTCCCAACAAAAACTTCGTCACCCACATCTCCCAGTACCCATCTAGGATCAGATGCGGCGTCAGGCTCACATCATCGGAGGGCAGGAACATCTTATGACCGAATACGTTCCTCGTAAGTATCCGATTGTCTCCGATATACACTGCCTGCCTACCCCCTCGGACCTGATCCACCAAATGCGTCACAATTCTGGAGTTGGCAGCATTGTAAGCCACCTGTTTCATAAGAATTGAAGAAAGCAGCCTTCGCAACATCTTCTTCACCATAATAATAAGTGGCGCTGACAACCTTCTATCCGAAGTAATCGGCACATGGTAGATGTCGTATCCTGCCTGAAGCAGCGACTGGTCTGCCGCGACCTGGCCGTTTGGCAGTGTGGCGACAGTTTGCCCCTGCTGGGCCACGCTTTTCGTCTGCTCCATAAGTTCCTCCTAGTTTGGCCCCCATAGCAGTGACCTCGCGGCGAGGAGAGCACTGCCGTCAGTGCAGGATCTCCACCTGTGTTTATCCTTGCTTGCTTACCAACTTTGGAGTATCACTCCTCCCGAACGACTCCGCCGAACCAGAAACTATGTGCTCGGCAGACCCAAGTTGAGCCTTTTCATACTGTGCAAGCACTACATCCGGATGACCCTCACCGACAAGCTTTCCCCTTTCAAGCCAAAGAACGCGATCACACAAGCGCCGCATTTCCGAAGGTGCATGTGATACAAGCACAATCGTGATGTTCCGCCGCTTGAACTCATCGATCCTCTGACGGCATTTCGCCTGAAAATGAAGGTCCCCAACAGACAAAATTTCATCGATGAGCAGGATCTCAGGATCAAGATGCACTCCCACGGAGAACCCCAGCCTCGCTACCATGCCGGTCGAATAGGTGCGGATAGGTTGATCCAGGAAATATTCGAGCTCGCTGAAAGCGACAATCTCGTCCATCCTTTTCAGCACTTCTTTTCGCGTCAGGCCTAGCAAGACACCGTTCAGTACGATGTTCTCCCGCCCCGTCAGGTCATAGTGGAATCCCGCTCCAAGCTCCAGCAGGGGACACACCCGCCCGTTGACCTCGACACGCCCGAGTTGGGGTGACAGCACACCGGCGATCAGTGCGAGTGTGGTGCTCTTACCGGATCCGTTGGCTCCGATCACACCTACAGTCTCCCCCTCCTTGATCTCGAACGATAGATCATCTACCGCCAAAAACGTTTGGCGTTTGAAGGAGCGCATCGTCTCGGATAGATGAAGGAGAGACGATTTCAATCCCCCTAACACCTGAAGATACCGCGGGTACCACTTCGACACGTGTTCGAATCGCACGGCCGTCATAAGACCTCTGCAAATTTCGGGGAAAGCTTCTTATAGAGGAGCGCGCCTCCTCCAAGAGACAGCAACGCGATCGCATAGGCTTTGGCCACGAGAGGCCAGTCAAGGGTCCCCTCGATAAAGAGTTGCTGCCAGCTGAGCATCAAGGGGGCGACAGGATTCCACTGGATGAATACGTGATACTGGTCCGGGACCATAGAGGCCGTATAGGCGATAGGGGTCAGGAAGAACAAGAAAGTCACCGCAATTCCCGTCAGGCGATCCAGATCGCGAAAGAATAAGTTGACTGACCCGATCGCCAGAGCTAGTCCGTAGAGCATGATGAATTGGACAAGAACCAGAACGGGAACACCCAGGAGCCACCACCACGATGGCGTCCGATGGTAGACAAGCAGAAACAGCACAATCACGGTGATAGACAAGACGAAGTGCAGCGCGTGATTCACAATGGCCGAAGCGACAAGGAGGTGTCGAGCAAACCTGACTTTCTTGAGAAGGGTCCAATTGCCAAGGAAGACATGTGGAGCGGCGCTCATCGAGTGTGCAAGCCACTGCCAGGGGAAAAGCCCAGCGATTAAAAAGAGCGGGTAATCTGGAATCTGGACTCTCATCACCAATCCAAAGGCAATCCAGTACACCAAGGCGAAGGACAGGGGGTTCAGCATCGACCAGGCATAACCAAGCCAGCTATTCTTGTACCGAAGTTTGATCTCCTTCTCCGTCAATATCAGGAGGAGATCGCGCATCTGCTCAGCGTTGTACTCGGTCTTGGCCACACGTGCGCCTGACAAGGGCGAAGCCATCGTTCGAATCAACATTTCAGTCAGACTCCGTTTCCCTAGAAATCCCGCCGCTGGAAAATGACACAGGCTGCCGCGAGCAGAAGGCTCGCGTAGAACAGCCCATAGACTGTCGCCATCGACTGGTAGGCGAGAGACACCGACACCCCGGCCGCGGCTTGTCCCTTGATATTCAACATCTCCAGATTGGGACACAGGTAATAGAGCCCTGTCATCAGCATGGTGATGAGCTCGTTCTGGCTTTTCTCGGCAATCCCTTTCAAGTCCGGCGTGAGGTGGCCGATCACATAGAGCCCCAGGGTCATGGAGGCGCTGACCATGGCGGAGCTGAACGTGGAGAAGAACAACGCCAGTGCGGTCACGACCAGGAGTTCAACCAAAATCAGGGCGACTGCCTGCAAGAGAGAGCCGTGAATGGACGCATGGCTCCACCAGAGCGTCAGCAGAAAGACGATCAGCATGATCAGAACATTGACCGACAGGGTCACCACCAGCCCGAAATACTTGCCCAGCACAAACTGCGCTCGGCTGATCGGACGTGCCATAATGGTATAGATGGTGCGCCGCTCGATTTCTTTGCTGACGAGCCCGATCCCCACGAAGATGGCGATGATCACCCCGATGAGATTAATGGCGGCCAGGCCCATATCCGTCACGATCTTCTCTTGCTCCGCGACCGTGAGGGTACCGAGGAGCATCGAAGCCGCGATCAACAGCGCCGAAAACAACAGCAGGTTGTAGAGAATTTTGTCCCGAAGATTCTCCCGGAAAGTGTTGAGCGCAATCACACCGATGCAGTGCATGTTAGACCTGCGAACTCGCTTTCTGGACAAAGAGTTCTTCGAGTGAGCCTTTCTGTGGCGTCACTGAGATGAGTTTGCCTCCATGCGTCCGGATTTCCGTTAGAACTTCCTCAAGACGGTTTGGCTCCGGCAAGACCATGAGGCATTGGCTCCCGCGCTGGACCAGCCGCGTCGCAATGGCGCAAATCGACGGCAGGGCTTCGCCGCGAATCCCTTCACACACCACTTCGACGGATCGGGTCCGTCCGTGGCCAACCAGCTCATCGACCCGACCGGCAGCCAATAACTGCCCCTTGACGATGACGGCCACGCGGTCGCAGATCATTTCCACATCGGGGATAATGTGAGTGCTGAAAAACACCGTCTTGCCCTGCTCGCGCAAGTGCAAGATCACATCCCGGACTTCTTTCCGACCGATCGGGTCCAGTCCCGACATCGGCTCATCAAGGATGACCAACTCAGGATCGTGGATAAGCGCCTGTGCCAAACCCACCCGCTGCAACATGCCCTTTGAAAACTTGCGGAGCTGGCGCTTGCGAGCCTCCATCAACCCCATCATTTCCAGAAGCGTGGTAACCCGGCGGTTCAGCGTCTCTCCACCCATGCCGGCCAGGTGGCCATAGAACCTCAGGAACTCTTCGGCCGTGAGATAGTCATAGAAGTAGGGCGACTCGGGCAGGAACCCGATGCGGCGGTGCACCTCGACGTCGCCGGCCGGCGAACCGAGGACCTCCGCACGCCCGCTGGTCTGACGGATCAGGCCGATCAGAATCTTCAACGTCGTCGTCTTGCCCGCTCCGTTGGGCCCCAAGAACCCGAAGATCTCACCTTGCCCCACCGAAAAAGACAACTCCCGCAGCACGGTGGTGGGCGGCTTCCAGGGCCAATTCGGTTTAAAAGTTTTCGTGAGATGATCGATGACGATTGCGTCCACTGCTACCACCTTCCCTCATTTCCGATGAACCCGCAAGCGTTCTCGCAATCCAGGGCTCTTCACCGAACCATCCGAGGGCACGAGTTCATATCGCTTTCCAAAAGGCTCTTGTGGAATCTTCGCGAGAATGCCCACGCTGACAAGGTCCTCCAGTGTCCCCGGCAACTTACCGAACCGTTGTCGGTAAACGCTAACTCCCTTTTCGAGGACCCTGAGATCTCGCTCGGCGATGACTTCCTGAATACGTTGGGCCATCCCCTCTCTGAGTTGCTCATCCTTGGTCTGGAGGTAGAGCCGCTGCAGGAACTCCAGTGCGGCATTCGGGTCACCCGCTTCGACGGTCATCCTCGCCGCCAGATTCGGCAAATAGGCAGGAGCGCCGGGCAACATCGAAGCGGTCCGGAAATATTGAGCAGCAGTAGTGGGATCGTGCAACTCGTAGTAGTAGTCGTACCCCAAGAAAAACGGCAGCTCCCAGACGGTGGGATTGTGCTGGATGCCTTTGGTGAGGATGGCGACACTCTCATTCACGAGTCCTGCCCACACACCAAGAATCGTCCCGGTAAATTGATAGACATGCACAAATTGGGGATCGAGATCGGTGAGTACATCCACGGCGTGGTAGGCCGCCAGATAGCCTTCCTTCGTCTGGGTCTTCCCTGCCAAGTTTTGCACCGCTTTAAGCCAGAGCAGGTCGGCTGCAATCTGTCGATACCCAACCACGGCCACTTTCAGATACTCGCCTTTGGGAAGGTAGGATAACTCGACCGCGCGGTCAAGGTCCTGACGCTGTCGGTCCACGGCGTAAAGGGACCCCATCGCCCCGGCACCCAAGGCCACGATCAGCGTGCCGATCATGAGCGGGTTATCGGTCCACCACCGAATTGAGCTATTCATGTTGCTGGAGCCCTCTGTTCCAGTAAGCCGGCCAGCTTTGCAACATCGACTTGCAGAAAGGAACGTTCAAGCGCGGTCGTGGCACGGTCTCGAAACTGCTGTTGCCGCTCCACGATCTGCTGGTATTCACGTTGAGCCTCTGCTCCCCGCCCCAATTCCATGTACAAGCGGATGAGTAGTTCACGGCCGGGCAGGAAATTGGGTTCAAGTTCCACGGCTTGTTTCAGGCGCCGTTCGGCTTCGTCGTGTCGTCCTCGCGCCAGCGCGAGCCGCGCCAGTTCGAATCGATGGGCATAGCTGAACGGTTCCAAACCGGCTGCTCGCTCGTACGCCTCCACGGCTTGTCCCAGCCAGACGCGGTCTTGTTCCGTCATCTCATTGGGACGACGAGAAGAAGCCTGCGACGTATAGACATATCCGAGCAGGCTTTGCAGCCGTCCGTCCAACGGGTTCAAGGCAATGGCTGTTCGCAATTCCCCGATCGACGCCTGAACCATTGCCTGGTCATGAGTCCGTTGAGCAAGCTGAAAATAGGCCGCCGCTAATGAATTGTGATAGAGCGATTTCCCTGGATCGAGAAAAATTGCTCGCTGAAAATCGCCGATGGCTTGCTCGAACTGTTGCTGTTTGGCCAAGCGCGTCCCCGATTCATACATCTGATAGGCAAGCCCCAGCCTCAGAACGTTCGCCGCCAGCAGCCCGATCACGACCATACCCATCGTTGCCCAAAGCACGGGGCGCCGGATGGTCACGGCTGGGGGGAGAGGATTAAGGTGAGGGGGGCTATTTTCTCGACAGAGCTTTCTCCCCAAGATGACGATCGCCACGCAGAGCGTGAGAAGAATTGCGAGAGCCGGTTCATGGAGGTTGGAATCCACGGCGGCCTGCGTGAGGATCACCACGATGCCGGCGCACATCCCTACGGCCAACCCGCGTTGCCGGCGAGTGAGCCGTTGCCGAAGAAGCCACCAGGCTTCACGCGCCACAAGCGCAAGACCCCACAAGAATACGCCGAGGCCGACGGCCCCAAGTTCGACGCCGATCTGAAGATATTCATTGTGAGGGGTTTGCGCAATTTTCCCATAGCGAGCGATTTCACCCTCGACTGGGAACGCGTATCGAGGATAGGTGTACTGGTACAAGCCGAGACCTACCCCGAACGGATGTTCGGACATCTCATGAAGCGCGCTCTGCCACATCTGCAGACGCGCGTAGGTTTCCGGATTCCCCCCGTGTTCGGCAATGGCTCGATCACGAATCGGATTAGGGACCAGACAGCCGAGAAGCACCACGACGAGAAGTCCGATCACGCCACGCCGCCCAAACCGCAACCCGATCACGAGCGCAACTCCCACGAACAACGCCAGGACCCCACCACGAGAGCCGGTCTGCACCAGCGCCGCCAGCAATATGGACAGGACGGCAAGCGGAAGAAGCAGGCGAATTGAGGCTCGCCACTTCGGCCACGATCGTCGATGGCGAGGCCGGATATAACAAGCAGCGGTCAAGACCAGCATGGATACGGTGGCGAGATAGCCGGCTAGAAAATTCGGGTTGAAGAATGTGCCGGTCGGTCTAGCCACCTCCCCTTGAGCAGCCTGGACAAACGCCCAGATCGCTTGGGCCAGTGCCATCCCAACCAGCACCGCTCGCAATTTGGCCACATCTTCCCACCGCTCGACAAACGCCGCAAGGAGATAGAGCAATCCAGCATAACCAAGGAGCACGACGAGCCATTGTAGGCTTTGGTTGGTATAAGGAGACCACTCGACTGATGCGGCAGCCATTCCCAGAAAAACCAGGATCGGCAGTCCAGCTGACAAACGAGGGCAAACCAATCGCCTGGTCGTGATGATCCTGACCCAGTAGGTTCCGAACGCTGATAGGATCATCAGCCTGATGATCATGGCCGCGACATGAGTCGTCCCCCCCTCGAACAAAGGAGAGACCACCAATAGGCTACCGACCAAGACCAGCCCCAGGCATGTCAAGAAGTCGCGACGGCGAGGAAGGTAGAAAAGTTGGCCTGGTAGGGAGAACGCTCGCACAACCGGTAGTCTACTGCAAAGTGCAACGGTCAACGTTGCTCGGGCACCAAATGAAACAGGGTGGGAATCCTTACAGAATCCCCACCCCGCAGCGAGAACCCAACGACTACGATGTTACGTCATTGATGGTATTGGTTAAGGTCTTGACGTCATTCATCGTCCAGGTGTCGCAGATCGTATCGCCATCAATGTTGCCGGTTGCAAGAGCCGTAAATCCCGTGGCACCGTTGGCCGAACCGGTATATGTCGCACAAGTACCGACGGTCGAGCCGGCAAGAACGTTCGTTCCACCATCCAAGGTGAAGCTGTAACGCTGGCTCCCCGTGCTCGCAACCTGAAATCCGATCGTACCAAAGACGGGCGAGTAGGTGTTCGATTCGCCGAAGTAGGCCACTTCAGAAGTATAGATACCCCCCAGGTTCGTCTTGGCTTCTGATTGCTTCGACTTTGCCTGATACTGCATGAAGTTCGGAATGGCGATCGCCGCCAGAATCCCGATGATCGCCACGACGATCATCAACTCGATTAACGTGAAACCCTTTTGGCTCTGCAATTTCTTTAACATCTTCCGATCCTCCTTTACTGTTAAGTGCCTCTTCTCCATCTCCACCCTCACTATCATCCTCATCATCGACTTTGTTTGCTTCGTGTATGCCTCAGGTCCGACACACCCCCTAAAAGCATGATCCGTGCCCCCTCTTTCAGGAAACCAACCCACGAACTTTCAATAGGTTCGCCATGTCTGTCCCGGTGCAGAAGTCCGCATTGCCCGCGCCGTCCGCATTTGTTGATACATGGTGCCAAGAATTGTCACTGATCAGATACACCGTGCTCTCACCCTTTATTGAATCGCATCGTTCTTATCCGGCACAAACAGCTCGGCTTTGGCATCGTTCACGTGCCACTCGTCAAGAGTCCCATCACCATCCAGATTGGCCGTCGCAGTCGCGGTGAACCCCCCCGATGAAACAGCCGCCGAGTACGTTCCATTTTCTGCGGTCAGGCCGGCGGCAGGCTGCAAGACATCGACAGCTTGTGGGTTACCGGCGCTATCCGTCGAGACCGCTCTATATGTGTACCGCTGATTACTTCCCTTCACACGGAACGCTATTTCCGTGAAGCCGCTGTAGCGGTTCTTTTCTCCGAAGAACGCGATTTCAGCGGAATACACCCCACCCAGATTCGCCTTCGCTTCGGACTGAACACTCTTTGCCTGCCACTGCAAATACTTGGGAATGGCGATTGTCGCCAGCAGGCCAATGATGCCCACCACGATCATCAACTCGATCAGGGTGAACCCCTGCTCAGTCTTGATCCGTGTGCTCTTCATCCTCGGCTCCTTTCGAATTTCTGACGAGATTACTTGAAATTCGATTGAACTCCGAACCCACACAGCGGGAATGAAGCTCCCCGCAGCAAGCTGCGGGGTATCCTGCGAAATTCTCCGAAGCCGCTACCCTCCTTCGCCAAGGCTACGGAGGGTTCTCCTCGCCTTCATCCCCGCAGCAAGCTGCGGGGTATTCTGCGAAGGAGAATCAGCAGATTCCATGCCATCGAGCCTCTTTCACAGAGACCTCGCCTGGGAAGACCCTAATCTACAAAGAAAAATAACAGGTTGTATCCGACAGTCGAGAAAGAAGTGAAAATCAGCCGATCAGGTTTGGATGGGTCGCAGAGGAGCGATGCCGAAATTCGGCGCGGGAAGGAAAGCCTTGAACGCACAGCAGGCTGCGGGAAAATACTCGTCACTCCCGCGAATGCGGGAGTCCAGAAACTTCGTCCTCAATCGTTTCAATGACTTCCTGGATTCCCGCTTACGCGGGAATGACAAAACAATAGTTCCACAAGGTTAATCCGCAGCCTGCTGGACGGTACTCATGGCCGGAAGGGCTAGGGCAAGGGGACTGCCTGTTGAGCGGCTTTCTGTTCCGAGACTCGTCGCGCGGCCCGACGCACCCGTTCTTCTTGAGACGGATCGCCCATCCCCCGTTCTCGAAACCGCTCGATCAACTTCGTGTTCGAGGGGTCCAGTTCCAGCGAATGGAGCCATGCCTCGCGTGCGTCATGGAGCAGATTCTGCTTGAGGTAGATTTCACCCAGGTGTTCGAAAATGACAGGGTCATCGCCGACCAACGCCACGGCGCGCTTGATCTCGGTAAGCGCCTCATCGAGACGACCCATCTTATAGAAGGCCCACCCGAGGCTGTCGACGTAATAGCCGTTGTCCGGCTTCAGCGCGACCGCCTGCTTGGTGAGCCCCAACGCCTCTTCGACCTTAATCCCCCGCTCCGCGTAGCTGTACCCAAGGTAATTGAGCGCATCGGCATGGTGTGGGTCGAGTTTCAGCGCCGTCTCCATCACACGGACGACATCGTCGAAGCGATTGAGCTTGTCGTAGGCGGTACCCAGATTGAAATGCAGGTCGGCATTCTTGGGGTTGAATTGGATCCCCTCTTCAAACGCCTGCGAGGCCATCTCGAATCGATCCGACTGCAAGTACGCCAACCCCAGCACGATATGGGATTCAGGCTGCTTGGGATTCAGTTTGGTCGCCTCGCGCAAATGGGCGATCGATTCCGGAATACGTTTCTGGCGGTAGAGCAGCACGCCGAGGTGTAAATGTCCCTCAAAATACATCGGTTCCAGCTTGAGATTGAAGTCGTACGCCTCGATGGCTTTCTCGTGTTCCTTGCTTTCTTCGAAGAGGTACCCCAGATAGTCGCGCACTTTCAGTTCCGCAGGACGTACCGCCAGAATCTTCTGGAGTCGCTCGATGGCCTTGGGATACTCCTTCATCTCCCCATACATCAGGCCGACACGGAGTTGCGCGTCCAAATCATCGGGGTCTTCGGCCAGCATCTGCTCCAGTTCGGTCAAGGCAGACTGGTAGTCCTTGGCATTCATAAACAACCGCACCAGATGTTGACGGATTTCCCGATTCCGCGGATTGATGCCCTCCAGATACCGACGATAGACCGCGACGGCTTTCTCCCGCTCCTGCCTAGCCTCGTGTAACGTTCCGAGCGCGAGATACGCCGGCTCGAACGACTGGTTGACGGCAATGGCTCGCTCGAAATGCTTGATCGCGGCGTCGAACTGTTTCGATTCAACCCCCACACGTCCTAAGTGGTAATAGCCCACCGCGGAGTCCGGCGCCAACGCGATGCCCTCTTTGATAGCCTGCTCGGCATCGGCCACCCGCTTCAAGCTGAGCAGCAAGAGGCCCTTCGAAAAATACGGGTCGCTCTTGCCCGGCTCGGCCTGAATAGCGCGATCGAACAGCACGAGCGCACGCTCCTGCTGCCCAGCCCCGGCATACACACCCGCCATCTGGCTGAGCGTCTGACTGTCGAGTTCTTGCCCCTGGGCCGCCTCGTCGGCGTAGCGAACAGCCGCCTTCAGATCGCCTATCGAGTAGTACAGTACCGCCAACCTGGCTTTGATGGAGACTGCGCCAGGATCGGATTGAAGAGCGGCCTCGTACTCCCGGACGGCCCGTTCCGTGTCCTGCGCCAGCTCCGCCTGATAGCCCAGCATAAAATGGTAGGCAGATCGCGAGTCGGTCGCAGGTTGCGGCTTGGTCGCCGCGGGAACGGATGGACTCACCCCTGCCTGAGTGGACTCCCCATGAGGAGCCGCAGCGCAAGCGACGGCAAGGAGCGGAATCGCTGCGAGGATCAGCGCACATCGTGTGCGCGAATCAACGGCTGGAGTTTGGAGAGCCGAGCGTGCGGTGTCGGTGGATGGTCGCACGAGCGATCGTACTAAGAACGCGTGAAAGGGTTGTGGGAACGTGACGTGATTATACCGAGCGAAGGAAAGACGCGTCAAACGACTTCGCGATTCTCGAGGCTTTCAAACTTCGCGAAGCGATCGTGGAAGAACAACTGCCGATCCCCGATCGGACCATTGCGGTGCTTCCGCACGAGGATATCCGCGATCCCCTTCCGTTCCGAGTTCGGATCGTACACGTCTTCGCGATAGATGAAGATCACCACATCGGCGTCCTGCTCGATCGCACCGGATTCGCGAAGATCCGCCAACATGGGGATGGGCGGCTTGCGGCTTTCGACTGCGCGACTCAACTGGGAGAGTGCGATCACGGGAACGTCCAACTCTTTGGCGAGTCCTTTCAGCGAGCGCGAGATATCCGAGATTTCCTGCTGCCGCGACTCCGCATCGCTACGTCCCTGCATGAGCTGAAGGTAATCCACGATCAATAGGCCGAGCCCCCGTTCCGCCTTCAGCCGCCGCGCTTTGCCGCGCATCTGCTGCACCGTCAACGCGCCGGTGTCGTCGATAAAGATCGGCGCCTGCTCGAGACGGCCTGCGGCTTCGGCCAGACGCCACCAGTCTTCTTTCTGCAACCGACCGGTCCGCAACGCATGCGAGTCCACCCGTGCTTCCGAGCTGAGCATCCTCAACACGAGTTGAGGTTTGGACATTTCCAGGCTGAAAATGCCGACCACGGTTCCCGCGTGAATCGCCGCATGCTGGGCGATTCCCAACGCCAGGCTCGTCTTGCCCATACTCGGCCGCCCTGCAATCACCACCAAGTCCGATGCCTGTAACCCCGCGGTAATATCATCAAGATCGTAATACCCGGTCGGCACACCCGTGACACGCTCTTTCCGCTTGGAGAGGCGATCGACGAGGTCCAGGCTCTCCTTGATGATTTGGTTGAGCGGTGAGAATGAACGTCCGAGCTTCCCCTGAGCCAGGCTGAACACTGAGCGCTCGGCGAAGTCGAGCAACTCATCCACCTGCAAGGCGCCCTCATACCCGCGCGTAATCACTTCGGTCGAGGTGGAGATCAGGCCGCGCAGGAGCGCTTTATCCCGCACAATCTTACAGTGGTAGCGGATGTTGGCGGAACTGGAGACCGCTTGCACCAATTCCGCGAGGTAGGCGGCCCCGCCGACGGCTTCCAATTCACCACGGGCCTTGATGCGTTCGGTGAGCGTAATCTGGTCGATCACCTCGCTCACATCCGACAGCTCCAACATCGCCTGAAAAATTCTGCGATGGGCCGTCCGATAGAAATCCTCTTCGGTCAGGATCTCCATGGCTTTGGCTATCGCGGCGTTGTCGAGCAAGATCGCGCCCAGCACGGATTGTTCGGCCTCGAGATTCTGAGGGGGAAGTTTTGGCTCTAACAGATCGATCGCGGCCACAACCGTGGGACTCCTTTACGCGTCTTGCCTCTCGAGCACTCGATTGGCCAGCCACTCGACCGTCACTCGCTTAGACGGAAGCGACCGTTGCGTCCGGCCGCCCCGTCGCACCGACGTTGCATCGAGAATGTTTTCCACCACCACCACTTCGTCCTTTCGCGTGTCCGGTGCGCCGACGATCACAGCCGCAGCGGCCCGCTGACACCGGGCTTCTTCGACTGCCTTCTGAACCAAACGGGTACGCGCGTGCCTCACCTGGCCCTGAATGACCCGGCAGCCCGATTCACGCAGGCGCGTCGCGAGTTCAACCACTCGATGGGCGAGATGCGAGGGAGCCGACACCAGGTAGTCCGCCCGCGCGTGAATCGCTCCGTCGCCTGGAAGCGCCATCGCGCGGAAGAGCCGATCCACATCGAGCGCAAATCCCGTGGACGGCAACTCTCGCCCGAAGCGGCCGATCAGGTGATCGTACCGCCCCCCGCCGCCCAGCTCGGAGCCGACCCCCTCCGCAAAGACGTCGAAGACGACCCCGTCATAATACTCGAAGCCCCGAAACTCTCCCAGGTCGAGCAGCAGGTCGTCCTTGAGTCCGGCCGACACGAGTAACTCATAGACTTTCTCCAAGCGATCCAGCGGCTCACGCAACGATGCGTCCCTGCCGGCCAACCGCCGCCCCTGCTCCAGCACCTCCTCGCCGCCACACAGTCCTGGAGCAGCCAGGATCCCTCGCGCCGTTGGTCTTGGAACACGCTCCGCAGCGACGATCTCCTCGAGACGAGGCAAATCTCTGCGCGCCGCGGCTTGCTCGGCCCGCTTCTGCGCATCCGCCGACATCCCGGAACGAGCCAGGAGATGTTTGAAAAACCCGACGTGTCCCAACGAGACTTTGAGCGAGGGAAGCCCCACGCGTTGGAGGCACTGCACCATGAGCGCAATGATCTCGCTGTCGCTGCTCGCATCCTGCGCGCCGATGAGTTCTGCCCCGACCTGAAAAATCTCCCGATCGCGCCCCGCATGCTCGGGCTCATAACGGAACACGGCGGTCCGGTACGATAATCGCAACGGCACCGTCGACCCGGTCAATCCCATTGCCACGGTCCGTGCGATCTGTGCCGTCGCATCCGGCCGCAGCAACAGGATCCGCCCCGTCGTTCGGTCCACGAATTGAAAGCATTGCTCGATCACCGCCGGCTCCAAGCCAGGCGCCAGCACGTCGAGATATTCGAAGGTGGGAAGGATGATCTCTTCATACCCCCACCGTTCGAGCTGCGACAGTAAGATTTCTTCCAGTCGCCGCACGCGCCTGGCGGTGTGAGGGAGAATGGTCGTCATCCCCTCGGGGACGAGCGACCGTTCCCGTCGAGAACCGACGGAGGCGGGAACGATGGACGATGGTGAGGCCGGAGGAACCATGGTCTGCCGGCGGGCTAGAGCCCTTTGGAGAGGTCGGCGACCTTGACGGAAAGGATATTCGTGCCGGCCTTGATCTTGTTCAGCACGTCGGTCGGCAGCGCCGCGTCGGACCCGATAATCAGCAGCGCATTCCCGCCCCGCTCCTCGAGCGCACATTGCATACGCACGATATTGATGTTGTGGTCTCCAAGCACTTGTCCGACCATGCCGATCACGCCGGGACGATCGATGTTGTGGATCAGCAACATGTGGCCTTCAGGAACGACTTCGACCTTGAACCGATCGATCTCGATGACGCGAGGGTCCTTGCGACTGTACAGTGTCCCCGCCACCTGATGCGATTTTTTCCCCGCTTCCACACGGACACGGATCACGCTGGTGAAATCGCCCGCATCGCTGCTCTTCACTTCCTTGACTTCGATGCCGCGCTCCTTGGCGACAATCGGTGCATTCACGTAGTTCACGGGATCTTCCATGATCGGCGTGAGCAATCCCTTGAGCACCGCCACCGTCAGCGGCGCGGTCGCGAGGCCGGAGACCTCTCCGTTGTATTCCACGATCACCCGTTCGAGTCCGCCCTCGCAGAGTTGGATCTGCAGCAGGCCGAGCTTCTCTGCCAGCGCCAAATACGGCTGGAGGCGCGGCAGCAAGTCGGGGGCAACAGACGGGATGTTCACGGCTCCCCGAGCCACCCCCTTCGTGAAGTAGTCGACAATCTGCTCAGCGATACCGACGGCCACATTTTCCTGTGCTTCCGTAGTTGCGGCCCCAATGTGCGGCGTGCAGATAAAGTTATCGAGCATCAACAGCGGATGGTCCGGCTTCACCGGTTCCTCTTCGAACACGTCGAACGCCGCGGCTGCCACTCGCTTGCTCTTTAACGCTTCATACAGATCGCCCTCGTGGATGATACCGCCACGAGCGCAGTTGACGATTAACACCCCCGGTTTCATCTTCGCGATCGCCTGGGCATTGATGAGGGACTTGGTTTCCGGGGTCAGGGGCGTGTGGACAGAAATGATGTCGGCCCGGCGGAACAGCTCATCCAGCTCAACCATGGCAACGCCCATTTTCTGCGCGCTCTCCTCGGCCAAGTAGGGGTCGTAGGCCATGACGTTCATGCCGACCCCTTGGGCCAGCTTGGTCAAATAGCCGCCGATCTGCCCGACACCGACAATGCCCAAGGTCTTGTTATAGAGCTCGACTCCCATGAAGCGTTCCTTTTCCCACTTCCCCGCTTTCATCGAAGCTGTGGCTTGAGGAATCCGCCGCGTCATCGAGCAAATCATGGAGAGGGCGTGCTCGGCGGTCGTGACCGTGTTCCCACCGGGCGTGTTCATCACGACGATACCGCGCCGCGTCGCCGCTGCCGTGTCGACATTGTCTAATCCGGACCCGGCTCGCCCTATCACTTTCAGTCGTTCCGCCGCGACGATGACTTCCGCCGTTACTTTGGTGCCGGACCTGACAATGAGTCCATCGGCGTCCTTGATCTCTTTCAGCAATTCGTCCTTGGACAGCTTGGTCTTGACGAGAACGGTAAATCCCGCCGTTTCGAGAATCTCTACGCCCTGCTTCGACAGGCTATCGCTCACCAGAATCTTCATGATCGGATTCCTTCGCTGGTTCCTCGCACCTTAAGACTTGGCCATCAACAATTCTTGCGCCCTTGCGACCCCGCTGCCGAGTTTCACCGGATGCCCCAACCCTTTCAACACCATCTCCATCGCAGCCAGCGCCGTGATGACATCGAAGCTATCCATATAGCCCATGTGGGAGATGCGGAAGATCTTGCCCTTGAGATGATCCTGACCACCGGCAGCCGTCATGCCGTACTGGACCCGCAGATTCTTGTAGACAGCCTGCCCATCGACACCATCGGGAGCAACGATCGCCGTCAAGGCATCGCTGGGAGATTCTTTCGGGAAGAGTGAAAGGCCCGCGGCTTTAACCCCTTCGCGCATCGCATTCGCGAGCGCCGCCTGTCTGGCGAACACCGCATCCAGCCCCTCGGCCTTTAACATCGTCAGGACTTCCTTCAGTCCAACGATCAGCGACACCGCCGGCGTATAGGCGGTTTGATTCTTCACCTGAGAGTCGCGTTCTTTCTTAAAGTTGAAATAGAAGGCCCCATTCTTCGCCTTCTCGGCCAGCTGCCAGGCTTTCTCACTGACACTCACGAAAGCTAATCCTGGCGGTAACATCAAGGCCTTCTGTGAGCCAGTCACCACCACGTCGATCCCCCAGGCATCCGTCTTGATGTCGAAGACTCCGAGCGCGGTGATGGCATCGACCACCAAAATGGTCCCGTCATACGGCTTGACCGCCTCGGCTATCGCCTTCACGTCGTGGGCGACCCCGGTCGACGTCTCGCTTGCCTGGACATACACCGCCTTAATGGAAGGGTCCTTCTTGAGCGCATCCGCAACTGTCTGAGGATCAACCGCTCTTCCCCACTCAACTTTCAGTTCCGTCACCTGCGCGCCGAAGGTCTTACAGAGCTTGCCCCATCGCTCCCCAAACTTGCCTGCATTGACGCACAGCGCTTTGTCACCGGGTGAGAGAAAATTCGAGACCGATCCTTCCATTCCGCCGGTACCGGAGGCGGCTAAAATCAAGACATCGTGTCGCGTCTGAAATAACCACTTCAGCTCCTCGCGGACCTCCCCAAACAGCTGGGCAAATTCGGGCGCCCGGTGGTGAATGATCGGCCGTGCCATGGCCAAGAGGACTTCCGGGGGTACCGGTGTCGGTCCCGGAGCCAGAAGATAACGTTTCAGCATTGCCAACTCCTCCCCATGATCAGCGTTGTAAAAATCGAGGCGCAGGAAGCGTGCACGCTACCACAGCCCCTATTGGGGAGTCAAGAAAGCAAAGGCCGGAAGAATCCGTGTTTTCAGCAGGTTGGATGGTGGTTGCATGGCGCACATGTGTGCGTGCCGCCACGCTGATCACGTTCCATGCGAAGGGAATCCTACGAACGTGGGATCGGCTTCAGGCCTCCAATTTCTTGACATCGCCATTCCTTCCCGATAGTCTTGCCGAGCGATCTATGGTTCTTCACCCAGGAAGGTTGGGCCCAACATGATGTTCCTGCTTCAGGTCGCCGTGGGTAGCTTTCTGGCCCTAGCCGTCTCGCTGATCCCATGCCATGGAACTGCTCAGACTATCGTGCCGGACACTGCTTCGACAGAAGTAGGCGATCCCGCCACAGAAGCGGCGCCCCCTGTTGAAACACTCGTCGAAGAAGCGATCGACGATACACCGCCGCTCACGCAAGATCGCTCGGACATTCCCCGCGCAGAAGACATCTTGCAGATCAAGCCTCCTGTCGGCTCCGTTGCCCGGTTCTCGGATTTACTGAATCCCCCTGCGGAAGTCGTCCAGAACCGGGACGAACAATCTGCTGGGTCCGAACCATCCGACTACAACGTTCCGATCGTACTGGACCCATCGGTCCAGGGCCATATTCGGTACTTCAACACGTCCATTCGCGGCCGTTTCGAACAGTGGCTGACCCGCCTGAGCAAGTATCGCCCCCTCGTCGAACGGATCTTTTCTGAGTTCAACCTGCCCAGCGACCTCGTCTACCTGTCGCTGGTGGAGAGTGGGTTCAACCCCTACGCCTACTCGCGCGCCCGTGCGACCGGTCCCTGGCAGTTCATGAAAGGGACTGCCAAGGTCTACGGCCTGCGTGTCGACCAGTATGTGGACGAACGACGAGATCCGATCAAATCCACGGTCGCCGCGGCACGGTACCTACGCGATCTGTACGATCTCTTCGGAGCCTGGCCGCTTGCCATGGCCGCCTATAATGCCGGCGAGGGAAAGGTCATGCGCGCGTTACACAAAGCGCAGGCCGAAAGCTTCTCCGAGATTTCGAAGACGAGACTCATTCGGCGGGAGACGAAAGAGTACGTCCCACGGTTTATGGCCGCGACCATCATTGCCAAGAACCCGGACCGGTATGGCTTTCCTCAGGAACCCGTTCCTCCCCATGAGTTCGAGGAAGTCATTGTGACCCGCCCCATCCACTTTCGCGCCATTGCGAACGCGACAGGCATTCCCTACGAGGAGCTGCGCTTGCTGAACCCGGAGCTTCGACGGGATGCGACTCCGCCGGACGATCCCGATTACCGCTTGAAAGTTCCGGTCGGCACGAAACCGAAAATGGAGGAACTGCTCGATCGGATTCCGACCTGGAAATTCCCGCCGCTGCCGGTGATAAGTCAGAAGGTCCGGGCGGAATCGTCCCGGTGGTACCGAGTACGGATGGGCGATACCTTGGAGAAGGTCGCGAAACGCTTCAGGGTCTCGGTCAAGACATTGAAGACGCGCAACAACCTCACCGGCCCCCTCATTAGGCCGGGCGATCTCCTCGCCATCGCCAGATAGCGACTACTCCTTCACCACCCGCTCACACGGATATCCGGAATCGGCTGGAACTCAGGGGAGAGGCTTGGGATGGGCTTACGGCTTCGAGCCAGGAACCGGCTGAGCTTCGCCGGCAGCGGCCCCGGAAGGAGGAGCATCAAGCACTTTCTTCACGTCAAGGACTTTCACCCGAACCGCTGCTTCGCTGGCAAAGGGAGAATTGGCATAGTTCTTAATCAAGTCCTGATAGTGGGCCAGCGCCCCTTCCGGCCTCGATTGGGATTCTTCCAGCTTCCCGAGTTCGAACAGCGCGTGATCTTTATTGAGCGTCCCCGGCATCTCCAGAACCGCCGAAAACGCTTTCGCTGCCAGATCCCCATCCCCTTTCAGGAGATACGCATAGGCCAGCCGCTGCTGCACGAGCCCGAGCAGGCTCGTATTGGATCCGTAGAGCACCACGAAGCGTTTATAGGACTCGATGGCGGCATCGAGATCGTTCGCTTGCACCAGCGCATTCCCAAGATGGTAGAGCGCGATCGGCGCGCTTGTCGTGCGGGGGTACTGCTCGACGACTCGCCGGTACAACGCAATCGCCTCTTTGAGATTTTTGTCTGCTTGCTCGGGCTTGTCTGCAGGCCTCGTGAGATAATGGCGCGTCGCCTCTTGTTCGAGAGACAACGCTTTCTGACTTGTCTGGTAATCGAACCAAAAAACACCGGCCACCACGAGCACGGCCAGCAGCACGACCGCGCCGCCCGCGAGCACAGCCCGACGATGTTCCTCCAGGGCGATGAGGAATCGTTCTATCCCCGTGAGCAACTGCGCCTCGTCGATTGTCGTCGTCTTCGATGGAATCCGAATTTTGTACGACATGCTTCCCCGCTTCCGCCGGCATCCAGAATCTTACGAGGTGACCAGCACGGCTGCGCGCCTTATACAAGGGATGCTCGCGTCTTGTCAATCGCATGCCACGGGGCTTCATTGACACATCGCGTCCGCGAAGTATAGCGTACCGTGTCAACCAGGATGACCCAGCGCCGACACATCGTTCGGATACAACCGCCACGCCTTTCCATGTTTGACAGGCAACTCCAGCAACTGGAAGACCGGCATCTCCTTCGTGAACTGCACCCCTTGGAGTCCGCCGTTGGCCCCACCGTTACGCTGAACGGGCGCCGCGTGATTCTGCTGGCCTCCAACGACTACCTCGGCCTTGCCACGCATCCGGCCCTAGTGCGGGCGGCCTGCATCGCCACGGAACAGTTCGGCGCAGGCTCAGGCGCGTCCAGACTTGTCTGCGGTACATTGCCTTCCCACGTCGAACTCGAAGCCGCGCTGGCCCGATTCAAAGGAACGGAAGCCGCGCTGGTGTTCGGCTCCGGCTACCTGGCGAACCTCGGTATCATCCCCGCCCTGATCGGCTCCGGCGGCATCATCTTCGCCGACCGCCTCTGTCACGCCAGTCTGATCGACGGCTGCCGACTCAGCGGGGCCGACCTTCGCGTCTTTCATCACCGCAACGCAGGCCACCTCGAATCCCTCCTCGCGCGTCGAACCGCGACGCGGCGCGCACTCATCGTCACGGACGGTCTCTTCAGCATGGATGGCGATGTCGCGCCGCTCAAAGACCTGGCCGACCTCGCAGAACGATTCGACGCGCCACTCCTCGTCGATGATGCGCACGGAACAGGCGTGATGGGCCAACGAGGGCATGGCACACTCGAATACTGTGGGGTTGAAGGCCGCATTCCATTCCACATGGGCACGTTGGGAAAAGCCCTCGGCAGCAGCGGCGCCTATGTCGCCGGTCCCGCCACAGTGATCCGGTACCTGCTCAACACCGCCCGCTCCTTCATCTTCACCACCGCCCCACCGCCGGCTTCAGCCGCGGCAGCCACCGCAGCGCTGCACGTCATCGACACCGACCCGGCACGCCGCGCGAGGCTCTGGGCCAACCGCGAGTATCTCTATTCCGGTCTGCAGCATCTGGGCTTTCGGATGTCCGAGACTGTGAGCCCGATCCTGCCCGTGCTCATCGGGGATCCTGAACGAACCGTGACGCTGTCCCGAATGCTCTTAGAAGAGGGTCTCTTCGCTCCCGCCATTCGCCCCCCGACAGTCCCCAAGGCAACCAGCCGCATTCGACTCACCGTGACCTCCGAACATACCCGGGACCAACTCGATGAAGCACTGGCCGCGTTTCATCGCGCGGGAACATCTCTCGGGCTGATCTAACCTTCATCGTTCTCGCACCGTTCTCGCACCGTTCTCGCGCCGACTTCTCCGCCTCGACGATTCCCCTTCTTGCTATTCCCTTGCTTTCTCGCAACGATGTGGCATCATTCACGAAAGATCGATCGTGCGCCAACGTCTTCATTATTTCCTTACGCCATACTCCAGGATTAGCCGTCATACCTGCATGCGACAAGGAGCAACCGGATGGACATTTCGAAACTGCTGACGTTTGCCGTCAAGGAAGGCGCCTCGGACTGCCACATCAGCGCCGGCGAACCCCCGATGATCCGCATGCATGGCGACCTCAAGAAGCTGGACCATCCGGCGCTCTCCTCGGATGAGACCCACGCGCTCATCTACGACATGATGAACGATGCACAGCGCAAGGCGTTCGAACAACATCGCGAATGCGACTTCTCGTTCGACTTAGGCGACATCGCGCGATTTCGCGTCAACGTGTTTGTCCAGAGCCGTGGCCTCGGTGCCGTGTTCCGGACCATCCCGACGCAAATTCTCCCGCTCGAAAAACTCGGCATGCCGCCGGTGATCAGGCAACTGTGCGACAGGGAGAAGGGGTTGATCCTTGTGACCGGCCCCACGGGATCGGGTAAATCGACGACCCTCGCCGCGATGATCGATTATCTCAACCATACGTTCGAAGGCCACGTGATCACCATTGAGGACCCCATCGAGTTTGTCCACAAATCGAAGAAGTGCCTCATCAACCAACGTGAATTGGGCGTCCACACCCTGTCGTACGCTAACGCGCTGCGCTCCGCCCTCCGCGAAGACCCGGACATCGTCCTCGTCGGCGAAATGCGCGATTTGGAAACCATACAGCTGGCGCTGACGGCCGCGGAAACCGGCCACCTGGTATTCGCCACGCTGCACACCTCCAGCGCCCCCAAGACCGTCGATCGAATCATCGACGCATTCCCGCCTAACCAACAGTCGCAGGTCCGCGCGCAACTGTCGGAAACGCTGGAGGGGGTTCTCACGCAAACTCTGCTCAAGCGAAAGTCGGGAGGCCGGGTGGCGGCCATCGAGATCATGATCGGCACCACGGCCGTGAGAAACCTCATCCGGGAGAACAAGCTCCATCAAATCCCGGGCATGATGCAGGCCAGCCAGAAGGATGGGATGCAGACGATGGACATGGCCTTGATCGAGCTGGCTCATCGAGGCGTCATCACCAGGGGCGAAGCCCAATCCAGGAGTATGAACCCCAATCTCTTCAATGCCGCCAGCGGAGCGGCCTAACACGCCGGTCGGAGCAAGCCGGGCCGGGCCGCGTCGTGCCGCATCCCGGCTCGGAGGCAGCACATGGACATTCGCAGTCTCTTAAAAGTCATGGTCGATCGCGAGGCCTCGGACCTCTATCTCACCGTCGAGGCCCCACCGGTGTACCGGGTGCACGGCGCGACGGAGCCCACGACGGACCCTCCCTTCAACAACGAACAGCTGGAAGCCTTGGCCTTAGCGCTCATGCGCGGCCAGCAGCGCGGAGAATTCGAAGAGAAGATGGAAATGAACCTGGCCCTCTACTACAAGGAATTGGGTCGGTTCCGTGTCAATATTTTCCGTCAGAGAGGGAACGTCGGGCTGGTCTTCCGGCACATCAAGGCGGAGATCATGACGGTCGAACAACTGGAGCTTCCCCCGATCGTGAAGGACATTGCCATGACGAAGCGCGGGCTGGTCCTGGTGGTCGGCGCGACCGGCTCAGGCAAATCGACGACGCTGGCCGCCATGATGGACCATCGCAATACCGTCCATCCCGGCCACATCGTGAGCGTCGAAGACCCGATCGAGTTTGTGCACCAACATAAGAAATCCATCGTGACGCAACGCGAGGTCGGCTTCGACACGTTGTCCTACCAGAACGCGCTCAAGAACACTCTGCGGCAAGCGCCGGACGTGATTCTAATCGGAGAAATTCGGGACACGGAAACCATGGAAGCCGCCATCACGTTCGCGGAAACCGGCCACCTCTGTTTAGCCACCTTGCACTCGAACAACGCCAATCAGGCCATCGAGCGCATCATGAACTTCTTCCCGCCCGAGCGCCACGCGCAAATCTACCTGCAACTCTCGCTGAATCTACGCGCGATCGTTTCGCAGCGGCTCATTCCGTCGGTTGACGGCAAGCGGGTCCCTGCCCTCGAGATCATGCTGGATACGCCGCGCGTCAAGGACCTGATCAAGAAAGCGGAGATCGACACGTTGAAGGAGGCGATGGAGCAAGGCATCGACGAAGGCTGCCAGACGTTCGACCATGTGCTCTTCCATCTTTACAAGGCCGGCAAGGTCACCATCGAGCAGGCCCTGATTAACGCGGACAGCGCGAACAACCTCCGCCTCAAGATCAAGCTGGAAGGGTTGAAAGGAGACGATGCGATCAACGCGCTCCTCGACAAGGACAAAACAAACGAGAAGGGATTCCATATCCAGGGCTTTCCCTCGGGCGTCGCCACATTCCGAAAAAAGCGGTAACGCATCCCTCGCCTCCGGTCCCTCGCCATGCGCACATCTCATTCGACAAGACATCGTGCGAGCCCGCGGATGGGCCCGCCGTCACCGGCTGCTCTGTGATGGTCCCTCTTCAGTCAGCTTCTCCAGATAGGCCACCATCTTTTCCAGCGCCATCGCGCTGAGCTTCTGCCCATACCAGGTCGGCATCGTCCGGTCCGGGTACCCCGGCACCACGTAGACGCCGGGGGTCAGAATGGATTCGACGATGTAATCGCGCACCGTCTTGGCCTGTCCGTGGTACCGGGGATCGGCCAAGCGGCGCAAACCGGTCGTGCCCAATAGCAACGCCGGCCCCACCTGCCCGCCGGCTCCCTGGATACCCGGAATGGTGTGGCACACGGAGCATCCGGCGCGTGTGAAAAGTTCGGGAATCGCTTCGTCGCCGGTCGCCAGCGGTACCGCTTCAGGAGTAATGACCGGTGCAGCAGGGGCAGATCGGCGAGCAGTCGCAGGTTCCGGCGGCGGCGTCTTCGTTCCACTCAGCGCATAGGCAGCCACCAGCAGAACCAGGCCGATGATGACCGCGGTCCAGGCCTGCTCATTGGAGTAGGAGGAACACTCTTCTGATTCTTCTGAAGGGGAAGGAGAAGACGGCTCGTTGGAAAGCTCGTGACCGGATTCAGCCATTGAACGTGCTACCGCAGGCCCTGCGCCTACACGCCGAGGGGTGAGGTCAAGACCGTTTCCACTTGATCGTACAACCGATGGCATGCGTCATGGGCTCAGCCGGCTGAGTGCCTGCGAGGAGCGCATCCAACGCCTCGCGGAGGTAGCGACGCCGCGCCGCCTGCGGCTGTTGCCAGTTGTCGTCGATCTTGCCGGTGTAGCGCAGCCGCCGGTCGCGATCGAAGACAAAGAGCTGGGGCGTATGCGTCGCTCTGTAGGCGCGCGCGACGGCCTGCGAATCATCCCGAAGATACAAGAAGTTGAAGCCTTTCTCCTTCGCCCGTTTCTGCATCTCGGCGAAACTGTCCTCGGGATAGCCGACGGCATCATTCGAATTGATGGCCACAAGCTGTACGCCTTGCTCCGCGTAATCGCGCTGGACGGCCACCATCCGGTTCTCGTAGGCTTGGACATAGGGGCAATGATTGCACGAGAAGATCACGACGACGACGGACTTCTCGGCGAGGTCGGTCAAGCTCCAGATGCGCCCGTCCACACCGGACAGAGAAAACGGCGGCGCCGCCTCTCCGAGCCGCAGCATCTCACCAGCCATCGAATCCTTTCCCACAATCGATCCCATCAATCCCATCGGCCGTTCGCCATCGGCAACCGGCCGGTGGCTCTTGTCATGTGGCCGCGCTCATGGCGCACCGGAACCCCATCGTGCGATCGTGGAAGTCCGGCTCCGCTGAAAACCGTGCAGTCACACGAAGGAGGCGGGGAGCATCCATCCAGCTCCCGCCCCGGAAGATCTTCTTGCTGCCGCTCTCCGGGCCGGCAGGATTGTCCCTCGGAGGATGTTTCTTGTAATACTCGCGATCGTACCAATCGGCCACCCACTCCGAGACGTTGCCGGCCATATTATAGAGCCCATAGGCGCTGCGCCCGCCGCCCTTTTGGATGCCTAATCGAATATTCAACCCCTGGACGCCGTAGGTGACCGGTGCCAGCGTGACAGGATAGCTCACCCAGTCGCCGCGGTTGTAGTTCGCAAGGTCGGGGAACGGCGTCAGATGCCCCCAGGGATACCGCCGGCCATCCGTGCCGCGCGCGGCTTTCTCCCATTCCGCTTCGGTCGGCAACCGTTTCCCCGCCCACTGACAGTAGGCGTCTGCGTCCGGCCAGGACACATCGACGACAGGCCGATCGGCAGCAGCCGTGACGGCGTCCTCATCCCAGAGGGAAGGCGGGTCGTGCTTCGATTCCTCAAGAAATTTGGCGTAGCGTACAATCGTCACCTCGAACTGGTCGAGGTAATAGTCCTTCAGGCAGACCTCGTGCTCGGGGCTTTCGTTGGGGAATCCTTGATTCTGCTCGGAGCCGATATTGTTGGTCCCCATCGTGAAGCAGCCGGCCGGGATCAAGACCATCGGCGCCCCGTCAGTCCCTTTCGCGACCGCATCCGGATACACGACCTCGTCCTTGTCCTTGGCCGGCCCGGTTTCGGACTTCGTGTCCGGAGGCTCACCGGCCACGACCGCAACCGCTCCGACCAGCACGAGCACTCCAACCCACAGATGATTCCGCCGGTCCATCATCGCCGCCTCCTCGCCATGCACGATCTGCGTATGCAGGAAGACACCGAATCATAACCTCTCGTCAGTGTAGCCAGCCTTCGCCTTAAACTCAACTCGACGGTCGGCGGCCGGCGCACGGCAAAAAAATGGCGTCCCCAACGGGATTCGAGGCGGTTTGCAGTGGTGCGTTCGGTACGTGGGGGGTCCCATTCAATGGGTTCGTGGAGGCTGCATAGCAAGTTGAGCGTGGCCACTATTTGCCAAAGTACCGTTTTGAGATTTTGCTGTCCGCCCGGTAAAACTCTTCGGGTGCGAGCCCCAGATTCTCTATCAGGCGTTTCATGCGGTCGATTGAATATGTGCCACGAATCAACTGAACAGTGCTAACACGTCGTAATCCCTTAACTTGGCCTTCCCATTGCTCGTGATCACCACGAGTGCGTTTGTAGATTAGGCCAAACGCCTTTAGAACACGTTTGAGCTCATCGGGTGTGAGAGGGAGATATGTACGGAAAGGCATTTACGCGCCGCAGTGTGCGGCGGGATAGACAGGAACGGCTTCTTCGAAAGCCACCCAACGCCGGAACCAATGTGCGATCGTGAGGCAGTGATAGAAGAGCCGATCTTTGAGCGGGGCTGGTCGACGAATAAGATGGATCAATGAAGGCTGATCTTTTACCTCAGCGACGGTTTCCAGGTACCCGAGGATAGCCTGATTCATAGATCGCTTGACATCATCAAACGACCTGCCCTCAGCATCCAGGTTGAGATCTATACAGACCGCATACCATGAGCCGTCCTTTCGTTCGTACCCATAACAACGAAGGATGAGATCAGAAGGTTTCATAGTGGTGCGTCCATGGTGTGTCGAAGGGAGTGT
This sequence comes from uncultured Nitrospiraceae bacterium, assembly GCA_964555285.1. Lineage (GTDB taxonomy): Bacteria > Nitrospirota > Nitrospiria > Nitrospirales > Nitrospiraceae > JBBIQV01. The sequence goes on from CAZKRM010000004.1 coordinate 91,820, forward strand.
CATTCTAGGACCCCTGCGATTGGTCTGTCAACTAAGATGCTGTCGGAATTGGCCTATATGAACGGTACCATATCGATATAGGCAGTCCATCAATTTATCCAATACGAACAACGGGATATGAATTGCCCGCCTCACTCGCGGCAGGATGCATATGGTTCTGAACTGAAGAACCCCCGAACACCGGCCAGATCCTTGAGCGACGTGCGAGGGATCTTCAAATAGGCATCGATGGAATGTGGCCCGTCTTCAGCAGCAAGAATTTCCGTGGAGTTGGGGCTCTTGTATATGCTGTATCGCGTGGCATAGCAGCCAATTCTTTTCCCATCCTTTGTCGTGCCCTCAAGGACAAAGTTTAGGAGCTGGATGGTCGCATAGATCCGCCTCCATGCAGGATAGTTGAGATCGTTGCCATAGGCTTCCCGAACCCTTTGGAGGGGCAGGTCAACTCTTCCGCTCGGCGTAATGGAAACTGGGAAGTTCAATTGCACGATATTCGGACTGTCTGGATCGGTCTCTATTTCAGGCTCACCAATATGAACGACATGCCCTTCTTCTTCGATGATCTTGAGGAACTCGTCTAGAGCCTTCTCCCGCTTTTTCTTTTGCTCTTGCTGTCTGGCGAGCTGCAGTTCGGCTCTTTCATGGAGTCGATCGCCAGCGATGAGGCGTTCAAAGATCGAGCGTTCTTGTTCCTGAGCGGCAGTGAAAGCAGATTCAATGCTCCGTATTCGCTCAAGAATAAGCTGTCGTTCAAATCCGTGCTCAGCTCTCACCGGCTGTTTCTTAAGCAGCTCGACTTCTTCTGTTAACCTTCGGTACTGGTCCTGGAGCTGCGCATATTGTTTGACGGCATCGCTCTTCTGAATGCGCCCGGAGAGTTGGTCGACATTCTGGGTGTCAATGGTGGCCCGTATCTTGACGCTGAATCTTGTGCCGTCGGCTTCGAGAGTTCGTCGCCTCTCTAAGATTTCGACCGACAACACCCCTCCCGCAAGAGTCTCCAATTCATCGATCGTCAGATCCAAGTTGCGAACCTTGGTATAGCTGCGAACATAGGTCCCGGCTTGCTCAAGGGCAAGTCGTTTTGCTTTCTGCAAGACCATCTCTTCGGCAAAATAAGGTGTTTCGCCATCTCCCATGATGTAGTCGGCTTCTGCAGGAATGATCTTGATTTCGGCCAGGCTCGACACAGGGAAAAGTAATACGGCACAGACCGAGCAGACTGTGCACAGCATGGCGATCGGTAGCAAATGACAGGCAGATGTGGTTGTCACGGTCGCTTAGAAAGCTAGGTGATGATTTCTGCCGGGAAGTCTGAATAGCCGTAGGGTGCGTTAATCCTTCCGCTTGTCCTTGTACTTCTTCAGAAGATCACGAAGAGCTTCCTCGATCACTTCATTGAACCGCATGCGCCGACGAAGAGCCAGCACACGAACCTCTGTAAGCAGTTCCTGGTCGACGCGAGCTCCGATCTGCTGTTTTGGGTTGGCGGGAGATTTTGGCATGACAGGCGGCACATTACTGAAGCCCTTCTATGGTGTCAACTAACATCGTTTGACATAATATTATGTAACATGGTAACACTGTAACGCATCAGGAGGGAGGTGATTCTGTGAAGATGACACGGCTCAATATTCAATTGCCGGCACACTTAAAGGCGAAGCTGGATAGAACCTATCTCAAAATGGTTGTGCCGATGAAAAAAGTCCCTATAATGCGTCCGCATGCTGCGGTTGCGCGACGACCAGTGGGAACGGATTCGGGAGCATTTTCCCGAAGAACACATTCCGGAGAGCCGCCCAGGCCGCAAGCCCGTGCCGGCGCGGGCCGTCTTGGAGGCCGTGCTGTGGATTCTGAACACAGGCGCGCAGTGGCACCTGCTGCCTCAGTGCTACCCCAACTACAAGACCGTGCATCGCCGGTTCCAGCAGTGGTGCGAACGCGAGGTGCTGCGCGAGATTCTCACGCAGCTGGCGAATACCTTGCGCGAGGACGGGGCGCTCGACGAGCGCGAGAGTTTCATCGATGCGACGTTTGCCTCGGCCAAGGGCGGCGGCGACGGCATTGGGAAAACCCGCCGTGGCAAAGGCGTCAAGATCCTCGCGATTGTGGATCGCCATGGACTGCCACTCTCCGTGAGCACGCATGCGGCCAATCATCATGAGGTCACGCTGGTACAACTCAGTTTTGACTTCTACATGCTGGAGGCCAAGCCGGAACACCTCATTGGCGATCGCGCGTATGACAGCGACGGGCTCGATAACGAGCTCAAGCAGGACGGTGTGAACCTGATCGCACCGCACCGATCCACACGGAAACTGAAGACCCAAGATGGCCGCCACCTCCGCCGCTACCAACGCCGCTGGCTCGTCGAGCGGTTCTTTGCCTGGTTGCAGTGGAAGCGACGGTTACTCGTGCGTTGGGAATATTACGCCTCCAACTTCCTGGGTTTTGTGCAGCTCGCATCGATTACCATGCTGCTCAAGCAATTTTGAGATAGGTTCTAGTCTACGGGTGCATGGTTACACGGCTTCTGGATTCATTCGGAGATTGCTGGAGGAGGACTTCCGCGTCCGTGAGGAGGCACGGAAAGGTCGGGAGACGATGCCGGATTTTCGGTATCTGACGCCATGGAAGAGGGATCTGCGGAATCGACGGGGGAAAGGAAGCACAACGGAAGGCCACTGACTAACCTTCCCATGGTACAGGCGCGATGGCGTAAACCAAGAAAGGGAAATTAAATGGGGATCTCAAAATCAATTGAAAATCGTGTGCGGGCGTTGGCGCGACGGCACGGCTATATTGTGGAAAAGTCTCGCAAGGGGGAAAGTATCGACAATCTTGGTCATTTCATGTTGGTTGAGTCCAGTACGAACGCGATTGTCTTCGGCAGTCGGTATGATGCTTCCATTGATGACATTGAAAAGTACCTCAAAGACGAGAACTGATGATAAGCCCCAACTGACCAGAAAGCAGGGCCAATGGGCGATGAGCCCAGAAAGGACGGTGAGCGATGGCAACGCAAGAACAATCTAGAATTCAAGTGACCATGAGCCTACTTCGCGAGGGTGAAATCGTCTTGGGAAACATCCGCGATGCCCAGACGGTTCTCAACGTGGCCAATGAGGCGTGGAGCGACAAGCACGAATCGTTTGTAGGGGTATTGGATCTGCTCGATCATAAATTAGCGATGATCGAGAGCGGTACGAAGATTCTGATCGAGAAAGCTGGCCTGGCTACAGCCGACAAGCAGCCTACTCTATCCTCCGCAGACTGAGGAATGCCATGAGCACCACGGACAGACCGCCTCTGCTCCGAGTGCAGGGGGCCCTGGAGCCTCCGACGCTTGCCGGCTTGAAGACGGGCGAGGAAAAATCGCAGGTCCAAGCGTTGGACCGGACGCAACCGGGCTTGCCGATGAAGAAGGGGCGATGCGGCACCATGACGCATGACGACAAGCGTCACGGCACCACCTGCCTGTTCGCGGCGCTCAATGTGCTCGACGGCACCGTGATCGGCACCTGTTACCCGGGTCCTCGCCACGAGGAGTTTCTGAAGTTCCTGCGCACCATCGACCGAGACACGCCGCCAGGGCAGGCCCTCCACTTGATCCTGGACCATGACGGGACGCACACCCACCCCAATGTCAAGAAGTGGCTGGCCAAACATCCCCGCTTTCATCTGCACTTTACCCCGACGAGTGCCTCGTGGCTGAACCTCGTCGAGCGGTGGTTCGGTGAGATCACGCGCAAGCGCATTCGGCGAGGCGTCTTCACGAGCGTGCCGGAGTTGGTCGCGGCGATCGACGAGTTCATTCGGCTCAATAACAAGAACCCCAAGCCGTTCGTGTGGACCAAAACAGTCGAAGATATTCTGAAGAAGATCACGCATGGTAAAGCCGTTATTGAGACACTACACTAGCTCCTTTGCCGGTGTGAATCCTAAGCTGTTCACCGTCAAGGATCTGGCCATACTATTTCGGAAGGACGAGGAGACGATCCGCTGCTGGATTCGTGACGGCGATGTGTTCCCGGGCGCGTTCAAGGTCACGGGCGGCTGGTATGTGCCTGGCGGGGACGTAAAACACCTAATGAATAGGCCGACGGCAGACATCGATGGATCACGTGCAGACGTCCGCACAATGAAGGAGCGGATACATGGCAGGAATCGAGGCGCTTCGCATTGAGGCTTATCAGTTCGCTGAAGAATGGCAGGCGCGTGCAGCCAGTGCCGGCGCAACGCCGACGCACAAGGAGGCGGCCGAGGCGACACGCTATATCATTGCGTTTGCCGAACGGAAGGCGAAAACGATGCCTAGCGAATGGCTGAGACTCACGAGACAATCGCGTGAAGCCTGGTCACGTAAGCGGGAAGAGGACGCCTGGGCCGAGGCCTGTCAGCACCTCTCCGAAATCGCATCATTATGTAAGCAAGATTTGGCTTAAACCGGAAGGGCTAAGCGTCGGCTGATCCCCCGGCGTGATGGAGTCGTCCTCGCGGCTCCGGCCCTTCCCTCCCCCACGCGAGGCCCTACGAGGAGGGGGCATGCCGGCACGATCCCTATCCGGGAATAAGATTAGGCTCTCCTGCACACTCAAAAATAAGCATGGCACATTACTGGGCGAGCCAGAGTCGATTCGCACCGTCGGTCGAGAAGTCTCCGTCAAAGTCGCCAAGCAGCTATTGGCTGGGCACAGCGCAGCCCTGATCGATCAACAGGCAACGCAACCTGCCCCGGACATTCGACGATGGCCGGAACCTGTGTTATTTGGGCACTTTGAACCCAAAGGCAAATTTAGTCGAAACGTTTCCGTTCATATCCCCATTTATCTCGACGGAAAGAAACCGTCGTGGCTCAAGGTCTTTGCCACTGGTCACGCATTCCGTAAACTGTCCGAGTATTGGTTGCAGGTCAGCGAGAGACGATTGGGCATGGTGGCAATTAAAGTTATTCTCGCGGGGAGTGGCAATGCTAGTGCTTTGCGAAATGCCGCGTGGCCTTCCGGCATTGAAGTGCAAGATCTCAAGGTGGGAAGGATCGCGTCGGTCCGGCCTGTCCCCGTCGAGATCACACTCAAGCAAGATAGTGAAACGCATACCTTGAAGTTCCTTGCGGAGAAGGAGGCCTACAGAGACTTGTCGGGGTTCCATTATGGTGACGAGCTATCCGATTCCAGATTTGGATACTTACTCCGCCAGGCCGTGTGGACTGGATGCGCTTATGCTGCACGCGAGAGCCCAGGCAAAGGCAAAGGAAGAAGAAAGTGGCTTCAACGTAGCGCCTGGAAGATGGCTGGCTGGTTAGGTCTGGCGTTACTACCACCGATGCGGAATGCGTATCAAGGCAATGATGATAACGCTAAGCGAATTGTTTCGGCTATGAAGGCCGAAGTGGCGGATCTCAAGATTAATCCTAGATCGATGGCAGCATTCCTTGTCCATAAGAATTGGCAGAATGTGAGTCAGCGGCGTTGGGGGAAACAAGAGAAATGGCCTAGCAGGATAACCCCCCTACTTGGGACTAACCTGCGATGTGAATCGGGCTCTTTCTGGGATGAAATATTTTATCGCCAAAAGAAGCTGAAGAAGTTTCCTTGGGCAAGGATTCGTAAAAACAACCCAGAGCGATTTAATGAACTTACGAGGGATTGGATTATTGAGAGAAAAGCAGCGAGAAAGGATTTCGATTGGGACAGATTCCAAAAAGAACAACCAAGAAAATTCAATCAGGCAATCGAGGCATTCCTCGATGAACGCTTTGAGCTTTATCCCTTTCGCCAAAGCTGTAGAGTCCCTAGAGAAATCGCTAGCGCCTGGCCAAAATATATGCAGAAAGAACTGAAATGGGATAGGGCATCAAAAACCTATACGTTTGACATACCAATACAAGGTCCCTATTTCATGCTTCCAAAGCCGTTCGATGAGATCGTGAGCGACATCCTCGCCAATCGAGACGCCTTCATACTCTCGCCTGATTAGCACTTTCCGAAACATTGCAGCGACACCAGAAATTCTTAATTAGGGCGGAACTATTCTTTCAGCCGCTATGCCATCCTGCCGTCAACATCCTAGGATACAGGATGCTGGAATCAGCCGCCGTTTTCATCTGAAACCGCACAGGATCATAGGACATGCCAGAAAAAAACGAGTCACCAACATTCATGGTCACGTCCGAGGTTGCGAGATTCCTTGGGATGTCTGCCGAGCAGATCCGCTCGCTTGAGCGAGCAGGAAAGCTTAGTGCGATGAGAACTGCGGGTGGGATTCGCCTATTTCACCGGTCCAACATTGAGGAATTTTCTCGTCATCGTGCAGAGAAGAAAATTCGCTGAGCCAGCCAAAAAGGAGGAGGCAGTCATCATGGCGGATGACACTGAAGACGTTTTCGACTATCCGATGTCAGACCACTTCGTCTCGCAAACGAGACGAAGTCCATACCGAACGGGATTTCAACCGCGCCGCTTTTCGAGAAAGCCGTCGATTCATGAGGCTCTGCAGTTTTCGGATCGCGTATTCAGTCAATATGTCCGGAATGGTTGTCAGCTTCCAAATGCTGAGCCCGATGTTCAATCCGAGCTCCCTGCGCAGCAAGAGGAGATTCGAGATCTAAAGATTCAGATGCAAGCCGATCCCGGCGCACAGCAGGACGCAATCAGGGCTTTGCAGCATCAGGTTGGACAACTGATGCAACGGCTGAATGTCAAGACACCGCCCGGCAATCTGTCAGAACGAAAGGGGCTCGATGTCACCCCTCGGTCCTGAGATTGCCGATTTAGGGAACGGCTATTCGATACACTGGCCTGATCACAACATCCGCTTTTTGATCGAGTACATTACCCGCCAGCAGTCCGGCATCTTCGCAGAATTCACTGTTCTCGATGGAGAGAAAACCCTCTGCGAGGGCCACCGCGTCAATTTGAACGGTGACAAGGCTAGGATGGCGAAGAAGGTTCATGAGTACGATGGGCGATTCAAGCTCGCCGATTGGACCCTATTGATCGAGACAACGGCTGTGCTCGTTCTCCGGCGGTATCGAGAAGGCGAACCGTTGCGACTGCTCAATGCCTCGACGCCTGTTGAGGAGTTGAGTTACAAGCTCAATCCGCTGGTCCTTCATCGTAAAACGACCATTCTCTACGGCGACGGAGGGTTGGGGAAAAGTTCGCTGGCCCTAATGTGCGGGATGCTGGTTTCCACGGGTGAATCCCTCGCCGGCTTGAGCGCGGTGCCGGGCCGCGTGCTCTTTGTCGATTATGAAGATTCTTGGGACGTGCATGTGCGTCGGATGCGGGCAATCGCCGCGTGCCATCCTCATCTCAAAGCGGCGGACGTTTGCTACCAGGGACATCATGAGCCGCTGTGGAACATTGTCTCGCCGCTCTTGCGGCGGGTTCAGACGGAGCAGATCGACTTCTTGATTCTCGATAGCCTCGCGGCTGCCACGTGTGGCGATTCCAGCGCCGAAGCTGCTGCAAAGGCCTTCCGCGCGCTCCGCATGCTGAATATCGGGACGCTGGTTCTTGCCCATATTCCCAAGACTACCGAGCAGCAGCAACAGGCCGGTATTTATGGAAGCGTGTTTTTTAAGAACTTTAGCCGCTCCACTTGGGAATTGAAAAAAGAACAGGAGGTCGGCGCCGATGAATCAGTTCTTGGACTCTTCAACCGCAAGTCGAACCTGAGTCGGCTTCATCCGCCGATCGGGTTACGGGTACGCCAAAACTCCACGAATTCCGCCATGCAGTATGAGCCGTACGATCTGAGCCAGACCCTTGAGCTGGAGAAGGGTCTTCCCATTGCGAGCCGCATCAGAACCTTCTTGGAGAAGGACGGTGGCCTCCACGCCGCTAAAGGCATTGCAGAGGCACTTGAAATATCCATCGGGACCGTCAAAACCACGTTGTCCCGCCACAACAAAATGAAGTGGCACAACATCGGCGAAGGCAGGGAGGCGAAGTGGTGCGCACTGAACCGTTAATGGTGTCGTTAACACCGACAACACGCGATCTAAGCCCCTGTTACATAAGGGGACTAGTGTTCACGAAGCCTGTTCACGGTATGCCAGCCACGCCATCGTTAACAAAGACCGTTAACACTGTTTTTCCGTTAACAACCGTCAACACCGTGAACACATCACGCAAGCCCTTGTTTCTAAAAGTATGTGTTGTTGTCGATGACTGTTGACGGTGCATCGTTAATTAACAACACCCCCCTTTAGGGGGTGTGTTGTTGTTAACGATGTTCGAGATGGGAATGCAAAAATAATTTCACTGGAGGGGAGGGAGATCTTTATGTCGAAATCTTTGTCAGCGGCATTCCAGGATTGCTGCACCCGATTCGCCGCTACAGCCGATACTGAGCGAACCCTTGCGGCACGTCAGAGTACAGTCACGGTCGATCTGGGTTTGGCGCGATCTGTTCATGTCCGATTGGCAGCCGTCCACCGTGACGGCTGCCAACAGATGGACGGAGACACGCCAGAGCAATTGGAACGATCGTTAGAAACCTTCAATCGCATAAAGAACGAACTCAGGCAGCAGCAAGATAGGGTTGAAGCGCTGGCAAGTGTTCGGAATCGAATCCTAGAGCAACAGCGCCAAGCCGCAGAAGACAATCGGCGGGAGTACGCGCACTTCCTGAAAGGGGCACATGACGAATTTCACAGCTTATGGGGGAAGACATCGGAACGATTCCGGTTCTGGGGTTCGCAGAACCAAGAGGAATTCGAGTGGCGCCGTGTGATCTTTGCGCACCTCGTAAATCTCTGCAGCCAAGGCACGGATGACTGCATCGGGCTGCTCAAAACCTTTCTTCGAGGTGATTCATTCGGACTCTGTGTTTCACGGGGCTTCTTTCTCAAGAATGCGGATGGCGTCATGGTCAATATTCCCCCGGCCATGGCGGACGTATCAATCGATGTACCCAGTCGTATTCCGTTCAGGGATGCGTTCGAGCAGATAATCAATGGCCGTGCTGCGATTGGCAATTAACCTGGGGGCGGTTGGGTGGTCGAGGGCCCCCGCCGGTATGGACATGCCGGCCTCCAGCCTCGACCGCCGTAAAGCCAGCGTGACGGGTCCTTCCCGGCCTTCGTTCTATGCGGGTAAGCGAAGCCGCAGTTTCGAGCTAGGGACAGAGGTGAAATATAAGTAGGTAGTTGTTGATGAAGCGACGACCAGGATTTCTGACACGATACGCGAAGCATGCGGGGATTTCTGTGAGAGCTGCGGCCGGACAGTTGGAACGTGTCGGGATCAATTACTTGGCGTTTTTCGATTTTGCCGAGGCTGACCGTCGCCGTGAGGCCTGGGTGCGTGCAAACTGTGACTCGTCGATTAACGTCCATAGCGTTGACGATCCCATTGCCGGTTCCTTAGGCGAGGCCCAGACACGCGAGCGGCACTTCAAGGCCAATCTGGCCGAACTTGAATACCAAGAGCGAATCACTCAGTTGGTACGGAAGGCAGATGTCGAGCGCGAGGCCTTCCGCGTGGGCCGGTTGGTGCGCGATGCCATATTGAACGTGCCCTCGCGGCTCGCCGGGATTCTGGCGTCCGAGAGTGACCAGCGGAAGGTGCATGATCTGCTCGATCGAGAACTGTGTCAGGCCTTGGAGGCGTTGGCGCTCGACGATCCCGGCGGCCCGGCGGCGCCATGATTGATGAGTCTGGAGCAGACATGTCCGCAGTGCAGACGTCTGCAGAGAGGATGAGGCATGGCTGAAAATAGAGAACTAGCCCTAGTACTTAAACTCGTTGCCGATCAATTTGCTAGCGGCCTGAGCAGCGCTCGCGATTCTCTTAAAACCTTCGGTACCGAGGTCGCCAAAATGGCGGCACCGTTGGCCGCCGTGGGTGTAGCGATGGGCGGCGTGGTCGTCAAGGCGGCCAATTTCGGAGAGGATCTGAAGCGTGCTTCTAAGAGCATCGGGATCGGTGTGGAAGCATTGGCGGGGTTGCGCTACGCGGCTGAATTGTCAGAGACGCCGGTTGAGGCATTAGAAAAAGGGATCGCGAAGCTAGCGAAGGCCACAGTACATGCTGCCGATGGAGATGCGCAAGCCGCCGCCTTATTCGAAAAAGTGGGAGTCTCTGCCCAAGATGCGGACGGCAAAGTACGGCCGATGCAAGAACTTCTGCTCGACATCGCCGACAAATTCGCAAGCATGACCAACGAGACTGAGCGGACCGGTCTAGCCATGGATCTGTTCGGGAAAAGCGGCGCGGCGCTGATTCCATTGTTCAGCGAGGGCGCAACGAAGATTCGGGCCATGATAGAAGAGGCCCGGCAACTCGGGATCGTCATCAGCAATGAAGACGCAGAAGCCGCCGACGAGTTCAACGACAACCTGACTCGATTGCACAAAATGTTACTCGGTCTGACGGTGCAGCTCGGCACGCAATTCATTCCCGCATTGAACCAAATTGCGGAAGCGATCAAGCCGGTAGTGATTGCGATCAGTGAATGGGCCCATGCCCATCCCGAGCTGATGCAGGGCTTGGTTGCCATGGCGGGAATCCTGGGCGCCGGCGGAGCCGTTGCCGTCGCCGTGGCGGCGTTCGGCGCCCTTCTCGCCGGACTGGCGGTGGTCGGCGGGCCCATTCTGCTGGTGTCGGCCGGCATTGCTGCTTTCGTCGGTGTGTTGGTGGCCTTCCGCAAGGAAATCGCGTCTGCCATCGAGAGCGTGAGGAGGTTCGTCAACGACGGGCTGGCTGCCGCCGATCGCTTCATCTCCACCATGGTCGAAGGGCTTGAGAAGAAGATCGCTCCCATCGCCAAGGTGGCCGAATCCATCGCCGGCGCCGTGGCGAAGTTTCTCAAGCCCGGCTCGCCGACGGAGGAGGGCCCCTGGTCCGATCTGGATCAATGGGGGGAGCGGTTCGGCGAGACCTTGGCCGAAGGCATGGAGCGTGGTGCGCCTGCCGTTGCCGATGCCGCTGAGGGAATTGCAACCGACGCGAAGGCGAAGTTCAAACAGGAAAGCGCGAATCGCCGCATTGCCAACGAATTGGACCTTCGAGGAACAATCCCCACCCGCGAGGGTGGCAGATTTACGGGCGCCGTCGAACGGACCGGGACAACCTTCACGGAGGGCATGGAGGAAGGCTTCAAAAAATTTACCGAGCGCGCCGAGGATAGCTTTGCGCTGGGGGTGCAACTCGCGGATGCCGCCGCACAAGCGATGGCGAATGCGTTCGAGAAGTTCTTCTTCAATGTGCTCGAAGGGAAAATCAGAAGCCTGAAAGATGTGTTCAGCGCTTTGCAGGATTTAACGAAAGCCTTCGTCGATGCCATCATTAAGGAACTGATCAGAATTGCGGCGGTGAAGACGGTCGGCCTCGTCTTCGGCCTCTTTGGCATTGACGGCGGCCCAAAGGTCAAGGCGAATACCGGCGGACAAATCGTTCGCCGGTATGGGGTCGGCGGGACCGTCGCCGGCGTCGGCAGCACCGACACCGTACCGGCCATGCTCACGCCAGGTGAATATGTGCTCTCCCGAACCGGCGTCGAGGCCTTGGACCGCCTGAACGCCGGACAAATTCCTCTCATCCCGGTCGGGGGCTCGGCTCCACCCGCCGTTGAGAACAAGGTCGACATCATCATCAACAACTTTGGGTCCGCTCCTGTTGAATCAACCCAGTCTGGCGGGCGTTGGCGCGACGGCCGACAGCAGATCTATGTCACGATCCGCGATGTGATGAAAAAGGCATTCTCTGAAGGCGATATGGACAGGGTGTTAGAAAACCGATTCATGATGAGGCCGAGGCCCACTATGAGATAGCGCGATGGCTGAACTTAGTGCAACTACAAAGGAGAACATCTCATGCCGAACGATGTGGCACAGCGAACCTATAGGATTGCGGACAAGACCTTCTACCAAACTGAATTGGTGTGGGGGCAGGTCCGCTGGCTCCATACCCGCACGAAGGGCTACTCCTTACGCGCCCTTGAGCCGGAACACATAATGGAGTTGCTGGCCAACGAATTGTCCGGGATCCTGGCGATCATCCTGATCGAAGCCGGTCAGACGCCGGCAACCAAGGTGCAAGCCGGTATGGACGCCGTGCGAAAGCTGGAAGCCTGGCTGGACGCCACCCTTCGACCGGAAGAGGCGGTGCCCATCATGCAGGATTTTTTCACTTCTGCCCAGCTCCCGAAACTGATGGGGGAGTTGGGCAGAATGCTTCCGAAGACGACGGTTGGATCGAGCGAGCCCTCGTCCTCCTCAGCGACGGCGACGCCGGCAAGCTCCCCTGGTTCCTCGGCCATCTGACGCCGCGCGAATCGGCGCCATTTCTGGAGCGCCAATTGGAGCGGCGGTTAGTCGATCAAGGGCTCTTGCGCATCATGGGAGTGGAGTTGCCCTGGCTCGCCGGGAAAAAAGAAATGCCGTGTTGGAAACGCAATCAGCCTATTGGAGAAGCGTGCGGGGGCCGGCGTCTTGAGGAGTGCACAAAGTTCTTCGGTCAGGAGCAATTGCCGGTCCTCTGCCGCACATGTCCCGGCTAAGGAGAATTTGACCATGATGCTATATGCGACCGGCGCGATTCTGAAAATGTGCATCAATGGCCAGGACCTCACCATCGAAGCGGATCGGCCATTCACCATGCCAACAAGGTGGGCGATTCCCATTCTGATTAAAGTGCGCCAGCACGTGCACGCCCTCTCGCCGGTGAGTCCAAGCCAGGGCTGCTCTGTGACCTGGCGAACCCCAGATGGCCGGACAGGCACCGGTCCAGTGTTGTTGGTTTATGAATATCGAGGCCAGCCATGGCTTTTGGTGCAATGTGATGGCCGGGGGCGGTTTGTGCCACAAGTAGACGTGATTCAGGTTGATCCCCACCCGCTCTTTCGGACCCTTGGCGAAGCGATGGAGGCGGCCGGGACGCAGGCCGCCGAAGAGATGGCGTCCGACATTGCGCGGACCATGCTTGGGATTCCCCCTGAATCGCTCGACGAATAACATGGCAGCACTGATCGACCAGATGCAAAACCAGACCCGTGCTGTCGCCAAGATCGAGCAGGCCTTGACGATGATCTCAACCGGCTTGGTACATCGTGATCGGCAGATCCGCCTGGCGATTCTGAGTGAGCTCGTCGACCCCACGGTCCCGGCAGAACTTCGCAAGAAGCCACGCGCACTCCTTGAGGCCGTGGCCGAGACCATCACGGCACTTGGCCGGCAACTGAGTGAAGGCATTTCTTTTGAGACGCTCTTGGAACTTCAATCGGAAGCCCGCCAGCTGTTTGACCGAATCAATAGGACTTGAAAGAAGCGGCAATGACACCGGCTTCATCGTCAAAACTCCCTGCCTCCCCTCCCGGCCTTCCCTGGTCTCCGGAACTTTTTGAACAAATTACCGACCTCATGGCTGAGGCACTCTTCCAGGATTTTCAAGCGCATCGGCGGGCTACGGTTCAATCCCCCCAGGGACCAAACCATAAAATCTTGTTGACGGATTCATCGAACGAGAATAAGTGATGGCCACGCAGAACGATGAGGGCTCTATGCGCGCTGCTATCTACGTTAGAAAATCGACTGCTCAAACTGGAATGAGCGAAGACGCCCGTTCAGTCGAACGGCAGAAGGCTCGAGCTCGGGACTATGCCGCTCGGCATGGATGGAGCGTTGCTGACGAGCACATCTTTGAAGATGATGGGATCAGCGGCGCTGAATTCGAACGCCGGCCAGGATTTCAGCGACTCAAGGAAACTCTCAAACGTCGTTCTCCCTTCCAATATCTCATCGTGATGGATGAATCGAGGCTAGGCCGTGAATCCATCGAAACCGCTCATGTGCTCAAGCAACTCATGCTCGCCGGCGTGCGGATCTTCGCCTATCTGGACGATCGAGAAGTTGTACTCGACAACCTCATGGACAAAATGCGGCTGGCTTTCACAGGACTAATGGACGATGGCGAACGTTATCGGGCCCAGCAGCGGACGTTCGATGCACTTCACCGAAAAGCATTACTTGGCCACGTGACAGGCGGACGGGTCTATGGATATGACAATGTCGAGATTCATTCTTCCGTGCTTGATGCCTACGGCCGGCCCAAGCGCGATCATGTCGAACGGCAGATCAACGAGGAGCAGGCGGCAATCGTGCGCCGGATCTTCCAGCTTTGTGCAGAAGGCAAGGGCATGGTGACGATCGCTCGGCAACTGAACGATGAAGGCCTGCCGGCTCCACGAAACAGCCAGGGCAGGAAAATCTCGTGGAGCCCGTCTTCCGTGCGGAGCCTCCTGTTCAGGCGGTTGTATCTCGGCGAAGTGATTTGGAACAAGACGAAGAAGCGCAATCCCTGGGGCATGCAACAGCAGAGAAAGCGCCCGGAGAAGGACTGGGTGAAGATCCCCATGCCGCACCTTCGGATCATCTCAGAAAGCGACTGGAAGGCCGCCCATGATCGCCTGGACGCCACGCGCACCAGCTATCTGAGAGGCACCAAGGGGGAATTGTGGGGCAGGCCAGCGAGCACCCTGGACTCGAAGTATCTTCTCACTGGGCTGGTGAAGTGTGGCCAGTGCGGGGGAAGTGTCTATGTCCGGAGCAGCTCGCGGAAGGGAAGCCGCGCATTGTTCTACGGCTGCATGACCTACCATCTTCGAGGGCGAACCGCCTGCACCAATAATCTGCTGACTCCGATGGATCGGGCCAACGACGAAGTTCTCACGGTTCTGGAGCGTGATGTCTTGCATCCGGATGTCACTAAGACAGTCGTTCGAAAGGCCCTGGATAAGTTCCGGGCATCCGAATGCGAATGGAAGGAACGCCGGCAGGTACTTCTCAAGCAAATTTCTGGCGTCGATGCAGAGAATAAAAGACTTGTATCGGCCATATCCTCGGGGGGTGACATTCCGGCCCTTGTGGAGGCCCTCAAAGCCGCTAATGAGCGAAAAGACTCTCTCCTAAGCGAGTTGACCACGGTCAACGGCTATCAGCATTCAGAAGCTGATTATGACCAACTAGAGAAGGATTTACAGGCCCACTTTGAGGCTTCGTGGAAGACTATCTTGACCCGGCAGGTAGGCCCAACCCGCCAGATCCTGCGCAAGCTCTTCAACGGCGATCGCCTCCCCTTCATTCCCGCCATCGATCAAGCTGGCTCTCGGTATGAGTTCAAAGGAACTGCCTCGATCGGGCGGTTACTGGTTGGTCATGCAAAAGGTTTGGCGTCCCCAACGGGATTCGAACCCGTGTTGCCGGCTTGAAAGGCCGACGTCCTAGGCCAGGCTAGACGATGGGGACGCCCAAGAAAAGACGCGGTGCTGTCAAAGAAGACGGCGGTGTCTTATCACATTCCATGGTGAAGTGTCACTATGAAGAGGCTCCGGTCTCGTTGATCGATTGACGGCCTGCCTCGCCGGCGTTGCTCTAGCCGGTGAGATGATATACGATCACACGCACGGAGTCCCTTACTCGACGTCCTCGATCATTAGCTCCGTCCACCATGACGACCAGCCAAACCTTGCTCACGCAGGACGACCTGTACCTTTTCAACGAGGGCTCGCACTTCCACCTCTATGAGAGACTCGGCGCGCACCCGCTGACCGTCAACGGCGTGAACGGCACGGCGTTCGGCGTCTGGGCCCCCAATGCCGAACAGGTATCCGTCGTCGGCACCTTCAACGACTGGGACCGGGCCAGCCACCCCTTGCACATGCGGGAATCCTCCGGGATCTGGGAAGGCTTCATCCCTGGTGTCACGACAGGCACCCTCTACAAGTACGCCATTGGGTCTCGCCACCACGGCTACCGCGTCGAGAAAACCGACCCCTTCTCGTTTTTTAACGAAATTCCTCCCAACACGGCCTCCATCGTCTGGACGCTCGACTACGAGTGGCACGATCGCGACTGGATGGTCTCCCGATCCCGGCGTAACAGCCTCGATGCGCCGATCAGCATCTATGAAGTGCATTTCGGCTCCTGGATGCGGGTCGTGGAAGACGGGAATCGCTCCCTCAGTTACCGGGAAGCGGCCGTGACGCTCGTGGAGTATGTGCAGCGGATGGGGTTCACCCACGTCGAGTTTCTGCCGCTCATGGACCATCCCTTCTTCGGGTCCTGGGGATACCAAACAACCGGCTACTTCGCCCCATCGGGCTGCTTCGGCACGCCACAAGACTTCATGTACTTGATCGACGAGCTGCATCGGCACGGCATCGGCGTGATCCTCGATTGGGTCCCCTCGCATTTTCCCACCGACCAGCACGGGTTGAGTTACTTCGACGGCACCCATCTCTACGAGCACGCGGACCCACGCCAGGGATTTCATCCCGACTGGGGGACCTGCGTCTTCAACTACGGGCGCAGCGAAGTGCGCAGCTTTCTGACCAGCAGTGCCCTCTTCTGGCTCGACAAGTACCATATCGACGGGCTCCGCGTGGATGCGGTCGCCTCCATGCTCTACCTGGATTATTCGCGCAAGGAAGGCGAATGGATCGCGAATCCTTACGGCGGGCGCGAGAATCTCGACGCGATCGGATTTCTGCGCCGGCTCAATGAGGAGGTCTATCGTCGCTACCCGGACGTGCAGACCATGGCCGAGGAATCCACCTCCTGGCCCGCCGTGTCACGGCCGACGACGATAGGTGGATTGGGGTTCGGACTGAAATGGGACATGGGGTGGATGCACGACACCTTGGAGTACATGGCGCTCGATCCCGTCTACCGCAAGCACCATCACAACAACCTCACCTTCCGCATGCTCTATGCCTTCCACGAGAACTTCGTCCTGCCGCTCTCGCACGACGAGGTGGTGCATGGGAAAGGCTCGCTGCTCGGCAAGATGTCCGGCGACGATTGGCAGAAATTCGCGAACCTGCGTCTGCTCTTCGGCTACATGTACGCGCAATCCGCGAAAAAGCTCCTCTTCATGGGCAGCGAGTTCGGCCAATGGAGCGAGTGGGCGCACGATGGCAGTCTGGAATGGCATCTGTTGCAGTATGCGCCCCACCAGGGAATCCACCGATGGGTGACGGACTTGAATCGGCTCTACCGGACCGAACCGGCCCTGCATGAGCGGGACGTCGAGCCGGCCGGCTTTGAATGGATCGACTGCACCGACGCCGACGCGAGCGTGGTCAGCCTACTGCGGAGAGGTCAGGCGCCGGACGATCTGATAGTGGTGGTGTGCAACTTCACCCCGATCCCGCGTCCGAGCTACCAGGTCGGCACGCCCCGGGGCAGCCATTGGAAAGAAATTCTGAACAGCGACGCGCAGGAGTATGGGGGAAGCGGGATGGGCAATCTCGGCAGCGTGGAGGCCGGTCCTCAGCCTGCCCACGAGCGCCCCTGTTCGATCACGATCACGCTACCGCCGCTCTCCGTGCTGTTCTTCAAACCCACTGCGGGGTGAAATGTGTCCCTCCGTGCCGGACCCAGACCACAGACGGACGCCCAACGAAGTACCTTCTCAAGCTGGGGCCTCCTCTTCTTGGCTATCGTCCTGCAATTCAGTGTCCACGGCTGCGTGCATCGCATCCACGTCGCTCCCGAGCCGGACCTGGTTGCCGCCGAGGCCATTCCCCTTGCCGCACGCGTGGTCGTGCCGTTCTTTGTGTTGGAGGGCGCTGATCACATGCCCGGCATCGCGTTGTTGGAGTGGCCGTGGAATGATTTCCGTCAGGCGGTGGTCGCCTACATCCGAAAACGCCGCAGCTTCACGACGGCGGGAACGGATCAGGGCGACGTGACCCTCTCGATCAAGGTTCATCTGACACTCCGGTCGCATGACCGCTATGTGTATCGCCTACGGCTCGACGCCCAGCTCATCTCACCCACATCGCCATCGCCGCGCACGTACGTCGTCGAGACTGAAGCCACAGGCTCGTCCGCCCGCTGGGTGACCGCGTCGGATCGAGACCCGATCGCCGAAGCCGTTCGCCTGGCGCTCAACGAATTGCTGGCGAAGATCGAAGCCGACCGCGCGCTCATCCTCGCCGCCGGCCAGTCGTGAGGGTGCTTCTGCGGAACGAACCCGCTTGTTCTAGTTTGATGGAGACGGAGGGGGCTCGTTCATGACTGAAGTACCGTCGCTCCTGCGGGGAGAAGCGCCGTTCTTAAACGGCAGGTCGAGGAGCGCGTAGGGATTCACGCGGGCGCCGTTGACTTTGACGCCCCAGTGGAGATGCGGGCCGGTGGCGCGTCCGGTCGCACCGACTTTGCCGATGGGCTGGCCTCCCTTGACCAGATCGCCGTCTTTCACCAGCACGTCCGACAGGTGGAAATACATCGAGTAGAGGCCGAGCCCGTGATCGAGAAAAATGCCTTTGCCGGAAAAGAAGTGGTCCACAGTCAGACGCACGACTCCGTCGTTGCTCGCCATCACCTCCGTGCGGCGCACCGATATCTTCACCGTTATGAGGATTGCGCGGCTGGCCGTTCATGATGCGCACGCTGCCGAAGATGCCGGACTTCTTTCCATGCACCGGCTCGATGAAGGGGGTCTGCCACAGTTTGAGACGGGAATCCTCCGCCAAGGCTTTCTTCACTTGTTCTTGTTCCGCCTTCCACCGTGCCAGGCTTTTCTCATCCAGGTCCACCTTATCTTTCGGCAGTGTGAGGTGCTCGACCGAAAACTTCTCTTTCATCACGAGGACGTTGTAACTGAGCTGCTTCGTTTTCTCGCCGGTCTGAACCTCCACCTTCAATTCATGCGTACCCGGTTCATCCTGCATGTCGATTCCCAGGAGTCCGAGATAGCCGGGCCTCTCTCCGTTGCGCGACTCGGAAAACAATGGAATCGTACGATCGAGAAACCGGCCCTCGACGCGTGTGGCGGCCGGTTGCTCCGGAATCTTCACGACGATGACCTGTCCCTGCTTGCCGCTGTACTGGCCATCGCTCCCCGCCGGCGTCTGTGTCGCGCTCGGCAGAATCGTGACCGGGAACACGCTCGCCACGAGCACAATGGCCGTGACCAGCGTCCGGTCTGCCCGCGACATGCTGCGGCGTTTCTCGTGTATCATCGTATCCGTCATCGATAGAACCGTAAGCCCGACACCTGCGAGACTAATTCTTCGACCCGGCGATTCACGGCGCTGAAGGGGTCCATGCAGAGGATGGTCTCCTCCCAATAGCCGTTCAGCTTGAGATACGTCCAATCCACCGTATAGGACCGATTCTTGGCTCGCGCGAACCGGATGAAGTCGCCGCGGACTTTCGCTCTGGTGGTCTGAGGCGGGACCGACATCGCACGCTGGACGGCCTCTTCATCGACCACCCGCTCGATCAGCCCCCGTGACTCCATCAAATAATACAACCCGCGGGTTCGCTTCACGTCGTGAAACTGCAAATCCAGCAGGAACACGCGCGGGTCGTCCCAGCCACAGCCCTTCTTCTCCACGTAGGATTGAATCACGTGTTTCTTGGTGATCCAATCCACCTCGCGCACAAGCTGCATGGGATCGTCTTCGAGCCGATCCAGTATCGACGCCCACTTCCTCCAGACATCGTCCAGAATCGGGTCGTGCTCCTGGACGGTCAGATAGTCCTTGGCACGTTCCAGATAGACCCGCTGAATTTCAATGGAGGTCAGTTGCCGGCCATCGTCCAACTTGACCTTCTTTTTCAGGCTGGGATCGCGAGAAATCTCGCGAATCGCTTTGACGGGGTCTTCCATCTCCATGCCGGACACGGAATACCCATCCTCCACCATCGAGAGCACCAACGCCGCCGTGCCGACCTTCAAATAGGTGGCGTACTCGGACATGTTGGAATCGCCGACGATGATATGGAGCCGGCGATACTTCTCCGCATCGGCATGCGGCTCGTCGCGCGTGTTGATGATGCTGCGGGACGACGTCGTGGAGGACGACGTCTTCTCATGAATGTGTTGCGCGCGCTGCGAGATGAAGTATTGCGGCTTACCCGACACTTTGAGCACCTTGCCCGCGCCGGTATACACCTGCCGTGTGACGAAGAACGGGATGAGCTGCTCCGTCACCTTCCAGAAGTCCACGTCCCGCCGCATCAGGTAATTTTCATGGCAGCCGTAGGTGTTGCCGAGCGAGTCCGTGTTGTTCTTGAAAATGTAAATCTCGCCGGAGAGTCCCTCTTCCCGCAGCCGTTCTTCCGCCGCCGGCAAGCAGGCTTCCAGCAGCCGCTCGCCCGCCTTGTCGTGGATGACGAGGTCCAGCACGTTGTCGCACTCGGGCGTCGAGTATTCGGGATGACACCCGGTATCCTGGTAAAACCGCGCGCCGTTCACAAGGAAGGCGTTGGACGGCCAGCTATTGGGGATCAGGCCCTCGAAGATGTAGCCGAGGACCTTTTCCATCGGCAGGTAGATGCGCCCGTTGGGCGAGAAGATCAGGCCGTATTCGTTCTCCAGGCCGAAGATTCGTTGTTTCATGCAAGCCGGCAGATTGTTGACAAGATGGTGAACAGAATACACCCCACCCCGTCCATCTTCAACAAATGGGAATACGCTGCGGCAGAGTCTGAATGGGTTACGGGGTCAAGAACCGGCGGATTTCAGCAGAGGACAGCCGGCGGAATTTGCGTCCCTCGCGCGCACGGTCGAGCACCGCGACTTCGAGGCCCTCGGCATGAAATTTCTGATTGGCCACCTGTTCGAGTGCCGACGCACAGAGCGAGAGGGCCGCCGAGAGGGTGGGGAGCTGCGACGACCACCGATCTTTAAGGTAGGTCTGCACGGTGTCCGATTTCCCGCCAATGACCGCATAGCCCCGTTCGTCGATGATGCTCCCGTCGAAGGAGATGCGATAGATTTCGTTCGGCTGCCCGTTCCCGCCGACCTGCACGACGAGGATCTCGACTTCCAAAGGTTTGAGCTCCTGACTGAAGATGGTGCCGACGCTCTGGGAATAGCCGTTCGCTAATGAGCGAGCCGTCACATCCTCACGGCTATACGCAAAGCCTTTGAGGTCGGCGTGGCGGATGCCGGCCTTCCGCAGGTTTTCGAACTCGCTGTACTTGCCGGCTCCCGCAAACGCGATATTGTCGTAAATCTCGGAAATCTTGTGCAGCGAGGCGCTCGGGTTGTCGGCAGCGAACAGGACGCCGTCCACATATTCCATCACGATGATCGAGCGGCCCTTGGCGATGCCTTTCTTGGCATACTCCGCCTTGTCCTGCATCATCTGTTCGGGCGAGACGTAGTACGGCATCGGCATGGATCAGCCCTCACTCCTTCGGCCGGCGATCATCGATTCATACAACGCGCGGATGCGGGACTCTTGCGCGTCCCCAATCCCGGCGGCGCTCACCACCTTGGCGGTCGGATAGATCCCGCGGACCAGGTCAGGTCCTCCCGTTCCGACATCTTCGTCCGCCGCGTTGTACAGCGACAACAGGGCCAGCCGCAGCGCATCTTCTTCGGACAGGTTCTTGCGGAAATGTTCCCGCATCGTATTGCGGGCGTCTTTGCCTCCGGAGCCGATCGCATGGTAGTCGGACTCCTCGTACCGTCCGCCCGTGATGTCATATTTGAAGATGCGCCCTTCGCCGCGTTTGCGGTCGTACCCCACATACAGCGGCATCACCACCAACCCCTGAAACACCATCGGCAAGTTCGCCTTCACCATCTGCCCCAGCTTGTTCGCTTTCCCCTCGCAGGACAGCTGCACCCCCTCGAGCTTCTCGTAATGCTCCAGCTCCGTTTGAAACAGTTTCGCCATTTCGATGCAGGGCCCGGCTGCGCCGGCGATCGCCATGGCCGAGTACTCGTCGATCTTGAACACCTTCTCGATCCGGCGATCCGCGATTTGGAATCCTTCCGTCGCCCGGCGGTCGCCGGCAATGACCACCCCCTGCGCATACTTGACCGCCAGCACGGTCGTCGCCTGCGGAATCGGAAAGGCAGCCGCTCCTCGCGATTCGTCCTGCGCCGACGGCAGCGACCTGGCCCACCCTCGCCCGCTTGGCGTGAGATCGGGATGATGAGCGGTCAGGAAGTCGAAGAAGCTCGAGCTGTCGTGATTGGAGAAGAACGGGAGGTTCATGGGATCGACGGTTCCAGACCGGTGCGCTACGATGCTAATTGGGCCAACAACGCTTGGGCGGATGCTGCGCGGTCGAACAATTCCGCCGTCAAGGATTCGGTTCCCCGCAGCGGATCCATGAGCGGGATTTTCTTGATGGCGGTATTGCCGACATCGAACAGCACCGAGGTCCAGCTCGCGCCATACATCGCGCGCGCGTACTGCTGCACGCACCGTCCGCGGAAGTAGGCGCGCGTCCCTGTCGGCGGCGTGTGCTCCGCACGAACGATCTCGTGATCTTGTAGCAGCCGATCAATCAGATGGCTGCGCTCGAGCGTGTAATACAGTCCCTTGTCCGGACGCACGTCATGGTACTGCAAATCCATCAAGCGCGTGCGCGGATCATCCCAGCCGCACCCTTTGCGATCCATGTAGGATTCGATCAGGTGCCGCTTCGCCACCCAATCCAGCTCGCGGACGAGCAGTCGCGGGTCCCGATCGAGCTTATCCAAGACCTCTTCCCATCGCACCAAGATGTCCTTGGTCACCTGCGTCAGCTCATGGCAGGCGAAATAGTTCATGGCCGCCTTCAGGTACGATCGCTGGACCCCGATCGCCGTCGTACTCTGTCCACCGGACAGCTTCATGGACGCTTTCATGTCGAGGTCGCGAGAGACCAGCTTCATCGCGCGAACCGGATCTTCGAGCTCGATGTGCGGTAGCTCCGCGCCGGCTTCCAACAGATCGAGCACGATCGCCATGGTCCCGACTTTGAGGTAGGTCGAAAGCTCGGCCATGTTCGCGTCGCCCACGATCACATGGAGTCGCCGGTACTTGGCCGGATCGGCGTGGGGCTCGTCGCGCGTGTTGATGATGGGACGTTTGACCATCGTGTTGAGATCGACCAGACACTCGAAGAAGTCCGCGCGCTGCGAAATTTGGTACTCGGTGGGGCTCGTCTGATTCTCCGCGCCCACTTTCCCGGCGCCCGCAAAGATCGGCCGCGTCACCAGGAACGGCGTCAAGACGCGCGCGATCCGATCGAACGCAACGGTCCGAGAGAGCAGATAGTTTTCGTGGTACCCGTAGCTGTTGCCTTTGCCGTCGGAGTTGTTCTTGTAGAGAACGAACTGCTCCTTGCCGCGGGCCTTCGCGAGCCGGTCGAGACACTGCGCGGCAATCCGCTCTCCCACGCGCTCGAACGCGACGAGTTCCCGGGCGGTGGTGCATTCAGGGGTGGAATATTCAGGATGGGCGCCGTCGACATACAGGCGACCGCCGTTCGCGAGGACTTTGTTGAGTTGGCGGTTGTAGTCCGGGGTAGGCCGTTCCCGCTCCCCCTCCACTTCAAAGCCGCGCGCATCCAGCAGCGGGTTCTCGTTCTCGTAGTCCCACACGGCCTGCGGCGCCGGAAGCCCAGGGTACTGCCCGATCGCGTGGATGGAGTTGGAGACCGGATCCGAGGCGCCGGCATCCCGCGAGGCGATCCCGAACTCGGTTTCGGTTCCGAGAACGCGCGGCGTGATGATGGGGGTGGTTCCCGGCATGAGGTCGGTGGTGCCTAGAGATAGTGCCCGGTGCCGATGGTTTCAATCTGCCTGGATTCGGCAGGGCCGCCGCTGATCGTCCGGATGTGAACGATCTTTTCGCCTTTTTTACCGGCCACCTTGGCCCAGTCGTCGGGATTGGTGGTGTTCGGCAGGTCTTCGTGTTCCTTAAACTCTTCGCGGATGGCCCGGACGAGATCGTCCGACCGGAGGCCGATCCCTTCCTTCGCAATAGCCCGTTTGACGGCGAACTTCTTCGCCCTCGACACAATCCCTTCGATCAGCGCCCCACTGGCGAAATCCTTGAAGTACAGCACTTCTTTTTCCCCATTCGCGTAGGTGACCTCGATGAATTTATTTTCCTCCGAGGGCGCATACATGGTGTCCACCGTCAGCGTGGTCAGCCCTTCGACCAGCGCATGGACGTCTCCGCCGTACCGTTTGATCTCATCCTCGGCAAAGGGCAGATCCGTGGTCACATATTTGGAGAAGATATCCCGCGCCGCCGCCGCATCCGGACGACTGACTTTCACCTTGACATCGAGCCGGCCGGCGCGCAACACGGCAGGATCGATCAGATCCTGGCGGTTGCTCGCACCAATGACGATGACGTTGCGCAACCGTTCGACACCGTCGATCTCGGACAAGAACTGAGGGACGATCGTCGACTCGATGTCCGACGAAATGCCGGTTCCACGCGTGCGGAACAAGGCATCCATCTCGTCGAAAAACACGATGACGGGGTGTCCATCCGCCGCCCGCTCTTTCGCTTTCTTGAAGACCTCGCGGACTTGACGCTCGGATTCGCCCACGTACTTATTGAGCAACTCGGGCCCCTTGACGTGGAGGAAGTAACTGCGCACTTGCTTGCCCGTCAAGTGTCCGAGCTTCTTGGCGATGGAATTCGCCACGGCCTTGGCGATGAGCGTCTTGCCGCACCCGGGGGGGCCGTACAACAGGACGCCCTTGGGCGCACCGAGCTTGAATTCCGCAAAGAGATGGGGATGGAGGAACGGCAGTTCCACCGCGTCCCGCACCTGCTCGATCTCTCTCTGGAGGCCGCCGATGTGGTCGTAGTTCACATCGGGAATCTCTTCCAGCACCAATTCTTCGGCTTCCGACTTCGGCAGTTTTTCGATCACGTACCCGGAGCGCGGATCGTAGAGGAGATGGTCGCCGACGCTGAGCCGCTCGCCCAGCAGAGGCTCGCCGAGTTGGGCGACTTTCTCCTCATCGAAATGCAGCGTGACGAGAGCACGATCGCCTTCGAGGACGTCCTTCAGCCGGACGACTTCCCCTTGCACGTCGAACTGCCGCACTTCGATGACGTTGAGCGCCTCGTTCACAATGACTTCTTGACCTCTCCGAAGTTCCTTGGCCTTGATGGCAGGATGGAGGCTGACTTTCATCTTCCGGCCGGACACGTACACGTTGGCCGTGTTGTCCTGATTCAAACTGGAGAAAATCGCGTAGGTCGAGGGCGGAGCGGTCAGTTTCTCTACTTCGGCGCGCAAGGCCTCGATCTGCGTCTTCGCTTCCTGGAGCGTCGCGACGAGCTTGTCGTTTTGCTTGGTCGCCTGATCGAGCTGATAGCGAGACTGATACAGCCGTCGGATCTCCTCCTCCATAGACTGGATTTGGATACGAAGCTTTTCGACTTCGCGGGCATGTTCATCGTTCTTGTGAATCACGGTTGCCTCGCTGTCGGCCAAACGGTTGGTGATTTTCTTGACGGAGTCGCGGAGGGACCGGAACCGACTGGAACTCCCTTTGGATTCGGCCATCGCCGGACTCGCTCGATCGCTCCAAACCCTTGCTACATCATGATGTCCAAGTCTCGACGGATTCTAGCATCCGCTCTGGAGAGGGTCAACTTGCGCCCGTCATCGCGCGCACAGAAATCTCCCACGCTCGGCATGACACCGAAACAACCCCGACGTTACACCGTCGCTGCGATCGAATCGAGCAACGACCGTGTCGCCGCCTCGACATCATCCTCGCTCAAAATAGACGAGATGACCGCCACACCGAACGCGCCGGCCTGACGCACTCCGCGCACACGAGCCGGCGTGATGCCACCGATGGCGAAGATGGGAATCCGGCAACGGCGGGAGGCTTCTTCAAGAACGCGACATCCAAGGGGATCGCCATACTGCCGCTTCGACGGCGTGTCATAGATAGGGCCCAGCACGGCGAAGTCCGCTCCCTCTTGCTCCGCTTGCACCACGTCCTGCGCTGAGTGAGTCGAGACGCCGATCCAGCGTGTCGTGCCAATCAGTCGTCTGACCACAGACACAGGCAGGCCGTCGGCTCGCAGATGCACACCTGCCGCGCCCACCGCCTGTGCCACATCCATCCGGTCGTTCACGAACAATTTGGCACCATGCTGTTGCGAAAGACCGTGTACGTCTCGTGCCAGTAACAGCAGATCGCGAGTCTCGAGATCGCGTTCCCGCAGCTGAATCGCGGGGACACCGGCTCGAAGCGATCGAGCGAGCAACTCAACCAAGGGCCGTCCCTTGGTCTGGTGGCGATCCGTGACCAAGCACAGGCGGAAATCAATGGGGAGCATTCTTGACGAGCGTCAGGGGTAAGGGGTACGTGTCACGCCTCACGTCCCGTTACAGCATGCCTTCGATCGGGCTACTGGCCGTCGCGTAGAGCTTCCGCGGAATGCGTCCGGCTTTGTAGGCCAACCGGCCGGCATACACCGCATACTTCATCGCTTCGGCCATGGCGAGGGGATCCCGGGCGCCCGCGATGGCGGTATTCATCAGCACCGCATCCGCGCCATACTCCATGGCCAGTGCGGCATCAGAGGCGGTCCCCACTCCTGCATCCACGATGATGGGCACCTTGACCGTCTCCATGATGATCTTGAGGTTGTAGGGATTCCGAATACCGAGGCCGGAGCCGATCGGTGCCGCCAGCGGCATGACGGCGGGACAACCGATGTCCACCAGCTTCTTGGCGACCACCGGATCGTCGTTCGTGTAGGGCAACACGATGAAACCTTCTTTGATCAGAATCGTGGCCGCTTCGAGCAGCCCTGCCGTATCGGGAAACAGCGTGCGCTCGTCTCCGATCACCTCCAACTTCACCAGATCCGATACGCCGGCCGCCTGAGCCAATCGCGCATAACGGACAGCGTCTTCGACGGTGTAACATCCGGCCGTATTCGGAAGGATCGTGTACTTCTTTGGATCGAGATAATCCAGGAGATTCTCACGAGAGCGATCCGTGATATTCACCCGCCGAACCGCCACCGTCACCACATCCGCGCCCGAAGCCTCGATCGCCTTCTGCGTCTCGATCAAGTCCTTATATTTTCCCGTCCCGACCCAGAGCCGCGACGTAAACTCCCGCCCCGCAATCACCAATCGATCGTTCATGGCGTTTCACCATTCCTTGCAACGGAGGCCGTCGAGGGAGCCTCCACTTGCGCGCGTCGAGCGAGCACATTCTGATGTGCGGGCTCCGCGAGCACGGAGGCTCCCTCGACGGCCTCCTGCCCACTTCCTCCTCCGATCAAACTCAAAATCTCCACCCGGTCCCCATCGTGCAGGCTGCGCGTCGCGAAGTCGTTCCGATCCAGGATCTCGAGATTCAGCTCGACAGCCACGCGATCCGGCTTGAGATCCAGTTCTCGCAACAAGTCGGCGATGGTGCGGTCCGGGCTCCACCCACGCGCTTCGCCGTTCACCTGAATCTGAATCGCGCGCGACATCGGATCATCCTAGGGGACCAGAAAACCCATTGTCAACCAAGACACGGCACGGACTGGAAGTCCAACGCAGAGCCCGCTAGGATGGTGCCGCCTATTTGGAATCGCGCATGCACGAACAGAACAACCGTCTGGCAGCGCTCTTTCGATCGCTGGCAGACCGGCTCGCCACCCAACGTGCCAATCCCTATCGGATTCGCGCCTACCGGCGAGCCGCCGACTCGATCCTGGCCTTGCACGAGGAGATTGCAGCCGTTGCTGCACGAGGAGCCCTGGAGGAGATCCCCGGAGTGGGGCGAGATCTGGCGGACAAGATCCGGGAGTTCCTGGCCATCGGAACGCTCCGAGCTTATGAAGAACTGAACCAGCCGCTGCCCGAGGAGGTGGCCGCCTGGAAGACACTCCCCGGGCTGTCGGAATCGCTCATCGGTTATCTCTATTACCGACTCGGAATTCGAACGCTGGCCGATCTCGAGACCATAGTCCAATCCCACCTACTCCGGACGATGCCTGGGTTTGCCGGGTCAGAAGACACCTTGCTCCACGCCATTCGTGCCAAGCAGCAGGAGCATGCTGATTAAGAGGGCCGAAGCTCCTTGAAGATCTTCCAGGTCTTGAGGAGCTCGACCGCCTTCTGCAACTGGACATCTTCTTCAACAGACGGCTCACTCCCCGCCTCTACGCCGGGCTGAGTGCCATTGCGATGAGCGGGGTCTTCCGGCGCGCGTCCCGCAGGGGGTGTCGGCTCTTTGTCTTTGCCGGCCGAGGGCTTAGCCGGCTTCGTGTCCGGTTCTTTCTCCTTGTCGCCGGCTTTCGCGACAACGGTCGGTTGTGCCTTCACCACGATGTCGGGGGTGATGCCGGTCGATTGGATGGAACGGCCTTTCGGCGTGTAGTACTTCGCCGTCGTGAGACGCAGACCCGACCCGTCCCCTAACGGCAAGATCGTCTGGACCGATCCTTTGCCGAATGTCGTGGCCCCGACGACCACGGCACGGCCATAGTCCTGCAACGCGCCGGCGACGATCTCCGATGCGCTGGCCGACCCTTCATTGACAAGAACGATCATCGGGTAATCCTCGAGCTGCTCCTTGGTCTTCGAGAACCATTCGTCCTTCTTCCCCTCCCGGCTCTTGGTGTAGACGATCAGCTTGCCGCTCCCCACAAACTGCTCGGACACGTCCACGGATGCGGTCAGCAACCCACCGGGATTGTTCCGCAAGTCCAGGATCGTCGATTGCAACTTCTGTTCACGGAACTGCTTCAGGATACGGCTGAGATCCCGCCCCGTCGCTTCCTGGAACTGCGTGAGACGCACATAGCCGATCGTGTTGTCGATCACCTTGGATTTGACGCTCTCGATCTTGATGATATCCCGCACCAGCGTGAACAGCAGCGGGTCTTGCACGCCGTCGCGCTGGACGGTCAGATTGACCTTGGTCCCCTTCGGCCCGCGCATTTTCTGGACCGCGTCCATGAGCGTGAGGTCCTTCGTGGGCTCATCGTTCACCTTCGTAATGTAGTCGCCCGATTTGATCCCGGCCCGGTGTGCCGGAGTTCCTTCGATCGGTGCGATGACCGCCAAGCGATTCTCCTTCACGCCGATCTGGATGCCGACTCCACCGAACTCACCCTTCGTTTCGACCTGCATTTCTTTATACATCTCCGGCGTCATGTAGGCCGAATGGGGATCGAGTGTGGCGAGCATCCCTCGGATCGCCCCCTGCACCAAATCCTTGGGTTTGGTCTCATCGACATAATGCTTCTGAATCTGGCTCAAGACCTCGGAGAACGTTTTCAACTCCTCGTACGTCTCCGTCGCGTGGCCGGTCCGTTCCCAGCCCTTGCCGATGAGGACCCCCGTGACCAAGGCCACGATCAACACCGGGCCCACAAACCAGGCTCTGCGCCGCGGCTGCTGTTCCATGATGACTCGTTCCTTTCTTGTCGGCCTACGACCGTTTGGCCAGCCACTGGAGGGGATCGACGGCTTCCGCCCCCTCACGAAGCTCGAAATAGAGTGTCTGTTCCCCGATCAATCCCGTATCGCCGGCTTCGCCGATCACCTGCCCGGCATCAACCCGCTGTCCCACCGTCGTCAGGAGCTTGGACGCATGGGCATAGAGTGAAAAGAACCCGTTGGCGTGGTCTAAGATTATAACCAGTCCATAGCCTTTCAACCAGTCCGCATAGACGGCCGACCCCGGCATCACGGCTCGGATGTCGCTCCCCTCGGTCGTCCGGATCTCGATCCCCTTGCGTTGAATATAGGTGTTAAAGGTGTGGTGCTTCTGACGCCCGAAGAACGACACCACCTGCCCATCGGCCGGCCAGGGCAGCGCCCCTCTGACACCGCGCGGCAGCGTAGGGGCGGGCTGCGGGCGGGCGGCCAAAGCCCGGCGGCGTTCCTCCAGCTCACGGAGCAAGCTGTCCACCCGGGCGGCGGACCGTTCGAGTTCTTCGACCGCGCGTTCAAAGGATTCTTTTTGCTGTGTGATCTTGGCCAGGAAGACGCGCTTCTCCTTCCGCAGCTCCTGGATCTCCCCCAGTTTCTTTTCTGTCCCTTCTCGATAGGCCAGCATCCCCGCCCGCGCCTCAGCCCGTTGCTGCTCCGCCTGCTCCATCCACGCGACATCCTTCCGATACGACTCCATGATCTGGTACTCGCGCTGGGACACTGCAGAGAGGTACTGGAACCGCCGCTGAAAATCGCCATACGAGGCCGACGCCAGCAAGGCTTTCAAATAGCCCAGTCGCCCTTCCTGATATTGGACGCGGAGTCGCGCAAGAATCGCTTGGCGCCGGTCCTGAATGCCGGAGCGGAGGTCGTCCAATTGCGCATTGATCTCGTCGATTTCCCGATCCTTCTTCTTGAGTTTGCGGGAAATATCCTGATGCTCCTGTCGATAGCGGACGAGCCGTTCGTCCAACGTCTGGAGTCCTTGCAGCAGCGACTCCCGCTTCTTCTCCGCTTCATCGGCCCGCCGGCGCTTCTCCTCGATTTTGTCCTTCAATTCATCGAGTGTCTTCCGTTCCTGTTCGATTTTGTTGGCGATCGGGTCCTTGCGATCATGCTCTGCCAAGGCCGCCGATCCGAGCGGCAGCGCGAGAGCCGCTACCAACGCCGCAAGATGGCGCACCATCGGTCTCATGCCCGTCCCTCGCCGAACCGCAGCAACGACGCAAGACTCCCCGCGAATCCCAAGACCACACCGACCGCCACCAACAGCGCACAGATATGAAAGGGAAAGAACGTGAGCCAGGACTCCACGCCGAGGAACCGATGACCCCCACGAGCCTGTTGGCGGAAGAGTTCGAAGCCGACTTTGAGCATCACCAACGACAACGCACTTCCCAGCGCGCCCAGCAGCGCACCCTCGAGCAGATAGGGAATCCGCACGAAGGACTTGGTGGCCCCGATGAGCTGTAAGATCTCGATCTCACCCCGCCTCGCGTAGAGGGTGAGCCGAATGGTGTTGGCAATGATCGTGACCGAGGCGGTGGAGAGAATGAGCCCCACCCCAATTGCCGCCAGCTCGATAGAGCGGGTCATGGTCGCCAAGGTTTCGATCCAGTCCTGACTATACTCCACCTGCGCGACCCCTGGGAGCGATTTCGTCCGCTCTGCCCACCGTTTCACGGCGTCGGACGATTGAAATTGCGGCGCCACCTTGACGACGAAGGACGCCGGCAACGGATTCTGCCCCAGCCCTTCCAGCAAATGGGACTCCGACGGAAACTGCGATTGGAACTCTGCGAGCGCCTGCTCCTTGGAGACATACGCGACGGAGGCGACCGCGCGATCAGCGTTCAGCCGCTGATCGAGATCCGCGATCGCCTCTTTGGACAGGTTGTCGGCGACATAGACGGCAACCTTCACGTCTTCTTGCAAGGTGCCGGCAAGCGCCCGCACATTCACATACAGGAGCAGAAAGACACCCACGCAGGCGAAGGTGAAGGCGGTGGTGGCGACGGCCACGACCGTCGTCGTGCGGTTGGTCCGCATGTTCGCAACCGCTTCCCGCAGCAAATAGAAGAGCGTCCTCATGCGCCGACCCGCTGCTCCGGCATTGCGCGGCCCTGTGCCAACGTGACCACCCGGCCGTTGACCTGAGCCATCACCTGAGGGTCGTGCGTGGCCACCATGACGGTCGTCCCGCGCGCGTTGATCAGCTTGAAGAGTTCGATGATCTCGCTCGTCAACTCGGGATCCAGATTCCCGGTCGGCTCGTCCGCCAGCAGGATGATCGGGCCGTTCACAATCGCGCGGGCGATGCACACGCGCTGCTGTTCACCGGTCGACAAGCCGGCCGGCAACTGTTCTTTCTTGTGCTCGACCCCCACCGCTTTCAAGGCTTCGCTGACTTTCCGCCTGACATCGAGGCCCGAAGCGCCCTGTACGAGCAGCGGCAACGCGACATTATCGAACACGGTTTTCTTCGGCAGCAGGCGGAAGTCCTGAAACACGATCCCCATGCGCCGGCGCAGGTAGGGAATCTCCGATGGCTTCAGCTTGGTGATGTGCCGGCCTTGGATGAGGATGTCCCCTTCATCGGGCTGCTCGGCCCCGATCAGCAGCCTGAGCAGCGTCGATTTCCCCGCGCCGCTCGGCCCCATCAAGAGAACGAATTCCCCTTTCTCGACTTCCAATGTGATGTCGGCCAACGCAGTGCGCCGGCCGTACACTTTGGAGACATGAAGGAGTCGAATCATGATGGGAAAACCCGTCACTCGTCAACGGCAAGGAGAGGCAGCGGCCCTACCGCTCATGACCATCGACCTCCCTGCCTCACCAGCGAAGGTCTTCACCCGGCACCTCAAAGGCATTGGGAATGTGCTCAATACGATCCGCGTTCCCCTGCGCATCATGCACAAGCACAACGTCAAAGCGACAGAGCTGATCCCGCAGCCGATGCCGGGCAAGATACTGCGCCGCCAGGCGCACCAGCCTGGCTTGTTTTCGTCCATCCACGGCGTACACCGCACCACCGAATGCATGCGTACGACGCGCTTTCACCTCCACGAACACGAGCACCTGACCATCCTGCGCGACGAGATCCAGTTCCCCGGAAGACGATCGGGCGTTCCGATCGAGAATCCGGTATCCCTTGCTACAGAGATACCGTTCAGCGTCCGATTCCCCCTGCTGCCCGAACAACTGCCGCGCATCCAGCATAGACCCCCGACAGAGCTCCCGTTTAGTGTCCAGCGATCGCCGGATGCTGTGTAGCCCGTACCAGACATTCCTGAACCGGACGAAACGAGCGCCGATGGATGGCGCAGGGACCGTGCTCGACCAGCAACCGACGATGCTCCTCCGTGCCGTATCCCTTGTGGACCGGAAAATTATACTGCGGATAGGTGCGGTGGAGCTCGACCATCAGGCGATCGCGAGTCACCTTGGCAATGATCGACGCAGCGGCGATGGAGACCGACAACCCGTCGCCTTTAATGATGGGACGTTGCGGGATTCCTGGACAGGACAGTGTCACGGCATCCGTCAGGAGGAAATCAGGAGGAGGAGCGATGCCCTCAACCGCTCGCCTCATGGCAAGGCGCGTGGCCTCCAGGATGTTCAGGGCGTCGATCTCCTGTTCACTCGCCGACCCGATCCCGATGGCCAGAGCCCGTTGCTGGATCACGTCGTACAGCGCATCCCGCGCGGACTCGGTAAGTTGCTTGGAGTCATCGAGCCCGGCGAGCCGGACACGCGCGGGGAGAATCACGGCCGCCGCCACCACGGGTCCCGCGAGCGGACCCCGGCCGGCCTCATCAAGACCGGCGACCCGGCGATACCCACATCGCCGAGCTTCCGTCTCAAAATCATCGGTGGGGCCCATGCGGGTTCCTCCCGATCGGCTACCTCATGGGAATCCGGCGCGATGGCCGACGTCGGCCTGGGAATGGGATGAGAACTGTGCCGCGGACGCGACGTGCGATCACTCGGCCGGAGCAGCCTTTTCCTTGTCGGCAGCCCGTCCGGCGCCGGCCTTGGCTTTAGGGTCTCCTACAAATTCGCGGTCTTCCACTTTAGCAAACTTGCCCTTCTTCTCCCGGAGATAGTACAACTTGGCACGTCGAACTTTGCCCTGGCGGGCGACGTCGACCTTTGTGACGATCGGCGAGTGAACCGGGAAAATCCGCTCGACCCCGACCCCATAGGACACTTTACGCACCGTGAATGTTTCGCTGTTGAGCGTCCCTTTTCGCGCGATCACCGTCCCCTCGAACACCTGAATCCGTTCCTTTTCGCCCTCGACCACTTTCACGTGTACACGCACCGTATCCCCGATCTGGAATGCGGGCATCGTCTTCTTCGTGAGTGATTGTTCAATCCGTTGCAACCGATTCATACCCTTACCCCTCCTCCCCACACTGAATAGGCGTCTCGTTCACGCCCTCTCGCACAATATCGTTGAGCAGTCGTTGATCCTCAACCGTCAGCACGCGATCTCGAAGCAAGTCCGGACGTTTCAGATAGGTATTGCGCAACGCTTCCCGTCGCCGCCAGAGGCGAATCTCTTCGTGATGCCCGGACAACAACACCTCCGGCACCGTCATCCCGCGAAGCTCAGCCGGCCGCGTATAGTGCGGATACTCCAGTAACGACTCGTGAAAGGATTCCTCCGCAATGGACTCCGGATCGCCCAGCACGCCGGGAATCAGGCGGGCCGCGGCATCGATCATGACCAGAGCCGGCAGTTCTCCACCGGTCAACACATAGTCACCGACCGAGACCTCCTCCGGCTGAAGCCCCAGACGCACTCGTTCATCGATCCCTTCGTAATGGCCGCAGAGAAAGACCAGCCGGCGCGATTCACCGGCCAACTCCCGGGCAAAGTCCTGGGTGAACGGACGGCCCTGGGGTGACGGCATCAGTACCCGTAGCGATGTCCCAGACGTCCCCTCTTCGTACTCGGCGCGCAGCGCCTCCACAGCCCGAAAAATCGGCTCGGCCTTCATCACCATTCCCGCTCCACCGCCATAGGGAACGTCATCGGCCGTCTTATGGCGATCCACGGTATAGTCCCGAAGATTCCGCACGCGGACGTCCAGCAGGCCCTTCTCTTGGGCGCGCTTCAAGATGCTCTGCCCCAACACGGGCGCGACCATCTCAGGAAACAGTGTCAGCACATCACACCGCATGTTGCTCATCCACCAGGACGTTATCGGCACGAACGGTCAGCATCCGTTCGCCAATGTTGACAGAAGCCACCGCCTGTTTTGTGGCCGGCACGAGCAGTTCCTTGTCTTGTCGCCGCACGACCAGGACATGATGGCTCGGCAAGTCCCACACCTCTTCCACCGTTCCAAGCGGGCGGCCCTCTTCATCCTGCACCGTCATACCGATGAGGTCGCCCTCGTAATACTGCCCATCGGGGAGCGCCGGGGATTGCTGCCGTGGAATCTGAACGAAGCCGCCTCGAAATGCCGCCGCGTCATCGGGATTCGAGAAGGCCTCCAAGCCGACGATGTACGAGTCGCCCCCCGGCCGCACATGTGTCACCTTGGTCGCGAGCGTGTGTCCATTCGGCGACACCAGCGTGACCGCCTTGAGCCCTTCGAACCGCCCCGGCACGTCGCTCAACGACCGGACCCGGACTTCGCCGCGAACCCCGAACGTCCGCTCGATCTTGCCGATCGTGACCAACTCAGCCAAGCTCGCCATGGGCGTTACTTGTAACTTTTGCCTTGATTCGCCCGCTCGGTCTCGAACTGCTTCCAGAGCCCCGACCGCCGCAGCAACGTCCGAACCGTCACCGTCGGCTGCGCGCCCTGGCGAAGCCAGGTCAACACCCGCTCCTGCTTTAAGACCGGCAGGGCCGGATTCTTGAGCGGATCGAAGGTGCCAAGAATTTCCAGGAACCGCCCATCGCGGGGCTTCCGCGAATCGGTCGCCACTACTCGATAGAACGGCCGCTTGTGCCGTCCCGTCCGTGCAAGCCGTAAATGAACTGCCACGTCTCTCCTCCTTGTGACTAAACAAACTCTCAGCGATCAGCTTTCAGCAGAGAGCTGATCGCTGAAGGCTGATTGCTATTCCTTTCCCATCGTCCGCATCAATTGGGCAAGCTGCCGACGCCCACCCGCCCCGGTCAGAGCTTTAGCCATCTTCCGCGCCGAGAGGAACTGCTTGAGCAGGCGATTCACTTCCTGCACACTGGTTCCACTGCCTCTGGCGATCCGCTTCTTCCGGCTCCCATTGAGACAGGTATGATCGCGCCGTTCACGCGGCGTCATGGAGTCGATCATCGCCACGACATGCTTCATTTCCTTTTCCGGCATCTGACCGTTGGTCATGTCTTTTAATTTCTGCCCCCCGGGGAGCATGCCGAGAATCTGCTCGAAAGATCCGAGCTTGTTGACCTGCTTCATCTGGTCGCGAAAATCCTCCAGCGTAAGATTGGTACTGGTCAGCTTCTGCTTGGCGGCTTCTGCTTGTTCCTGAGTAAAGGCTTCCTGTGCTTTTTCGATCAGCGACAGCACATCGCCCATGCCCAGAATACGCGACGCCATCCGATCCGGATGAAAGGCCTCGATCGCGTCGAGCTTCTCGCCCATACCCAGAAACTTGATCGGCTTCCCCGTGACGGCCCGGATAGACAGTACCGCCCCGCCACGCGCATCGCCCTCGACCTTCGTAAGAATCACACCGGTCAGCCCGATGCGTTGGTCGAACTGGCCGGCCATCGTGACGGCATCCTGGCCCGTCATGGCATCGGCGACCAGCAGCACTTCTTGCGGCGCCACCGTCTGCTTGACCGCGACCAATTCGCCCATCAATTCATTGTCGATGTGGAGCCGACCGCCGGTATCCAGCACCACGAGGTCATAGCCCTGATCGCGCCCTCGCTCGACACCCGCCCGGCAAATACGGACGACATCCGCCTGCGTCGCATCGGCCTGATCGAACCGGTGGACATCGATCCCAAGCTCGCGCCCCAAGCTCGCTAGCTGATCGCCGGCCGCCGGCCGCCGCGGGTCCGCCGCCACCAGCAGCACGCGTTTCCCTTGATTCTTGAACAGCCGCCCAAGTTTGCCGCAGGTCGTCGTCTTTCCCGCACCCTGGAGTCCGACCATCATCACGACCGTGGGAGGCATCGAGGAAAGGCTGAGCCCCGTTCGCTCGCGGCCCATCATCTCCCGCAACTCGTCCCACACCACCTTCACAACTTGATGACCAGGCGTGAGGCTTTGGAGCACTTCCCGGCCGACCGCTTTCACACGAACACGCTCGATGAAATCCTTGACGATCTTGAAGTTGACATCGGCTTCAAGCAGCGCCAGGCGGACCTCCTTCAAGGCATCCGCAATGTTCTGTTCGGTCAACACACCTTGACCGCGCAGCTTCTTCAGGATTTTCTCGAACTTATCGCTCAATGCATCAAGCATAGCCACACAAACAAAAAGGCAACCGAAGCCTTCGCTCAGATCTCCGATCGCCTCGAAAAATCTGTAAAAAGAGTGTCGTGTAGTCTAAATTGTCACGTGGGGGGAAGTCAAGAGTTCAAGAAGCGATCCGGACGGAAGTTGAGCCGTCTGGTTAGGCGCCAGGGGACCTGCAATTGGTTGACATCAAAAAGGGCTTCCGATATGGTGCCTTCATCGCTCGGGCCCACTACGCAGGGACGATCAGGAGCCGGATCGGATGAGAAAATCGCCATGGGTACTGATGATCTTCATCCTGATCGGAGGACTGCTGGGAGGCATCCTAGGTGAGATACTGCGCGTCATGGCTCCTCACGGGACCATCCAGAACATTTTCTCTACCTCACTCGGCCCCGGCATTAGTCCTCCACTGACCATCGATCTGGTCTTGTTGCAATTCACGATCGGGTTCAAACTCAAGGTGAATCTCCTCAGCTTCCTGGGCATGTTTTTGGGCATTTACCTCTACAAGCAAGTCTAACCCGGAATATTCCGGGCTCTCATCTCATCATCGTTTCAGTTCCAGATCTTTCATCTTCAAGGCCCGAATCCGGTTGCGCAAGTCAGCCGCCCGCTCGAATTCCAATTCTTTCGCCGCGGCTTTCATCTCTGTTTCCAATCGTTGAATCGATTGTTCTGTGTCTTCTTGCCGCTCATAGGTCGCAACCGGCTCAGCGGCGAGATCCAACTGAAGATAATCCATCTCGGACGTCGCGTATTCGAGCATCGGGATCCCCTTCTTGATGCTTTCCGGCGTGATCCCGTGCGTCTGATTGTACTCCGCTTGAATCCGACGGCGGCGCGCGGTTTCATCAATAGCCAGTCGCATTGAATTGGTCACCTGGTCTCCGTAAAAAATCACGCGTCCGTCCACATTGCGGGCGGCGCGGCCGGCTGTCTGAATGAGCGAGCGATGGGAACGCAAATACCCTTCCTTGTCTGCGTCTAAAATCGACACCAGGCTCACTTCTGGGAGATCCAACCCTTCCCGCAACAGATTGATCCCGACCAAGACATCAAAGACCCCGCGCCGCAGATCGCGGACAATCTCTGCCCGTTCCAGCGTTTTGATGTCCGAGTGCAGGTACCGCACCTTGATGCCGAGGTCGTGGTAATACTCCGTGAGGTCCTCAGCCATACGCTTGGTCAACGTCGTGACCAGCACGCGATGCCCCCGTTCGGCTTCAGCGCGCACCTCGGCCAATAGGTTATCCACCTGGCCCTTAGCCGGTCGGACTTCGATCTCCGGGTCCATCAGGCCGGTCGGACGGATAATCTGTTCGACGACATCGGTACCGGCATGCTCCAGCTCGTAGGGGCCCGGCGTCGCCGACACGTAGATCACCTGGTTCACGCACCGCGTAAATTCTTCAAACTTGAGTGGGCGGTTGTCCACCGCCGACGGCAACCGAAAGCCATATTCCACCAGCGTCTTCTTGCGCGAATAGTCCCCTTCGTACATCCCGCCCACTTGCGGGACAGTCGCGTGGGATTCGTCGATGATGAGCAGGAAGTCCTTGGGAAAATAATCCAGCAGCGTCGGCGGCGCCTCACCTGACGCTCGCCCACTGAGGTGGCGGGAATAGTTCTCGATACCGTGGCAGTAGCCCATGGCCCG
This sequence comes from uncultured Nitrospiraceae bacterium, assembly GCA_964555285.1. Taxonomy (GTDB): domain Bacteria; phylum Nitrospirota; class Nitrospiria; order Nitrospirales; family Nitrospiraceae; genus JBBIQV01. Next base: position 130,089 of record CAZKRM010000004.1, read on the forward strand.
GATCATCTCCAGATCGAATTTGGTCCGCTGCTCGATCCGCTGCGCCTCCAGCAGTTGGTTGTGCTTCCGGAAATAGGCGATGCGCCGATCGAGCTCTTCCTCGATACCGTGTATCGCCCGCTCATACCGGTCCGGCGCGATCAGATAGTGCGTGTTGGGATAAATCGGCACTTTGGGTCGCTTACCGAGCGACTGACCCGTCAGCGGATCGATCTCATGGATGGCGTCCACCACGTCGCCGAAGAGTTCCACCCGCACGGACACGGCCTCATTTGAGGCCGGAAAGATTTCAATCACATCCCCGCGCGCACGGAACGTCCCGCGATGAAAGTCGGTGTCGTTCCGCGCATACTGAATCTCCACCAGCTTCGCAAGAATCTGTTCTCGCCGGATCGCCATGCCCTCTTCCAGATAGAGCAACATGCCGTGATAGACCTCCGGCGAGCCGAGGCCATAGATGCAGGAGACGGAGGACACGATAAGCACGTCGTTCCGCTCCAACAGCGAGCGCGTCGCTGAGTGGCGCATCTGGTCGATCGCGTCGTTGATCGAGGCGTCCTTCGCAATGTAGGTGTCGGTCTGCGGAATGTACGCTTCCGGCTGGTAGTAGTCGTAATAACTGATGAAGTATTCGACCGCGTTGCTCGGGAAAAACTGTTTGAACTCTTGATACAGTTGCCCGGCCAGCGTCTTGTTATGGACAAGCACGAGCGTCGGCTTTTGCACCCGCTCGACCAGATTCGCCATGGTGAACGTCTTGCCGGAGCCGGTCACCCCGAGCAGCACTTGATGCTTCTTGCCGGCTGTGACGCCGGCGGCCAACTTCTCAATCGCCTGGCCTTGATCCCCACAGGGTTTGAATGGTGCGTTGAGTGTAAAGGGAGGCATAGAGAACCCCGGCGGTCATCTTACCAGAGGCACAGGAGAGTGGCTAGGAACAGGTCCGGCCGGCAACGACTGCCAAGACGACGCCGATCAGTCTGTATTGCTATGCGATCTCGTTAAGCCAGGAAGGTATGGGGGAGCTTACGGCTTCTTCTGTTCTGTGGGCGCAGGCTCTTCCTGCTTTTCCACTTTGAGGATTTTCACATCGAAGGTGAGATTCTTACCGGCAAGCGGATGGTTCATATCCAGCACGACAGTCTTTTCATTGACCTCCAGCACCCTGGCTGGGTACCCTTCGGGGGACTGGAGGAGCATGCCGGGTTTGATATCGGCAGGCACACGACTGTTCTCCACAGTCACGCGCTTTTTCTGACTATAGGCCCCGTAGCCGTCGATCGCCGACACCTCAACGCGCTTGGCCTGCCCCGCTTTCATACCGGCTAACGCTTTCTCCAAACCCGGCACGATGTGCCCTGCCCCCTGCACGTAGGAGATGGGCGCCTTCCCGACGTTCGAATCGGCCACGGTCTTATCGGGCAGCGTGAGTGTGTATTCCAGCGTCACTTTCATGCCGTCGGCAATCTGAAGCTCACCCTCCGCGCAGGCGACTCCCGTCCACAATTGCCCGATGAGCATTGCGAAAATGCCTGCTTGGCGGAGAGCGATGAGTTGCACAGGTTCCTCCTAAGTAGACGGGCCCACTTACCAGTCGCGACGCAGACCCGTCGCGACAGTTTCTTAGTAACCTGGACGTCGTCCCGAGGGCCGGGCCGGTCTCCAGCCCCCGGAGCCATGCGCGTGCCCCTGCTCCCGCCGCCTCGGTCCCTCGTGCATCGCCGGCACGCGATGTCGCGAGACATGCCCATGTGGAATGCGGCGAGCACGCACCTCTTCCGGTGCTTCGGGAGCCGGTATCGGCATCGCCGCCAACTCGGGCAACTGCAACCGTTTGGTCTGGATGCGCAGCCGCCTGACCATCTGCAGATAGTCTCGCTCTTCTTGTGGAGACAGGATCAGGAGCGTGGCCCCGCTTTTTTCAGCCCGTCCCGTTCGTCCCGTTCGATGCACGTAGGAGTCCGGGCTCACGGGCAGTTCATAGTGGATGACCTGCGCCACGTCTTGAATATCCAGCCCGCGTGCCGCGACATCCGTCGCCACCAGCGACTGGAGCCGGCCCGATCGGAATGCCGTCAACGTGCGCTCGCGTTGGGCCTGCGAGTGGTTGCCGGTGATCGCGCCGACCGACGCAGGCTCACCGCCGAGCCGCGCCGCCAACCGCTTGACCTTATACTTCTGATCGCAGAACACCATCGACCGCTCGCCCGACGCCACGCCACGGAGCAACGTGTGCACAAGCTGGACGCGCGAGGTCTCAGTCGGCACGACGTAGTACGCGTGGGTGATCGTGTGAGGCGTCGTGACCCCGCGATCGACGGCTGCCCGGACCGGCTGATCGAGCATCGTTTCCGCCAGGGCCTGGATCTCAGGCGAAAAGGTCGCGGAGAACAGCAATGTCTGTCGCTGCTTGGGCAGAGCGTCCAGGATTCGCCGGATGTCCCGCAAGAACCCCCGATCCAACATCTGGTCGGCTTCGTCCATCACCAGATACCGCACACCTTGCAGATTCAGGTGGCGTGTGCCGACGAGATCGAGCACGCGACCGGGTGTCCCGACGACGACGATCGGCGGCCGGTGCAAGGCGCGATAATGCCGTTCGATGGGCGTGCCGCCATACACGGCGAGCGACGTCAGCGCCGGAGGCGCGTACTTCCGCAGCTCGGTTTCAATCTGGAGCGCGAGTTCACGGGTGGGTGCCAGAATCAGCGCCTGCGGGCCATTGCTCACTGGAAGCCCCGGACGAGTCGGCTGGCCCGCTTCAGTTGCCGGCGGCATGGGCCGCATCGCACGCTCGATCAGCGGGATCAAAAACGCCAAGGTCTTGCCGCTGCCGGTCTTGGCTTGAGCCAGCACATCGCGGCCCTCGATCGCCAGCGGAATCGCCGCCGCTTGAACCGGTGTCGGGGTTGTAAACCCAGCCTGTTGCACACGCTGGGCAAGGAACGGGGACAGAGATAACTCAGTAAACGTCGTCATGAAACTCCTGTTCTTCTCTTCCTCGGAACACAGGTACTGGCTGAGACAGGCAGCCCTGAAGAGCTTGGGAGAGGGTAGATGAAATTGGGAAATCGGCGGGGACCGCGTCTGAGGCAGCCCCCGCGTAGTGTGTTCGGGCCAGAACTACCTAGCGCCGCCCACCACCGAACCCGCCGCGGTCTCCGCCACCGGAGCGAGGCTCCTGGGGACGGGCTTCGTTGACGGTCAGGGTGCGCCCACCGAATTGGGTACCGTTCAGCGCGGTGATCGCGGCCTGAGCTTCAGCATCCGCCGACATTTCCACGAAACCAAAGCCGCGAGACTGGCCGGTGAACTTATCCGTGATAATCCGCGTCGAGGCCACGTTGCCATGCACGGCGAACAGGTCTTTCAGCTGCTCCTCGGTCGTGGAATACGGCAACCCACCAACATAAATCTTCGAACCCATAGGGTTCCTCCTTTGAGAAAATGGTGTTGTCTTGGACTCGAGATCGAAACAAGGAAGGAATGGGCCGAAGACGCAAACACAGCGGCGACTTAGGTCTGGCTTCCGATCAGATTCCCGGGCACGGCCAAAACAACATCCGTTCAGGCCTTGTTACGTTTCTCTGCTCCACCACCAGGCCTATCGCGATGAAGTCGCGTCATCTTAGCGGACGCTCCACGCAAACGCAAGCAGGAAAACCATTTCCGATCAATACGCCGCAGGAGGGGAGAATGGCCGCTGTGAATACAGCGGAACGGCATGGAAGCTATCAAACCGCAGGGCGGATTCCCCTCGCATCAGCAACCCGACCTGGCCGAGGCCAAGGGCCTGGTCCTGCACAGACAGGGCCACCTGCCCATCGAAAGACGCCTCGATGACATCCTTGCTGATGATGGTGTCCCGCTGGACCCGCAAGGTGTGCCAATTCACGGCTTTGGGTTTGATGGGCCCCCGACTCAGCACCTGCTCGATGCCATCCACCACGCGGATCAGTTCCATCGTCTTCTGCGTCAGATCGACCACAACTGCGTAAAAGTTTTTCTGATCGCTCAAGCCGAACACCATCCCTCCTACGGCCTGCCCTCCCACGGCCTGGCCTTGATCGGACAGCGCCCGTATCCGCACGGCTAGGTCGGGATATTCATAGTCCAAGCCCTGCGCAATCAGCATGCGGTAGCAATGCGACCCCAGACAGGCGGACATCGCCTGGATGACGTTCGGTGGAGACGGCGCAGAGGCATCCGGTTGAATCTGCCACGTCGCCTCCGATCCTTCGCCGACATTCAGCGAGACAAACCCAGCCAGCAGCTCATCCGTTGCCGGCTTGTCGAAATCCCATTGATTGAACAGCCCGCCTTTGGCTTGCTTCTGGAGATTGGCCGCCTTCTCGGCCTGTGTCTCCAACTGAATCGCAAACGCGCCGCTGACTACACAGCACCCGACACCGACCACGAGCGCCGACACCACCCGACTCTTCATCCGACTGCCGTGCCGTTCATGACGGCCTACAAAAACCGGCTCCACCATAATAAGATGATATCCTCCACTCGCACCCGCGAGAGCATCGTTGATCCAGCCCCGGGCGCCACGGAATCCTACGCTTTCACTTCGGCCGTCCCTGCTTGATCTGAAGAATCTCCTGTTGGAGGCGATCCCGCTGGGCCCGCTCCTGCCTAAGCCGTTTCCACCGACCCCAGGTCCACCAACGGAGCTTCTGCGCAAACGTCACTGTCGGCGGGGGAACGCTGCCGGAAGGCGCATGCTGAAACGCATAGCCCTGGTGCGTGTCTTTCGTCTCGTAATATCGCTTGTACTGATGATCGTAGGGACCGCGATCCGGATCGCTCATCGCTTCCGTTCCCCCTCTCTCCGATTCGCGCCAACCACGCCGCACCATTGCACATGGGCAGCCTTGGCGCATACCCGACGGCATGGTACTCTTTCGGCACAAACGTCTGCAATGGGTGTCTCACTCATGACGCGTACTCTTTGGATTGGAACCTTCGCCGGTTGGTGCATGACCGTCATGGCGGCGGGGCTTCCAGTGGTTGGCTCGGCGGAGGATCAACTCGAGTTGGGCAGGGCTTTGACCAATATCTCCGGCGAGCGGATGCTGGCGGACGTAGAAAAACTGAGCGGCGAGGAATTCAATGGGCGGCAAACCGGGACGGAGGATGATTTCAAGTCTGCGCGCTTTGTGACGGAACGGTTCTCCTCACTTGGGGCTTTTCTACCTGCCGTCCCTGACCGCTTCAACTTTGACGGGGAGGCGCCAACGGGGCTCATGACGAAGCTCACCGCCACAACCGTGGTCGCACCTGACCCCTCACTCCAATTGTCCACGTCAGGAATCGTGCCCTCCATACATCTCGGCGTCGATTACCTGCCGATCCTGGATTCCCCGTCCGCGGACATCCATGCACCGATCGTCTTTGTCGGGTACGGCATCGCCGATCCAACGCAAGGGTTCGATGACTATGCCGACCTGGATGTCCGGAACGCCATTGTGTTGTTTCTGCGAGGCAAGCCTGACCACTACCCAAAGCCGGTCAGCCACGCTGAAAAAGAACGCCTCGCCAGGCAAAAGGGAGCCATCGCCTACCTCACGGCGACCGGACCGGTGTTAAGTTCATACGAGGCCCGCCGTGGTGTGACCGGGAAACCCAGCGCATTCTACGGGCAGACGTCCGACCGGCAGGCACTGCCGGGAGCGTGGATCGGCACCGACCTCGCCGAGCAGATTCTCGCGAATGGCGATGCGGCACAACGAGGACGGTTGCAGGAACTGCAGGAACAACTCAACCGCGCGCCCACTCCGCGATCCATCAGGACGGACGTGTCCGGCAGGCTCCAGTGGAAAACCAAAAAAGAGACGGGCCTCCTGGTGAACGTGCTCGCCAGCATCCCGGGCAATAGCCCGGACCTGAGATCGGAGATCATCGTCTTGGGTGCCCATCGCGATCACTTCGGGAAGCAGGCCGGGCTGCTCTTCGCCGGCGCGGACGACAATGCATCCGGCACCGCCGTCATGCTGGAAGTCGCGCGAGTCTTGAGCCAACCTGGATATAGCCCGAAGCGAACGATCCTGTTCATCTCGTTCAGCGGTGAAGAACAGGGCCTGCTCGGCTCGCGCTTGTACGTCGAGCGAGCCGTGGTCCCTCTTAGATCCACTAAAGCCATGATCAACGTGGATCACGCAGGAGTCGGCAATGGTAGGCTCACGGTTGGAGTGACGGGGCTGGATAAAGCCGTCGCAGCACAGGCGGGTCAGACAGCCGGCCTAGCAGACAAACTCGATCTCTTCGGATTCTTCCCCGGTGGAGATCATGTGCCCTTCAAAGAAGCCGGTGTTCCCACGGTGACGGTCGTCAGCGGCGGCGTCCACCCGCATTTTCATCAACCTTCGGACACGGCTGACACGGTGAATCCGGAAATCCTGCGGACTGCCGCGCGTTATGTGCTGGCTCTTGCATGGAGACTGGCGAGTGAGCCCTAGCGTAGTCGATACGGAAGGGATGGACCGCGGGCCTCGATCAGGGGATCTCGTCCAGTATGGAGGATTGAATAGGGGAGAGCGGCGCGGTTATTCTAGGTGGCGGCGGAAGAAGGACTGGTGCCCCTGCCTGCACGGCGCCCTGGATCAGACCGATCGTGAGCTGGGGGCCAAGAGAGCCCAAGGCACCGGACCAGGCTTGCCCTGTGGTGGGGTTGCGAAAATTGTATGTCTCGAAAGACCCAAATGTGTACATGTAGCCTTGCGTACCCTGGTTGTCGATATAAAGATGTTCACGGCCGGAAAGATTAAAGAGCGGAGCGACCCCGCCACCGAATGCCCGAACACTGGAAACGCCTTGAGCCCCTGCATCAGAACCAAGCAGCAGACTCATCACAGATACCATCAGCAGCCGAACCCACATCGAAGAACTCTCTTCAATACAGCACCGAGCGAAATTGTGATAGCAGCAACCACGAATCACAGTTACTATTATGCCCAAGTCCCAATCCCCTATCAAGGAGTACTCTATGAGTCACCCACTACGCCGGCGCCTCACACACCTCCTGGCAATCGTTGCTTCCATCGTCTTATTTGCACTCGAGAACGCGTGGGGCGTGGATCAGCCTCCCCTAATACCGGCAGAGCGGCGGGAAGCCATTTCACTCGCTGACGCAGCGCTCAAGGCGCTTCAGAGCAACCTCGATATTAGCATCAGCCGTCAGACCAAGGAGAGCCGTCTGGCGGATATCGTGATCGAGCAGGCCAAATTCGATCCGACACTGAGTGTCAACGGCACGTACAATCGCACGGTCAACCCATTGAACCGACCAGTGTTCGGCGGCACCGGCCAGACCCTCAAGGAGATACAAACCTTCGATCAGCGTAGCCACCAGGTCACGTTGGACATGACACAGAACTTGTTGACCGGCGGCAACTACGACCTCAACTATAGCCCCCAACGATCCAATGTGAATACCAATGTGGCGACCGGCTTTCTGTTCAACCCCGCTTACACCGGCGGCCTCGCACTCACGTTGACCCAGCCATTGCTGCGAAACGCCGGCATAGAAGTGAACAAGACGTTCATCAAGGTCGCTCAAAACAATGCGACGGTCGAGCAGCATATCTTCATGGATCGCGTGTTGACCGTCCTCGCCACCGTCGAGCAGACCTACTGGGAGTTGGTCTTCACCAATGAGAACCTCAAGGTGGCCCAGGCGGCCCTCAAAGCGGCTGAGGAACTGATGGCCACCAATCGCGCCAAGGCCAAAGCCGGCGTCATGTCCATCGTGGATGTGCTCCAGGCGGAAGCCGCAATGGCCTCTCGCGTCGAGCAAGTGCTGGTGGCAGAAAAGGCGATCCGCGACCAGGGAGACCAACTGCGTCGGCTGCTCAATCCGGCCGAGGAGGAGTTGCGTCAAGACGTGCGCTTGGCGCCGACCGACCAGCCGATGACAGCACTCGAGCCGATCAGCCTCCAGGAAACGATCGACATTGCGATCGAGCGCCGGCCTGAGATTGTCCAGGCCAGTAAGAATGTGGAAACCAGTGAGATCAACACGAAGTTCGCCAAGAACCAGCTCCTTCCCACCCTCTCGTTCCAGGGAACGATGGGGCTTGCTGGGCTCGGCAAGGACTACCCTGACTCTGTGAGCAGGAACTTCGGCGGCGATTTCTACAACTACGGCGCGGGGTTGGTTCTGAGCTATCCCCTCGGCAACCGGTCCGCCTTTAGCACGTATAACAAGCGGCAACTCGAAGCGCGCAATGCAGAGGCGTCGTTGACGAGCGTCCGTCAGCAAGTCATCATCGGCGTCCGCGAGGCGGTGCGCCGCGTGCAGACGGATTTCAAACGGATCGAGACGACCCGCTCAGCCCGTATCATGGCGGAGAAGCAGCTACAGGCGGAGCAGGAGCGACTGAAAGTCGGTCTGAGCACCACCCGCTTCGTGCTCGACTTCCAACGCGACTTGGCAACCGCACAGGGGAACGAGTTGCGCGCGATCGTGGACTACAACAAGTCGTTGTCCAACTTAGCACGGCATAAGGCCACCACGCTGGACCGCTACAACCTCCAGCTCCAATAAAGCATGAAAGCATGACCACGCCTGAGCATTCTACCCGGGTGAATGATGCTCAGGCGCCGGAATGGGGAGCGGCGCTGGCCCTCCTCCCGATCGCCGCGACCGGCCTCTTCTATCTCCTCCCAGGCGCGCTCCAACAGGAACGGCTTCTCCAGTTCCTCCCTCAGTTGCTCGCCTACGTTGCACTCACCATCTGGGGCACGCAAAACACTCACCGCCTCCAAAAGCTTGGTCTCCCGCTCGACCGGCTCCGTGCCGGGCTCTTGCCGGGCGCCATTACAGGCGTTACGCTCGGGGTCTTCAACGTCCTCGTCATCCTCCATCTCACACCCTGGCTCGGTTACGACATCGCGTTTCTCAAAGACACGCCTCACGCCAACATTCCCCTCCTCGTCATGGTCCCCTGGTGTATCCTGTTCATTGCAATTGCTGTCGAGCTGAACTTCCGCGGCTTCCTGCTGGGGCGCGTGCTGGCACTCTGTCGATCGTTTCCCCGATCCGCCGCTTCTCGGCTCGCGTCACCGATCGCAATCGTCACCAGCGCGCTCGTATTTGCCTTCGACCCCTTCATGGTGGCAACCTTTCAACATCTCCACTGGATCGCCGTCTGGGATGGAGTAATCTGGGGGCTGATGTGGGTGCGGCTCGGCAATCTCTATGCGACCATTGTGGCCCATACTGTCGAGGTTATCATCGTGTATCTCGTGGTGCGGGCGGCATTGGGCTAACCATTGTCCCATTTGTTCAATGACGATTGACTCATTGAAAATGAGCCGATGAACCAATGATGCATTGAACCAATTTCCTGATGAATCCCTCGTTTTCCAGTTATCTCGTCAACGATGTCTTCGGCGACGCCGGAGTCTATGTGGAAGTCCGGTGGTCGAAGCGTGCGTTGCTCTTCGACTTGGGGCACAACGATGCGCTTGGCCCCACCCGCTTGCTACGTGCGATGGATATCTTCGTCTCGCACACGCACATGGACCATTTCATCGGTTTCGATGCCGTGCTGAGAGTCGCGCTCGGAAGAGGCAAGACGCTCCGCCTGTATGGTCCGCCAGGCCTGATCGGAAACGTTCAGGGCAAACTCAAGGGCTACACCTGGAATTTGGTGGATGGGTACCCGCTCTCGATGAAGGTGCAGGAGTTCCACCCTGGCGAGGTTCGGCTCGCCGATTTTTTAGCCACAGACGGCTTTCTGCTTCATGAGGAACCTCCCCAGCCTGGGCCGGAGCGATCGTCGATTGGGGTGTTCCCGATTCTCGAAGACCCCATGTTCACGATCAGCGCAGTGGAGTTGAACCATCGTGTCCCCTCCTTCGCCTATGCACTACAGGAACAGTTTCACATCAACGTCAACAAGCAGCGATTGCGCGAGGCCGGCTTGCCGGTAGGATCCTGGCTCAAGGACGTGAAGCAGCACCTGTGGGAAGGAAAACCGGACGATTTCCGGTTTGCCACCACGCTCTACTTCGAGCATCGCCGCGAAGAACGGGAGTTCCTACTGGGCGACGTTCGGGAACGCTTTGTCACCATCACGCGCGGGCAGAAACTCGCCTATGTGGTCGATGCCCGCTACGACGAGGAGAACGAAGCGAAGATCGTGGAACTGGCGCGCGGCGCGGATATGTTCTATTGCGAGGCGCCCTACCTGGATCAGGATGCAGACAAGGCGCGAGAACGGTATCATCTGACGGCGCGACAGGCAGGTCTGATGGCCAAGAAAGCCGGCGTGCGGGAGTTGGTCGTGTGTCACTTTTCACCGCGCTATACCGGACAGGGGGACAAGATTCTCCGAGAAGCGATGAATGCGTTTAGGGGTGACTGAAGGGAGGAATTGATCAGCACCTTCCCCGCCATCACCGGTGTCACCATCGTATTGATCTATCTCAACGGCGGGAGCGAACCCGCTCATCTCTATGCCAAGTATCTGCTCTGGCTGGTCCCGGCCTGGCTGGTCTACGTCGGCTGTATGATCTTGGCCCTCCCCCGCCTGGGTTTCTGGCCGACAATGCGGGGCTCGCTCACGCTGTATATGTGCTGTATCGGGCTGCTCCAGCTGGCGCTGCGATAGCCACCAGATTGACCATCACCTCTCCTCCATCGTGTTGTCGCACATAATCGCTTTCCTTGGGTCAGAGAAGGTCTGAACTCAAGAGCTTAGACCCTTCACAACTTCCTGAACTCCCCTTGTCTTCCTGTAACGAGCGCCTCTTCTTCCCCCTTTTCGGGGGGGGAGGAGTGCCTACCTGAGAGGAATTTACGCCGCATGTCATGAACGCCATAATGTGCATAGTACTAACCCTACCAGGAAGCCCCGGTCCCTACGCGGGGATGAATGGTAGCCCAAAGCAAAGCGGAGGCATCACGCAAAACTAGGTTTACAGAATCCCTGCTTGGGGCAGGGTCATTCACAAGGGAGGATATCAATGGAACAGGGTAAACCGAGAAAAACCATCACGCTGTTTTGTGAAACGCTCGGGCTAGTAGAAGAAGTCGAACTGGGAATTAATATCTTCCGTAAGCCAGAAGGAGTGGGAGCTGAGATCGTGCATTGCTCTCAGTTCGGCAGCGGAGCAGTAACGTGCACGCAGTTCTGCAAGCACGGTCAAGAGGTAAAGGACACTCACCAAGCGGAACAGGCCGTCCATCTGGCCGAACTGAAAAAGATCGGACCAAATGTTATTGCCTGATCGGAAGGAGATCGGAAATGACAAACACGTATACATCCTGTCTTCTGTTGGCATCGCTCGCCTTTTTCGGATGTTCCGAGTCATCCTCCACTCATGCTGCGCCCGAGCTCGCACGCGCAAGAGCGGAAGGAGGCCAGAAACTGTACCGTATTCCCATTAAGATTACGTCGGATCACGGGTTCGTCTTGAACACAGAACGGTTGGGCGGGAAAGAGATCAAGCTGCCTATCGGCGTTTCTGCGCGGCTGGAATTCATCTATGCCGAAGACAAGGAATTCGACGGCGAGGATGGCCACACCCATCAGTTCGTTCTTCAGAGCAAGACCACACCGTTTCGGTCCGAAACCGGACCATTGAGCGCGAAGAATACTCATGAGGCAATTGAATTTACCGTTGGTCTAGACGGAACACAGGAATATATTCTTGCCTGTTCCATCTCCTGCCATCGCATGGACAACCTGTTCATGACTATTAGGGTCGTGGCGAAGGACAACAAATCCCGAGACGC
>CAZKRM010000005.1:0-120514 GCA_964555285.1 uncultured Nitrospiraceae bacterium
TGGCACACCATGCAACCAATTGAATCTATTCGCGTTTTAACCGGACAGTAGTGAAAAGATATCTGTTTTGCATATAACATTGAGGAGTTGATGAGTACCATTTCGATTAAGCTCCCTGACAATCTGCTCAAAGCCAGCACGAAGTTCGCCGAATCCCTGCACCTATCTCGCGCCGCTTATATCCGCCGCTCGATCGAGCGGATGAACCGGGATACCGAGCGACGGCTGCGCGCTGAGCGCATGATGCGCGCGTCCCTCAAGGTCCGGGGCGAAAGCATGAAAGTGAACGTGGGATTCGCCGCAATAGAGCGCGATCCGGATGCGTAAGCGCGGGGAGGTATGGCTGGCGGATTTGAATCCGCGGCACGGTACCGAGCCGGGCAAGACCCGTCCCGTGCTGGTGGTGCAGGCCCAGGCGCTTCTGGATGCAGACCACCCCTCGACGCTGGTGATTCCACTCACGACTCGATTGGACGATGATGCGGAACCGCTGCGGATTCGCATCCAAGTCGGCGGCAAGCTGCGCAAAGAATCGGACCTCTTAATTGATCAGCTTCGCGCCATCGATAATCACCGGCTCGTGGATGGCCCGCTCACTCGACTCTCCCCGGCTCAGCTTCAGTGGACCGCGCGGTGCGCGAGGTCCTGGACCTGATCTAACCCTTCCTTCTCTGGGCGGTCTCGATGAGGCCACGGTCGCCACGATGCTCGTGGTCGTAGCGCAGATGTTCGCGCCGTCACGGGACCGACTGCTCCCCGCCTGGTCAATCTGAACCCTCTCGCACGCCCTCGACGCAATCGCCCCCAACAAGTCAATACGCATGCCTGCCTTGGGTCTCCATCGGCCCAGAAATGGCCGGAGCCTTCGAGATGGGCGCCCCCTTTGTTCGACCCATTCCCGAAAGCCGAGAACAACCGGAGAAGTTTTCTTGCAGGATAGGGTCGAAGCGGAGGTTCTGGCATGACACCATCCGTGGGGGCCGCCGGCATCCGGCGGCCCCGCTTGTGATTCACCACGGTTATGGCCCGAAGGAGTTGTACGCCTGGCCGCTATCGACCGCCGTGTCCTTCTTGCTGTGCGGCACACGTACTTTGACGGTGCCGTTACAGCTTCCACCCTGGCTATCCGTCGCCGTGAAGTGCACTTCGTACACGCGGCCATCCCCTCTGGGACCCCGTTCCGCTCGGAGGAGGATTTGCTGGCCGGAAACGGCGGCATCCGGACTCAGATCCGTCGCAAACAGACCGCTGATCGGTTCATCTTGGGTCACACTGGGATAGGTGATGGTGATGGGGTCATTGTTTGGATCGGTGATGCCCGTGATACTGATCGGCACCATGGTTTGATTCGGCGCCCACAGACTTACTATGCTCGGTTGAGCCGAGGTGCAGACCGGCGGGTCATTCGTGTTTGGCTCGCCAAGTTTAGCTACAAACGCGTCGGGCAACCCGCCTGCAGATGGCTGGCTTGGATTCACGAGCGGGAAATTACTCGACCAGGTTTCTCCGGTCACATGAGCATTGCCGAGCGTATCGACCGCGATCCCATACCCTTTCTCCGTCCCATCACCACCCAAATAGGTCGAATACAGGCGTGCACCAGCCGCATTAAACTTGGTCACAAACGCATCGCCACGGTCGGTATTGCTTCCGGCAACTGTAGTCCCTCCATAGGTCGGTTGGCTGGCATTCAAGATAGGAAAGTCCGCCGACGCGGTTTGTCCAGTCACATAGGCATTACCTGCTGCGTCTGCTGCAATTCCATTTCCCGTGTCATAGTTGCCGCCACCCAAATAGGTGGAGTAGAGGCGGACTCCAGAGGAAGTGTACTTGGCGACAAACGCATCCGACCCGCCAACGCTAAAATCTCCACCTCCGGTTGCCTGACTCGCATTGACGGTCGGGAAGTCAGCAGAGTTCGTCTCTCCCGTCACATAAACGTTGCCTGATGCGTCCAAGGCAATCCCTTTTCCAAAATCACCGGCGCCCCCGCCCAGATACGTGACCCAGTCAACGCCAGTCGACAGATCCAGCTTGGCCACAAACGCGTCTCCGTTCCCGCCATACGTGACTTGGCTCGCATTGAGGGTGGAGAATGCAAGGTTTGTGGTCGTGATTCCTACTAGATAGACGGTGCCCAGTCCATCGACAGCGATGCCAGTGCCTGTTTCACTTAAACCGCCGCCAAAGACCCCCGACGTGATCAGTCCCCCTGTAGGGCTGAACTTAGTGACGAAGGCATCGGTGGCAGGCGGATTTATGCATTGGTTTAAGCAAAAGAATGGCGTGTTGAATACGGGGAAGCCGCCGGACGTCTGTCCTGTGACGTAGGCATTTTGCTGAGAGTCCACCGCAATAGCGAATCCATAATCAGAACTATCTCCACCGAGATAGGTGGAGTACACCAGCCCCCCAGTCGGACTGAGCTTCGTCACAAAGGCATCGTCAGCCGCGCCCCCGAAGAAGTTGCCATTCACTGGCTGGTTTGCATTTAACGTGGGAAAGTTCGTGGATTGTGTTGTTCCTGCGACGTAGGCATTCCCGGCCATATCCACCGCGATCCCAGGACCCCCATAATTCAGATTCATAGGGAATGCAACTTCAAATCCATATTCGACTCCACTCCCGCCGAGATAGGTCGAATAGACAAGGGCGCCCGCCGCGTTCAGCTTGGTCACGAAGGCATCGAGGTTCCCACCACCGTAGCTCGTTTGAAGGGGATTCAGCGTGGGGAAGTCCACACTCGCGGTGAGTCCCGTGACATACATGTTCCTGTTTGCGTCGACGGCAATCCCTCTCCCCCCATCAGGGCCGTTCCCTCCAAGATGGGTCGAAAAGAGCAGCACGGGATCGATGACTAGCGGCTTGGTCTGGTCATAGGCAGCGAGCTGGATGCGGACTTCGTGGTTCGTCGTGCGTGAGGCGTGAAACGACGCAGAGTCGGCACCCATGACATACTGGCCTGCCACCAACGTCTTGTGGCCGTCCATTTCCAATTGATAGACCACCGGCTTCTGTAGCCGCACCTCCCCGAGCGTCGTCGTGAGCAGCAGGTCACCGCTGGCGGCCACTCGGATGTCGGACGTGCCATCGAAAGCCAGCTTGATCTGACCGGGATCCGCCCCCGGCGCCACGATGAAGTCGTATTCCAGCTTGCCCTGATTGCCATAATAGGCGACATTGATGCCGGAATAGGCCTCCTGGTATTGCACCTTCGCATAGGTGGGAATGTTCGTTTGCCATTTGTCCGGCTCGTTGCCGATGAAGTAGTTCACGATACCGGGGAGTGGCTCCACTCCCTCGATCGCGGGAGAGGGATTGGCTCCTTCGAGACTCATCCGAACGACAGCCTGTTTGAAGGAGGCCGGTTTTATCGAAGCGGGAGCGCCGTTCACGGGAATCTGCGTTGTCTCTGCCCTCGCTTCCCGCTGCTGCAACACCATGACCGATTCCGTCGGCGTGAGAAAGAGCGTGTAGCCGCTGCCTCGTGCAAGGAACTTCACCTGAGAATCCACTTGACCGTGATTGGCCTCAAACTGGAGCGGCATGCCCATCATCGTCGCCGTGACGGCTTGTTTCGTGGGCGTTGGGGCGGTCGGGGCCGGAACGGATGCCGTCGCGATGCCCGCCACGGCCATCACCAATGCAGCGCACAGAAGAACACTAATCCTTTTGAACAACATCATGGCTTTCCCTCCTGGTCATGACTCGGAACACAGGGTCTGGCTTTTGCTGTGACTGGCGTCCCATCCGGTTTGACTGGATCCGGAAGGGTTATGGCCCCTCCCGCAATGATCTCTCTGAGCCGTGTCGCAGCCAGGCGCAGGAGAAGCGGGTACCGTGATTCTGGACCGAGTAATTCTGTTGGAAGGAAAGACCGCGCTTAGACTGGAAGAAGTGAGTGAGTGAGTGAGTGAGTGCAAGCGAAGAGCCGGCGATTGAAAGACGACCGAGCGCTGAGCGGCGGCTGAGTTCATCTGGCGCCCTCTTCGATCTCCCGCGACGACTGGCCTCGCGGGGGACCCTGCATAGGGCGCAAAATCTAGCGTAGGTTCACAATCCATGTCAAGTGGCTCTCAGTGAGCCTTTATAGGCAATGATTCCATTTCTTGGATCCAGCACCGTGTTCGGCACAATCCTCGGCATCAGCCCCCGCACGGTGCAGAAACACTTGGAACGGATTTATGGCAGGCTGGGCGTGGAGAACCGCCATGCGGCGATCGCGATGGCCATGGAGACGATGCGGCGGGGACGGTTCGGAAATGGCAGGCTATGAGCGGAACTCTACGGCCAGGTCGCCCGGCTTGAAGACACCGCGTTCCGTGATGATGCCGGTGATGAACTCGGAGGGGGTCACATCGAAGGCGGGATTCAAGACGCTCACGCCTGACAGCCAGGCGTGGCAGTTCGTGCTGTTGCGATCTGAGCGGTGCACTCTTACCTCGACAGCCGACCCACTATGAACGGCGCACCCAGGGTTGTGCGGCAAGCAGGACATCCGATCATTCGAAGTCGCGTCGGGGCACGCTCTCGCAGCCCCTCAACGTTCCGCCAGTCGGCTGAGCACGCACCAGCGGAGCTTGCTTTTCTGACAAAGGGCCGACAGGCAGTAGGACCTTCTCTCGACCTGTGCTACACTGCCGCTCATTCTTTGACCTTCTACGCGGGAGCCGTTTGTCCGATGGCCGGGTTGCCTTTCCTTACTACTCACACTCAATCGTTCTGTTGGCTGGCGCTGGGACTAGGCGCCGTTGTCGGCTGCTCGACCACGCCTGAACTCGACATCATGGTTCACGAGGCTCCACAGGGAGCCGTGTATCTCGAGCGCGTCCCCGATCGTTCCTTCCAAGCCACGCACCCCATCACGCTCGACCCGGGCGTGATTCGGCGCGTCCTCCAGGGAGTGATCGTCCAGGAAAGCAGTAGCTCGGTCCCGGCCTTGTTTAATCCCCGACCAACTCCTGTGCGCGCGTTCACTGAGGAAGAGGTGGCGTTCCTCTCCCCGCTCATTGCCACGGCGCTTTCGAACGCGGCAGCGGATCAGCAAGTCGGGTTCCGAGTGATCAACCGGTCCTCCACTGCTTCATACGCGCAGGCAGAAGGCGCAGGCCTCGGCTCCTCTGAGCCACCATTGAGATTCGGCGTTCCGGAAACGACATCCGGCAGTCTCTTCGTGCATGGACTGTCACTCCACCTGACACTGGCCCAGTACCGGCATCGACCTGAACGGGCAGACACGATCAACATGGCGAACCGCCGGCTGCCCGATCCATCCGGGCTCACGAATCGTGTGGTGCTCTTTACTCCAGACACCGCGAAGCGCCCGGACAGCTATCGAACGGCAGGGGCTTCAGACGACACGGTCGTCATCGACTACGAACGGCTCGCCACGCTCCCATCCGCGCCCCCTCCCTCCCTTTCGACCGGGCCAGTCCAGAGTCCACCTGCGTCGAAGGAACCCCTGGCTCCCGCCACCCAGTCCGGCAGCAGTTCCGGCAAACCGGTGGACAAGGCACGCGCGCCGGATGAGGAACTTCGCGGGTTGAAGGAGCAGATGAACAAGAAAGATGCCGAGATGAAAGCCTTGCAGAAGGAACTTCAGGAGATCCGGCGGGAGTTGACCGAACAGGCTACGGAGCGAGACAAGTCGAAGAACACGCCTCAGCCGGCGGCGAAGAGTCCCGAATAGTCCCCTCCAACCTGTTCAGCGCGAAGAGCGACACCAGCCGGCTGTCCACCGACTTGCAGGGACCTACAACCTCGTTCGGTCGGCTCGGTCTTCGATCTCACCCGCTAGCAAGATCGCTTCGGCAATTTCGCGCATGGATTTACGCAGATCCATGCTCTGTCGCTGGATCAGCTTAAAGGCCTCTTCCTCCGAGAGTTTCTTCGCGCGCATCAGATGACCCTTCGCTCTCTCCAGCAGCTTGCGCACGGCCAGCGCTTCCTGCATCTCGAAGGACTTCTCCATCAGCGTCGTATGCTCGATGGCAATGGCCGCTTGATTGGCAATCGCTTGCAGCAGCCGGACCTCTTCCGCCGTGAAGGCGTGCGGGATGGAGGTGTAGCTGTTGATCACGCCGACCGTTTTCTCGCGGATCATCATGGGCACGCACAAGAGGGAGCAGAGCCCCTCCTTGACCGCGAGATCCGGATACATGTAGTTTTTTTCTTTGGTGACATCCGGCACGATGATCGGTCGCCGCTCCTGCACGGCCCGTCCACTGATGCTCTGGCCGACCTTGAGGTTGGGCTTCCGCCGGTACTGTTCACTGAGGCTCTGGGTCGCCGCGATCCGCAGTTCACCGCTCGTGTGATCGAGCAACTTGATCGAGCAAATTTTCGACCCCATCATTTGCGCGGTCATGGTCACGATGAGTTGGAGGATGTCCTCGATCAGGCGATTGGAGGTCACCGTCTCGGATACCTGGGACAACGTCTCCAACTGAATGGCCTTGCGCTTCATCTGGTCGTAGAGCCGCGCGTTCTCGATCGCCCCGCCCACCTGATTGGCAATGGTCGACAGCAACGCCAGCTCATCGGGACGAGACTTGCGCGACCGTTTGTGTTGGACGTTGATGACCCCGACCACTTCCCCCTTGGCCATGATGGGCACAGAGACGAAGGCTTGGTAGCGATCTTCCGGCAGGTTGTGGAAAAACTTGAAGCGGGAGTCGTCGCTGGCATTGCTCGGAATCACCACGCGCGTGCGCTCGCGCGCGACCCAGCCGGTGATCCCCTCGCCGAGCCCGATCGTGATGCGTCCGATCAGTTTGGGATGCGGATTTTTCGACGCCCGCAGGATCAGCTCGTCCCGGCTGTCGGACAGCAAGTACAACAGGCAGGCATCGGCCTTGGTGACTTCCACCACCACCTCGACGATATGCTTGAGCACGGCTTCGAGGTCGAGGGTGTTGCTGATGGACTCGCTGATGCGGTGGAGCACATCCACTTCGCGCGTCTTTTCGCGCAGTGCCTGATCGAGCTGTGTCGCGGAGTGCCGTTTCGCTTTCATCGACTTCTTACCGTCCTCGCGGAGCAGGAGCGCGTGGTCTCTCGCGACCGAACCAGTGTTGACAGGCCGCGCGATCCAACGGCGCAATCCTCACCTGACCGATTCGTTGCGGCCACACCCCATACACCCGACCATGCGCCACCTTTTTGTCGTGCAGCATGGCGTTCCACAGCCGATGAAAGGTCACGCGAGGCAACTCGTCCGGCAAGCCCGCTGCGCGCACCAGCGCTCGAATCCGCTGCACGACCTCCGCGCTGCAGTACCCCTGATGCCGCGCGAGATCGGCTTCTTGGACCAACCCGATGCCGACCGCTTCCCCGTGGATGAGAGACCGATACTCGCCGAGGGCCTCCAGCGCATGGCCGATGGTGTGTCCGTAATTCAGAATGCGCCGCCGGTCGGCTTCATGCTCGTCCTCCGCCACCACTTGCGCTTTGATCTCGCAGGATCGCGCGATGAGGTGCATGACCGGTCGTTCTTCCAGCTTCAGAATCGCCGGCATCTCTTTCTCAAGAAAGGAGAAGAAGCGCTCATCGGCAATGATTCCATATTTGATCACTTCGGCCAGTCCAGCGATCCATTCGCGTGCAGGCAACGTCCGCAGCGTCTCCGGATCGATCAAGACCGCCCGTGGTTGATGAAACGCCCCGATGAGATTCTTACCCAAGCGGTGATCCACGCCCGTCTTTCCGCCTACGCTGGAATCCACCTGGGCGACTAACGATGTAGGGACCTGGACACATGCCATCCCTCGCTGGTAGATCGCCGCGGCAAATCCCGTGAGGTCCCCGATCACTCCCCCGCCGAGAGCCACGAGGACCGATTGTCGTTCAAATCGATGCGTGGCCAGGACATCGAGAATCTTGGCGATCGCGTGGAGTGTCTTCGTTCGTTCGCCCGGGGTCAGCACAATGGGCACGACTTCGAACCCAGCTTCCCTGAGCGATCGCACAACGGTACGAAGATAGTGCTTGGCCAGATGGCGATCCGTCACGACCCCGACTTTTCCCTTGAACCCGAGCCCTGACAGAGCCGACCCGACCTCACGGACAAGTCCCGCACGGATCGCAATGTCGTAGCGACGCTTATCCAGCGCGACGGTGACGGTGTGGGGGGCTCTCGGCGACGTATTCCCGGTCACATTCATGGCTCCGGCGAGAGAATCGTTGCGACACCGGTGGATTCACCAGGCGATGATTCCATCCTCGAGAGGAGTAGAAGAAACAGGAAGCAAAAACGGAAGGGATGGTAGCACAGCCCAGCGGAAACTAAAAGGATTTGACGTAGGCGAGATAGGCGTCGTAGTTCCGCTTCATTTCATCGAGGCTGTCGCCCCCGAACTTCTCGATCATCGCGTTCGCCATCTCGTAGGCGACGACGGCCTCGCCGACCACGCCTGCCGCCGGGACCGCACAGATATCCGACCGCTCGACGGTCGCCTCGAACGGCTCTTTGGTCTTGATATCCACGCTCTTCTTCGGACTGTAGAGCGTGGATATCGGCTTCATGGCCACCCGCACGACGATCGGCTGGCCGGTCGTAATCCCGCCTTCCAACCCGCCGGCATTGTTGGTGGGTCGGACAAATTCACGACCGGTCTCATCGTAATAGATCTCGTCATGGACTTCCGAGCCGAAGCGGCGGGCTGCTTCAAACCCCATCCCGATCTCAACACCCTTCATGGCCTGGATGCTCATGGCCGCCATCGCCAGTCGCGCGCTCAGCCGTCGATCCCATTGGGCATAGGTACCAAGCCCGACCGGGGGATTCGTCACGACCACCTCGAAGACTCCACCGAGCGTGTCGCCGCGGTGCTTGGCCGTCCTGATGTGCTCGATCATCTTGGCCCCGGCTTCCGGATCGGGGGACCGCACCTCGGACGATTCCGCCCGCTCATAGGATGCGATCGGATCGTCACCGCGCTTGGCGATGATGCCGCCGATTTCGACCGTATAGCTGATGACACGCATCCCGAAGTGGCCGAGCAGCGCCTTGGCGACCCCGCCGATCGCCACGCGAATCGCCGTCTCACGGGCGCTCGCCTTTTCCAGCACATTGCGGATATCCCGATGCCCGTACTTGATCGCGCCGACTAAGTCGGCATGACCGGGCCTCGGTCTCGTCACGACCTTCTCCATCGGCGCCGGACCGGGCTCCGATGCCATGACGTCCTTCCAATTCTCCCAGTCCTTGTTCGCAATCAACAGACCGAGCGGGTTCCCGATGGTCTGCCCCTTCCGGACTCCGCAGGCAAATTCGACGCGGTCTTCTTCGACGCGCATACGGCCGCCACGCCCATAGCCCTTCTGGCGGCGAGCCAAATCCTGATCGATGATATCAGCGGTGAGCGGAAGACCGGCGGGAACGCCTTCGAGGACCGCGATGAGATACTTCCCGTGGGACTCGCCCCCGTTCAAATAACGCAACATCCTGGGGGCGTGTATTAACTCCTGACGATACTCGGTGTCAAGAAGATCAGCAGCTCCTGTTTTGCGACATCCTCTTTCTTGTTCTTAAACAACCAGCCGAGGACCGGAATTCTGGAGAGATACGGGATACCCGCGACGGTATTGCTTTGCGTATCGATGAAGACTCCGCCGATGACCATCGTTTCTCCATCGCGGACCATCACCTGCGTCGTGGCTTCACGACGATCGATGCTGGGCCCAGCGGGATTGCTACGGGCGCCGACGGCGTTCCGGGTCGCCCTCACCTTGAGCAGGATCTGCTTCCCGACTTCTTTGGGATCGCGCGACGTAATCTGCGGGGTCACGTTCAACTCGAGATTGGCATCCACGAAGGTGGTCTGCGTGCCCTGGAGCGAGATCGTTTGGAATGGGATCGACTCGCCCTGTGAGATCTTCGCGTCTCTCTTGTCCAATGTCGTGATCTTGGGCGCGGCAATAACCTTTGAAAGACCCAACAGCTCCCCTGCCGACAACCTGACGTCAAGAAGGGCCCCGTCCCCGGTTGTTTTCCCAAACGTGAATCCAGCCGCCGGGGCAGACGCCAAACCGGTTACCGCAGCGGGGAGGTTTACGAGAAAGTCTGAACCCTGATTACCGAAGGTGCCGGTATTCCCGCTCTTGAAATTCCCCACACCGAATGAAGATCCGGCATTCACATTCTGGATACCCCACTGTACCCCGAGCGCGCGCGAATAGGTCGTATCGGCCTGCACGATGCGCGCCTCGATCTGGACCTGCGGCACCTCGAGATCGAGGCTGTCGACCAACTGTTTGAGCGTGGACATCTTCGATTCCGCGTCGCGGACCACCAAGGAGTTCGTCGCCTGAGAAAAATTCATCACGCCCCTGGGGCTCAAGTACTGGCGCAGAGTTGTCATGACCTCCTGCGCGTTCACGTTCCGCAGGTAGAACACGCGGGTGACTAACTCTTCCGCCTTGACCTTCGATTCCTTTGCCTTTGCCTCTTCGTCCTGTTGCCTGGCGATATTCGCCAGGCTATCGACCCACACGATGTTCCCCTGCTTGATCATGCCCAGATTATTCATCTTGAGCAGCATGTCCAGCGCCTGATCCCAGGGCACGCTCACAAGCTTCATCGTGACCTTGGCCTTGACCGACTCTCCCACGACGATGTTGAACCCGCTCACCTCCGCGATGAGGCGCAGGACGTTGGTAATATCGGCCTGCTGGAAGTCGAGCGACACGCGTCGGCCGACGAAGCGCTTCTGCCCCGTCACGACGTCCGGCTCACGGTCGTCTTTTTCCTCTTCGATCGCCATCTGAGCCAACCGGGGCTTGATCCTCTCGGCTGCTGTCCGCGTGCTCAACTGCACACGCTTGACCGGCAGCTTCTCGCGAACCTGCTCGGACGGCAGGGACTCCGACTCGCTGAGTTGAGGAACATCGACAGGCGCACTCTCCGGCTGAGTGACCACCGCCGCCTTCTCGACTTCCCGTCCCGGTTGAGCCGCCAGGGTGATCGCAAGACGGTCCTTGCCCTCTCGAACGGTGTAGCTGCTCGGACCAGGGAGATCGAATACCAGTCGGACCATATCGGCATGATAGCCGACCCGAATGCGATTCAACCGGCTGTGCCCCACGGGCAAGACCGATTCACGGATAGCCGACGCGACATTGGCGAGATCGATCGCGAGGCGCCGATCGCCGATGAGGTGAGTGCGATAGTTGAATCGGCCGTCCCCGAAGATCTGGACAACCGCGGTGCCGTCGTTCCGGTCCACTTCGATCTTCGTCAGCATTCTTGCCGCTTGACTTGCTGCGCCCTCACTGCCGATGGCCGGTTGAGAACTGCCTGCTTCTCCCGCGTATGGGCCGGAATGCGCTCCTGCGGCGTCACTGACCTGTCCCTCCGTGACATCGCCTGCCGCCTCCGTCACAACCGGTCCCCCTCCAGCCGCGTGACCGATCGTTGGAGAGAGGCCACCGCCCAATACGACGGCGAGCATGGAAACCCAAATCTTCAAGTATCGATGTGTGGGAGTCATTCGGATCCCTCTTTGGCATGGAGGAGTTTGACGTATTCTCGTTCCTGTTTCTTTCCATAGATGTCGGTGAACCGTTCCTGGACGATGATACCCCTCTCCGTCACCGCGCTGACGATCCCATTATTCAACCCAAGCCGGGTCCCCCGACGGACGGTATACCCCTTCCCATCCGGCGTCTGAATCAACGCCGTGTATCCGTACGCTCCCCACACGATACCGATCAGGTTCAATTCGGTGAGGTTGACCTGCTGAAGGGGCGGCAAATTCGCGTCAGGCTTGGCGCTCCCCGCTCCTGGTTGCAGGATCGGTGCGAATGGATCCCGGCGGCCTGCGGGATCGTACGTGAACCCTCCTCCCAATCCGGCTGCGCCGTCGCCCTCGAGTTGAGGAACGCCCGGCTGCGGAGGGCTTGCCGGCGTGGAAAGCGCTTCGGGAGCCTGCCTGGGAAGATCGGTAATGGGGGTCACTTTCAAGGAATCGGGCCTGATTGGGCTCATCTGTCCCATGCGGCCCATAGGAGCGCTGTTCTGAGCCTGCGCCACACCCAGCCAGACAGCCGAGAGGGCGATCAGACAGCTCACGCTTCCGCGCAAGAGGCTTTCAGTTCGGCTCTTCATTGGACGCTACCTCGCGTGCCTCATTTTTTTGCCGTACTCGTGGGTGGCCCCGCTTTCGGCATTTCCTTCGGAGCCGCATAGGCCACCAGATCGAACACGGTTTGCGTCACGACTCTTCCCTGATCGATCCGGGGAGCCCCTATCTTCAAATCCGACACATTGACGATCCGAGGCAGCCTGTTGATCCGATCGAAGAAGAGCACCGCAGTGTGATAGCTCCCCGACACTTCAACATTGACGGGCATTTTGACGAACAGCTTTGATGGGTCTTCAGCTTGGGCCCCGGGTTTCCAGAGCTTGATGTCGAGACCGAGGCGAATCCCGAGATCGGACAGCTGTTTGAGCAACATCACCGCCTCTTCCTCGGGCGGGAGCCGCTCTTTCTTCCTCGCAAGATCGATCTCCAGCTGTTTCGACGCCGCGATCAACTCGTCGAGATGCTTGACCTTGATCGTCAAAGCCTGAATATCCGTGTCCAACTTACCGACCTCTACCTGGAGACTCTCGATCACGTCGGTTTTAGGCTGGACGACCATGTAGTAAAAGCCGACTCCAATCCCCGCAATGAGCAAGCCCAAGAGCGCTATCTTCTGGGCAACCGGGACATCGCGCAAAAACTCGAAATTGATCGCCGGCAGCTTCATGTTATCCCTTCAGAACCAACCCGAGCTTGAACTGATACACATTGACCTTGCTCTCGGACGCCGATCGACTCTCCAATAACTGGATACTCGAGAAGTAATCGGTCCGACGAAGGTTATTGACGAACTCCACCACATCATCGTTCGACAGAGCCCGTCCATCCAACTCTACGTTGTTCCCCTTTACGCTGAGCCCTACCAGCCACAGCTTGAGTGGATCGAGGCTCTGGCTCACATAATCCAGCACCCGCACAGGCCCGGACCGGGACTTCTCCAACTGATCGATGATCCGGTTCTTGTCTTCCAGCAACTTCCTCTTTTGCTCAAAATCTTGAACCTGCTTGACCTGCTCCTTGAGTAACGCGACTTGCTTCTCCTTGCCCTGTTTCTCAGCTTGACGAGCCTCGATATCGGAATCGAGCGACTCCGAATACCACCAACACCCAGCGAGGGTCACGACAAGAAGACCGATGCCGAGAAGAGCTTCTGCTCTGACATCCCACTGAGGCTTGGCCTGTTTCCCGTGCGGGCCCGGTAAAAGATTGATCCTGATCATCGGTCACCCACTGTCCTCAGAGCCAAGCCAACCCCCACCCCAGCCAGCGGAGCAAGTTCTGCAAGCACCTCAGGGTCAAGATCACACAGAGTGGTATCAATCTCGTTGAATGGATTTGCGAGCTCCACGGCGACGTGCATGCGATCCTGCAGCTGCTGAACCAACCCCTTCACTCTGGCGCCGCCGCCGCATAATAGAACCCGGTCAACTTCGACGGCCGCTGCGGTCGATCTGAAGTAATCAATCGTCCGGGCAATTTCCGAGGCGACCTCGGCGTTCACGCTATCAAGCACCGGCGCCAGCGCGTCTCGGGTCTCGCGTGTGCCTTTCTTAGCTTCCTCCGCCTCCTCATAGGAGAGTCCCATCTCGCGCTGAATCGCTTCTGTATAGCGATTGCCTCCTAACGGAATATCGCGCGTGAATAGCGACGTGCCTCCCTTGACGATATTCACATTCATCACACTCGCGCCGATATTCACCAGCGTCGTGGTGTCATCCTGGACGACAGGATAGTTAATCGCGTGCATGTTTTCGATGGCGAAGGCATCCACGTCCAAGACTGCGGGAACTAAACCGGCTCCCCTGACCAATTCGGTGAGATCGTTGATCTTGTCTTTCTTGGCTGCGACAAGTATCACCGCCATCTCAGACTCCGTCTCGCCTCCCGCGCCGCTTGAATTGACGACGTGAAAATCAATATTCACTTCGTTGATGTCGAACGGAATATACTGTTCCGCCGCAAGCTTGACTTGCTCTTCGAGTTCTTCGTCGGGCATGGGAGGCAGGCTGATCTTCTTAATGATCACGGCATGCCCTGAGATGGAGATGGCGACATTCTTCAATTTGACATTCGTCTCTTCCATCAGTTCTTGAATCGCGTTCACGACTCGCCCCTCGTCCATGACCGTGCCATCGACGATGACCTCGGGTTCGAGGGGTTTTATGGCAAACTTCTGCAGGAAGTAGCGCCCCTTGCTCTCCTTCAGTTGAACCAACTTGATCCCACTGGAGCCGATGTCGAGCCCGAGCAATTGGCGTTTCGGCGAGAAGAGGGTGAAGACGTCTTTCTCGAGCAATCCTTTGACGGCACCTAACATACGCTCCACCTCAGCAATGGCTCACATTACCGCTTTCCGAGCCTTCATGATCCTCTTGATCTCGTTGACGTTCTCAGACGTATAGAGGCGCCAGTTTCTCCAGTCCCGCGGCGGCCCAGAAATGAGACCCTCTCGCTCCCATTTGAATAAGGTCGCGCGTGAAATATCAAATAAGTCGCACACCTGATTGGTCTTGAACCACTTTGTCTTGGAGGAGCGTTTGACCTTACTCACGGAACACTCAATACTCGATCCGCTTCAGTCTATGACTTACACAGTAAGTATAGTCAATATGCTACAGCTGTCAAGGAAACACCGAAGCGCTGTAGGGTGGCAGGAGACACAAACCGGCTTGTTACGACTTGTGTAAGTCTCGGTGAGTTAACGACGCTTTGTATCCCATCGCAAAAAAGCTTTCTTGTAGCCGAGCCGCTATCGAGACAGACCGGTGGCGGCCTCCGGTGCAACCGATGGCGATGGTCAGATAACTGCGTTGCTCTCTCTCGAACAATGGGATGAGAAATTTAAACAGACCTTCCAGCATCCCGAGGAAGTTCGTCGCATCGGGATCGTCGAGGACGTAGGCTCGGACACGAGGATCCTGCCCGCTCAAAGGCTTGAGGTCGGGAACGAAAAACGGGTTTTTCAGGAACCGCACGTCGAAGAGAAGGTCCACGTCGTACGGAACCCCGAATTTATAACCGAACGACAGGAGCGAGATCGTGAGACGACGTGGCTGGTTCTGTCGAGCAAACTGCCTCCCCAGCAGCTCTCGCAGTTCATGGACGTTCAGATCGGACGTATCGATGATGCGGTCCGCGTAGCATCGCAGTTCCGCCAGCCGCTCTCGTTCAACCCGGACTCCTTCAAGCAACGGCACGTGGGGAAGAAGCGGATGGGGCCGCCTAGATTCCGAGAAGCGTCGCACGAGGACCTCTTCTCCGGCCTCCAGGAAGAGCAGTTCCACTGAATGCCCGAGAGTCTTCAGGCGATCAAGGATCCCGACGAGATCCGCAAAAAACACGCGCTCCCGGATATCGATTCCGAGCGCCACATTCCTGATCTCGC
The DNA here is from genome assembly GCA_964555285.1 of uncultured Nitrospiraceae bacterium. Lineage (GTDB taxonomy): Bacteria > Nitrospirota > Nitrospiria > Nitrospirales > Nitrospiraceae > JBBIQV01. The sequence goes on from CAZKRM010000005.1 coordinate 15,469, forward strand.
TATTCTGTTGACTGCACAGATCGACGAAGGTCGGCAGTAAGGCCGGCGGGAGATTGTCGATACAAAAGTACCCTGCGTCCTCGAAATACTTGAGGGCATGGCTCTTCCCGGAGCCCGAGAGTCCGCTAATGACGACAAGATTGAGGCCTGCCATGCTCGCCCCTGTCGCTCACGATCGGGGATCGATGAGTTCCAGCTTGCCATCACCGACTCTGCGGAGCACTTGCACGTGACCCGATACCGCGTCGACGAATACAAGAACAGACGAGGAATCGGCGGCCAATCGTTGACGGGCCTCCTCTAACTTCATCCTGACGAGGGCTGGGCGATTGACCTGCACCTGTTCCTTCTCAAGAGCAACGCCTTCGCGCAGCGACGGTCGGGGCCGTGTGCCGGTCTTCGATTTGTGACTCACCAGCCGTTCCTTGCGCTTCCGCACCTGCGCAGCGATCCGGTCGACCAGCTCATCGATCGCCGAATACATTTCATCGGTCGAGGCTTTGGCCTGCACGATTTGTCCGTTCAGCGCGCAGATTCCTTCCGCTGTGTGGCGAAGCTTCTGCACTCGCAACAGCACCTGCGAATCGCCTACCTTCAGCCCATACCGATCCAATCGACTCAGTCTCGTCTCAACATACCGTCTGAGCGCGGGAGTCACGTCGATGTTGAGTCCCGTGATTCGAATGCGCATTGTTCCTCCTTCACAGTTACGCTCACTGCGTTGCATCCCTCTCGCCGTCACACGCCGCCCTCGATCGCACAGGAATCGTGTGCCTCGTCTCAAAACCCAGGCCGTCCAGACACTCGACCGGCACAGCTTCACCGGGTGCTGCGGGGCGCTGCAGCTCGTACCAAGATGAGGGCACTAGAAAAAGCGCCGCCGTTGACTGGCAGATGGGATACTCTCTTCGGCACGGTACTTCGCGACCGTGCGCCGGGCGATCATGACTTGCTGGTTGCGCAAGCGGGCTGCGATCTCTTCGTCCTTCAACGGATTCGAGGTATCTTCGTCCGCCACCATCTTGCGGATCATCTCCCGCACCGTCACCGACGACAGCATACCCGAAGGCTGATCCGTTCGTTGTAGACCGGCATTGAAAAAATACTTCAACTCGAGCATCCCCTGGGGACAGTACATGTACTTGTTCGCAGTCACGCGACTAATGGTGGATTCGTGCATCCCGATATCCTCGGCCACCTGTTTGAGGACCAACGGTTTCAGATACTGCACCCCCTGTTCAAAAAACTGCTGCTGAAACTTCACAATACTGGAAACCACTTTCACGATGGTCTTGTTGCGCTGTTCAATACTCCGAATGACCCACTGCGCAGCACGCAACTTGTCATCCAAATACGCTTTGGTCTCGGCCGACGGATTGGTCCGAGAAGAAAGCAGCTGTTTGTAATAGGGGCTGATCCTCATCCTAGGCAAGCCGTCGTCGTTCAACAGCACGACCCATTCCCCTTCGTTCTTGACGACAAACACATCCGGCACGATCACGTAGTTCTGACTATTCGAGAACGGCCGCCCCGGCTTGGGCTCGAGCCCTTCGATGATTTTGGTCGCTTGGAACACCTCGTCCAGCGTCACATTCAACGCCTTGGCGATGCGCCCATATTGTTTCCTCTCAAGATCTTTGAGATGGTGAAGGATCATGCCCTCGATCACAGCGCCCCGCAAGGCGCATGGCCGGGCGCCAAGGGAACCCATGGGACTGCGTCCAAGATAGCCGACTTGCAGCAGGAGACATTCCGAAAGATCGCGCGCCCCGACACCGGTGGGATCGAACGTTTGAATGTCCTTGAGGACCGACTCGGCTTCCCCCACAGTGAAGTCGGTCTGGGCCACCAGTTCTTCGAGGGTGATCCGAAGGTATCCGTCATCATCTAAGTTGCCAATGATCAGCCGCCCGATGTCCTTCTCACGTTCCGGGAGGGACGACAGCGATAGTTGCCACAACAAGTGATCCTCGAGCGAATTGGACTTGGCGACCGTCTGTTCGTACGACGGCAGTTCGTCTTGGTTGGAGGAAGGATATTCCCGGTCGCCGGCGCGACGCTCGCCATCGAAGTAATCCTCCCAGCTCGATGCCGACAATTCCTCGGGACTTTCCGATCCTTCAGCCGCGTTCCCTTCACTGGTCTCCTCTTGACCGGTCGACGAGGAGAGACTCTCCCCCGGCGTGGTCTCTTCCTCCCCGGGAACCTCTGCTTCATCCCCATCGGCAGCCAGTTCCTCGAGCAGGGGATTCTCCATCAAATGCTGCGCGAGACTTTGTTGAAGCTCCAACCGAGAGAGCTGCAGCAACTTGATCGCCTGCTGCAGTTGTGGCGTCATGATGAGCTTTTGGCTGAGCCGCAGATCGAGCCGCAGTTTCATGTCTTCTCCACCTCACCGCTCACAGACGAAACCGTTCGCCTAGGTAGACTGCGCGCGCCGTTTCACTCTGCACAATCACCTCAGGCGTGCCGGCTTCCAGAATGAGTCCTTCGTTGATGATATAGGCGCGGTCCGTAATGGACAGGGTTTCCTGCACATTGTGATCGGTGATCAGGATTCCAATCTGCTTGTGTTTCAGCCTGGTGATAATCTGTTGGATGTCGGCGACGGCAATCGGATCAATTCCAGCAAAGGGTTCATCCAAGAGCATAAACAGCGGATTCGTGGCCAGCGCACGAGTGATCTCCAACCGCCGACGTTCGCCTCCCGAAAGGGCATACGCCTTGCTGGTTCGGATGGGAACGAGGTCGAGTTCCTTCAGCAATTCCTCGACCCGTTGAGCTCGCTCCGACGCCGGCATGTCGAGCATTTCGAGAATGGCAACGATATTGTCTTCGACTGAGAGCCTCCGGAACACCGACGATTCCTGGGGCAGATAGCCGATCCCCTTGCGCGCACGCTTGTACATCGGCAGGTTCGTAATATTCTCCCCCCTGAGCGCAATCGCACCCTCATCGGGTTGGCACAGCCCCACCATCATGTCGAAGATCGTGGTTTTCCCCGCACCATTCGGCCCCAGCAACCCCACGACCTCACCCGCACGAACGTCAACCGTGACTCCCTTGACGACCTTCCGCCCCTTGAAACTCTTCACCAGCTTGGTCGCGACAAAGCGCTCTTCCGACCCGCCGCCCTGGGCTGGAGTGGCTGCGTTGTCCTGTGCCGCTGAACAAGCCTGGGTCAACGCACGGATCCTCCCTCTCCTTCAATCATCACGTGGGACCCCCCCTCGACCACACTTCGATCCTCAGCCAAAAACATGGTGATCTGTTTACCGGTCACACGCGTCCCTTTTTCCCAGGCGATCGGCTCACCGGTCAACACGATTTTTTCTTCGTCTTGATAGAACATGGCCTTCTGGCAAGTCGCACGGCCTCCCTCTTTGTCGATCTTGACTCGGCCGGTCGCTTCGATGGTGCTCACGGATCGATTGGACATGACGGGAAATCCCTCCCGACGCGTCCCGCCTCCCTTCTCCTTCTCGCGGCTCATCTCTCCTCGCTCCGGTTTGTTTCCTGTCTCTCCATTCTTGGTCTCCACGGCAACCTGGTCCGATGGCCGGAACGAGACCACCATCTTGTCGGAATGCACGACCAACGTGCCCTTCGTCAGCACCACACTCCCCTCGAAAATCGCTTGACCGTCCTGATTGCGAACCGTCATGCGCTGCGCCGTGATGGTCGTATTCACCCCTTGTGACACACCGGCATCCGCTCCAAAGGCAGCCAGCGCCAGACTGCCCGCGACGCTACTCAGAAGGAGTAAGATCCACTTGCACATCGTCCAACACCTGGAAGATCTCGGTATCCAACATACCGAGAAGCCCGCGCCCGTTAATCACCATTCCTTGGCCCTTAATGACTACCGGATCGTTCGTTCGAATCTCCCGCTGGTTCTCAGACCACGCTACATGATTCGTGTAAATCGTATAGCCTTCTCCTGTCTGCACCGCAATGGGAACACTCCGGTTCGACAACAAGAAATCCTTCTTGACTGTATCCAGTGTGCCCTCGTCGCCATGGAGACTGAGCTGTTTCCCCCTCTCGCCGTATAACGTCACCTGGACATCGTCCAATACCGCTCGATTCTCGCCTTGAAAGAGCCGGGCATGCTTGGCATGCACTTCCCATTGCACAGTCCCGCTCTTTGTCTGTTTGAATGTAAACTCTTGGATGCTGCCATCGGCGCGTTCAAAGCTGGAAGAGGGCGCAACTTGGGGCGTGGACACTGACTCGGAGCGGGTCAGCAAGAGATAGGCCAGGGACGATGCGAGGATGGCGCTCAAACCAAGCAAGCCCCTGCGTAGCCACCGCTCCCACATCGCACCTCCTCCTCACTTCATACGAAGAAGATAATTGCGAACCACTCGGCACGATAGTAGCATGTGGTCGGAGGCAAGTAAACTCTTTGCCGGGATAGCCTCGCGCGCAAGGAGAGACGACGACGGGATCCCATGTAAGGAATCCCGTCCACCGCTGTCACTCAATCTGAATCCGGAGAAAATGGGAAAGGACTGGCTACGGATTGGCTGAGGTTGATGAGGCCGACGTGTCAGACTGTGACGGAGATCCGGCGTCCGGACTCTTCTGCGTCCCACCGCTCTTGGCGCTCTTCACTGGCTCAGCCTTCGCCACCAGTTCGATTGCGACCATCTCCGCCGCATCTCCCACGCGTCGACGCGTCCGAATGATGCGGGTATAGCCGCCCGGTCGATCTCGAAATCGTGCCGCGACATCGCTGAACAGCTTCGACACGACCGCCTTGCTTCTAAGAAAGCCCAGCGCGTGGCGGCGAGCCGGCAAGCTCCCTTCTTTCCCGAGCGTAATCATCCGATCGGTGAACCCTCGGATTTCTTTCGCCTTTGCCGCGGTGGTTTCAATTCTCTCCTGATCGAGCAGCGACGTCACCAGGTTCCGGAAAAGCGCCCATCGGTGCTTGGTTTTCCGCCCGAGTTGTCTGCCCTTCTTGTTGTGCCGCACAGTCTACCCTCTTGTTCGTCGTTCAACTTTGAGCATTGCCATCGCTCGATGTGAGCGCATCGATTTTAATTCCTAAGCCTAGCCCCATCTCGGACAGAATTTCTTTGATCTCATTCAGCGACTTCTTCCCGAAATTCTTGGTCTTCAGCATCTCGGCTTCCGTTTTCTGGACCAGATCCGCAATCGTCTTGATATTCGCGTTTTTCAGACAATTCGCGGCACGAACCGACAACTCCAGCTCGTTCACGCTGCGGAAGAGGTTCTTATTGAGCTCGCGAGTGGCCTCGTCTTTCCCCGCTTCAGATCGTACCTCGGCCTGTTCCTCTGCGCTGATAAAGATATCCAGATGATCGCGCATGATACTCGCGGCCGTCGATAAGGCATCGCGCGGCGTGATGGTGCCATCGGTCCAAATCTCAAGGGTCAGCTTGTCGTAATCGGTCATCCGTCCGACCCGCGCGTTTTCGACGTGAAAATTCACCCGCTTGATGGGAGAAAAAATGGAATCCACGGCAATCACGCCGATCGGCAGCCCTTCTTCCTTGTTCCGTTCTGCCGGCACATACCCTCGTCCGTGTTTCACCACCATCTCCATGTCGAGCATCGCATCCTTATCTAAGGTCGCGAGATGAAGATCAGGCGTGAGAATCGTGAGATCGCCGTCATGAATGATGTCCGATCCCTTCGCTTCACCGGGACCTTTTTTCTTCAAACGGATCGTTTTGGGCTTGTCCGAGTGGGACGCGAGACGGAGGCTCTTGACGTTCAGGATGATCGACGTCACATCCTCCGTCACTCCCGGGATCGTGCAAAACTCATGTAGCACGCCTTCAATTTTGACGGTCGTCACGGCCGCGCCGGTCAAGGAAGAGAGGAGCACACGCCGAAGCGAGTTCCCGATAGTGGTCCCGAACCCCCGCTCGAACGCTTCCGTGGTAAACCTGCCGAACGTCGGGGATAGGGTGTCTTTGTCGACTTCGACCCGCATCGGGATCTGAAAGTCTTTCATCGATTTGAGCATGACTCCCCCTTCATCTGTTCACATGAGCCAGAACGCTTGTGGGCCGCATCGCGATCGCCGCACAGAGACACTCATCGGGCCACGCGCTACCTGGAGTACAATTCCACGACCATCTGTTCGTTCACTGGGAGAACGATTTGCTCCTTCGTCGGCAAGGCGCGCACCGTTCCTTTGAAACCTGCCTTATCCAATTCCAACCATGCTGGAATCCCGCGCCCGTCCACCGCCTCCAGCGCCGCCTGAATCGACACCAGATCCCGGCTGGTTTGCCGCACCTCCACGACATCGCCGGCTTTGACCAACGCGCTCGGCGCAGTGACCTTTCTGCCCTTCACAGAAATATGGCCGTGATTCACCAGCTGCCGGGCTTCCTTACGCGAGGCTCCAAAACCAAGCCGATAGACAACATTGTCCAGGCGACATTCTAAGAGACGGAGCAACGCGTCACCGGTCACCCCCGTCTGCCGTTCTGCCCGCTCGAACACACCGCGGAACTGGCACTCCTGCAATCCGTAGATACGCCGGAGCTTCTGTTTCTCGCGCAGCTGCAAACTATAATCAGAGGTGCGCTGACGGGCCTGACCATGCTGGCCGGGCGGATAGCTGCGTCGTTCGATGGCGCACTTTTCCGTCATGCAGCGGGACCCTTTCAAGAACAATTTTTCGCCTTCTCTCCGGCAGAGCCGGCAGACAGGGCCTCGATATTTCGCCACGTGTTTCCTCCCCGTGAATCGTTATTCGTTCCTCGCATCGGGTTCGCCGCGCGATGGACGTGTCCCGATTAACGCTAGACTCGTCTGCGCTTCGGTGGACGACACCCATTGTGCGGAATCGGCGTGACGTCGCGAATCAAATTAATCCGCAATCCCGCGCCTTGGAGCGACCGAATCGCCGATTCTCGTCCCGATCCAGGACCGTTGACATAGACGTCCACTTGCCGCATGCCGGACTCCATGGCTTTCTTCGCCGCGGCCTCGCCGGCTCGTTGCGCGGCGAACGGGGTGCTCTTCCGCGAACCCTTAAAGCCCTGATTGCCCGCACTCGCCCAAACCACGGTATTCCCGCTCATATCGGTAATGGTCACAATCGTATTGTTGAAGGACGCCTGAACGTGCGCCACTCCACTTTGCACCATCTTCCGTTCTTTTTTCTTGCCCTTTTTGACGCTCATGCACGCCCCCTACGATTCATGCTCGCGATGATGTCATGCGCCGCTCGGTGCGCCGGACGGTCTCTTGGGCTTGCTTCCGACGCCTGAACGACGACCTTTTCTTGTCCGCGCGTTCGTCTTTGTCCGCTGCCCGCGCACCGGCAACCCCTTCCGATGACGGAGCCCGCGGTAGGTGCCGGTGTCGATCAGCCGTTTGATATTCATACTGACTTCTTTGCGAAGATCACCTTCAACGGCGAAGTCGTTGATGATTTCGCGGAGCTTGACGACCATGTCTTCAGTCAGATCTTTGACTCGGACAATTCCGTCTACACCGGCTTTCGCCAGGATCTGCTGCGCAGAAGCTCGGCCGATTCCATAGATATAGGTCAACCCGATATCAACCCGCTTCTCCCTCGGCAAATCCACACCCGCAATTCGCGCCATAACTCCTCCAAATTTCCTTACCCTACCTAGGGACAGATGAAGTGCCCCTCACTGCGCGCGTCGAACGACCACTTTCTGAAGTGGGGGTTCCGCGAGCACAAGGGGTACTTCATCTGTCCCCGATTCATCCCTGGCGCTGTTTGTGCCGAGGATTCTCGCATAACACCCGCACGACTCCACGGCGCCGCACGACCTTGCACTTCGCACATATCGGCTTAACCGACGATTTCACTTTCATAGCCCCTCTCGCGTGCTACTTAAACCGGTAGGTAATCCGTCCCCGCGTCAGATCGTAGGGAGACAACTCCACCGTGACTTTATCCCCCGGCAAAATGCGAATGAAATGCATGCGCATCTTTCCAGAGATGTGCGCGAGGATCATATGACCGTTGTCCAACTTCACACGGAACATCGCGTTCGGCAACGTCTCCGCCACAGAACCTTGGACTTCGATGACATCTTCCTTCGGCACGAACTCCTCGTTCCTCCCAGCCCTGTGCTTCCCAACCGCGCGCTACAGCTTGCTCAAAATCCAAGCGGGAGCAGCGGGCCGAATCGCGATCGTGTGCTCGAAATGGGCCGAGAGACTGCCATCCTTCGTGACCGCCGTCCATTGATCGTCCAGAATCCGGATCGCACTCTCTCCCATGTTCACCATCGGCTCGATCGCAAGGACCATCCCCGGTTGAAGGCGAGGCCCCTGTCCCGGCTTCCCATAGTTCGGAACCTGGGGCTCCTCATGGAGTTGCCGTCCGATGCCGTGTCCGACAAACTCGGTCACTACCGAATACCCTGCCGCTTCAACATGACACTGAATCGCATGAGAGATATCCGTGAGCCGGTGACCCACCACAGCCTGCTCGATTCCCAGCTTCAACGCTTCTTCCGTCACTCGTATGAGCTGAGCGGCCTCCCGGCTGATCGTCCCGACCGAGACCGTCACTGCCGCATCGCCGTAAAACCCTCCAACGATGGCTCCCAAGTCAAGGCCGATGATGTCCCCTTCTTTCAGCTTCCGCTTCGACGGAATCCCGTGCACAACCTGCTCGTTCACCGACGCGCAGAGGGTCTTCGGATAATTTCGGTAGCCTTTGAACGCCGGGATCCCTCCTCGTGCGCGGATTTCCTTCTCCGCCACCCGGTCGAGATCGTCGGTCGTCACGCCAGGCCGAACTTCTTTTTTTAAGACCTCCAGCGTTTCCGCGACCACCTTCGACGCCCGAGCCATGATGTCGATCTCATTGGGCGTCTTAAAAACGATCATGTCATCCCATGACTCGCAAGCAGTTTACTCAATTTATCGTAGACCACATCTACCGGGCCCGCTCCATCAAGATTCGACAACAGCTTCTTCTGCTCATAGTAGCTGATGAGGGGCGCGGTCTGCTCTTCATAGACTTTCAACCGGGCCTCAATGGTTTCTTTCTTATCATCGCTCCGCTGAACCAGGGCTGCACCACAACGATCGCACAGCCCGTCGCGCCGAGGAGCAGCAAACTCCACGTGGAAGACGGCTTGGCACTTCGGGCAACTCCGCCGCCCGCTTAAGCGCCTGACCACATCTTCACGGGAGACCTGAAAATTGACCACTCGATCCAAGCAGATCGCGCGGGAGTCCAGAATCTTCGACAGCTCTTCCGCCTGCGGGACGGTCCTGGGGAACCCGTCAAGAATAAACCCGTTTGCACATGCAGGCTCTCCCACTTTCTCCCGAATCATTCCAACGACAACCGAATCGGGGACCAGCTTGCCCTGATCCATGTAGCTCTTGGCTTCCACTCCCAACGGAGTCGTGTTCCGCACCGCTTCACGCAGGAGATCGCCGGTGGAGATTTTCGGAGCGTGAATGTGAGCCGCCACGCGGTCCGCCTGCGTCCCTTTTCCCACTCCCGGCGCCCCTAAAAACACCAATCGCATACGTAGCGCTCACCCGCTCCGACCTCTGAGCCGTCCCTTCGCGAGGAACCCTTCATAATTGCGCATGAGCATGTGCGACTCGATCTGCTGAGCCGTATCCAGCCCAACGCCGATCACGATCAGCAACGAAGTTCCTCCGAAATAGAACGGCACATTCAGCTTATAAATAAGGAACTCCGGGATGACACACACCACTGCCAGATACATGGCACCCACGAAGGTAATCCGCGTGAGCACCTTATAGATATAGTCCGAGGTCCGTTGGCCAGGCCTGATGCCGGGAATGAACCCTCCATACTTCTTCATGTTGTCGGCCATGTCGACCGGATTGAGGACGACGGCCGTGTAAAAGAAACAAAAGAACACGATCAAGCTGATGTACAAGAGGGTGTACAGCACCGAGCCTGGAGCCAGTTGCGCTCCGATCGCTTTCACCCAGGGAGTTTCAAAAAACCCCGCGATTGTTGCCGGAAACGCAATGATCGAGGACGCGAAAATCGGCGGGATCACGCCCGCGGTGTTGATCTTCAGAGGGATGTGGGTACTCTGCCCGCCATACACCCGCCGTCCGATCACGCGCTTCGCATACTGAACCGCAATCTTCCGACGCCCGCTTTCCAAAAACACGATCGCCGCAACCACCGCGATCATGACCAGGGCCAGCACAATCAACAGGACGAAGCTCAACTGCCCAACCTTATACAGATCGAACGTCTGAGCCACTGCGCTAGGCAGCCGAGCGACGATTCCGGAAAAGATGATCAGCGAGATGCCGTTTCCGATACCCCGTTCCGTGATCTGCTCGCCCAGCCACATCAGGAAGCCGGTCCCGGCCGTGAGCGTGATCACGGTCATCATCCGAAAGCTCCACCCCGGCGTCAGGACGAACGCGCCCTGGTTCATGCCTTCCAGGCCGACCGCGATCCCAAATCCCTGGATGAGCGCAATTCCAATGGTTCCAAATCGGGTATATTGAATAATCTTTTTCCGTCCCCGTTCACCCTCCTTGGCCAATTTCGAGAGGTGGGGGATCACCACCGTCAACAACTGGAGAATGATCGATGCGCTGATGTAGGGCATGATCCCCAGCGCAAAGATCGTGAGTCGCGACAGCGAGCCCCCGGAAAAGATATCTAAGAACCCGAGCAACGCGCCGCCTTGCTTTTGCAGAAACTCAGAGAGCGCGTCGCCGTTAATGCCCGGCGTCGGGATATGCGCCCCGACCCGGTACACCACGAGCATCCCTAGCGTAAAGAGAATCCTGACACGGAGCTCGGGAATCTTGAAGACGTTCTGAAAACTGGTCAGGAGTCGCTCAAACACTGCGAATGACCTCGGCTCTCCCTCCAGCTGCCTGAATCTTCGTCTCCGCAGACTTGCTGAACTTGTGTGCCTGGATCACGACGGCCCGCTTCAACTCTCCCGAGCCGAGGACTTTGACCGGCTGTCGGTCTCGCTTAATCAAGCCGGCCTCGACCAAGACCGCCGGCGTGATCGGATCGCTGGGCAGCCCAGCCAGACTCTTGAGATTCACGATGCTGTATTCGATCCGAAACGGGTTCCGGAACCCGAACTTAGGGAGGCGCCTGATGAGGGGCATCTGTCCGCCCTCGAACCCAGGACGCTTGCCACCACCGGATCGGGCCAGCAATCCCTTATGCCCCTTGGTCGAAGTTTTCCCATGCCCCGATCCGGGCCCTCGACCGATCCGCTTTCTTTTTTTCTTGGCCCCCGGCTGGGGGGCCAGTTCATGCATTTTCATTGTGGCTGCACTTCCAGCAAATAGATGACCTTCTCGACCATCCCCCTCACTTGCGGAGTATCGGGACGAACGACTGATTGGCTCACCTTCCTCAACCCCAACCCCCGCAGCACGAGGCGATGGCGTTGAGGCGTCCCAATCGGGCTCCGCTTCAGCGTGATCCGAAGTCCCTGCCCCGGCTTGTGTGTATGTTCAGCTGTGCTCATTGACCTACGCTCTCCGTTGCGCTTCCGCCCCCCACCCCGCGCCGAATCCGCAACACCTCGTCTAGATTTCGGAGTTGGGCGAGGCCTGCCAGCGTGGCCCGCACGGTATTAAACGGATTCCCCCGACCCAGGGTTTTGGCGATCACATTGTGCGCCCCGACGAGTTCCACAACAGCCCGCACGGCTCCACCGGCGATGATGCCCGTTCCTTGAGACGCAGGTTTCAACAGCACATGCTCCGCACCAAAGAGTCCGTGGACTTCATGAGGAATCGTCCCGTCTTTCAGCGGCACGTAGACGAGATGCTTCTTCGCCTGTTCCACCGCTTTGGAAATGGCCACTGGCACCTCAGCCGCCTTCCCTTTGCCGATCCCCACCCAACCGTGACCGTCTCCGACCACGACCAGTGCACAGAAATTGAATCGCTTGCCGCCCTTCACGACCTTCGCAACTCGGTTGATGAAGACGACCTTATCCTTCAAGCTCAGTTCATCGGCATTGACTCGCACGCAATCATTCTCCTCTTATGGCCCGACTCAAAATTGGAGCCCGTTTTCACGGGACGCTTCCGCCAACGCCTTGATCCGGCCGTGATAGAGGTGCCCTCCGCGGTCGAATACCACAGCCTGCACCTTAGCTGCCCTGGCACGCTCGGCCAGGAGCTTGCCCACCGCTTTGGCGGCGTTGATGGTCCCGCCCGATTTCAGCGACGTCCGCAACGTCTGATCCAGTGTCGAGGCGGCCGCCAGCGTCGCGCCCTTCACGTCATCGATAATCTGCGCATAGATATGCGTCCGACTACGGAAGACGTTCAACCTCGGTCGTTCCGGCGTACCAAATATCCGCCGGCGAACCCGCCGCTTCCGTCGCTGCAGTTGACGCGCCTTTTGAGCACTATTCATTGCCGTCCCCTACTTCCCTGTCTTTCCTTCTTTCTTTCTCAGGACCTCACCGACGTACCGAATCCCCTTTTGCTTGTAGACGTCCGGCGGCTTGATCGCACGAAGGTCGGCCGCCACTTGCCCGACCACCCGCTTGTCTGCCCCGCGGATCGTAATCAAGGTCTGCTTGTCCACTTTGACTTCGATGCCCTGAGGGATATTGAAGGTGACGGGATTGATATATCCGACGTTGAAGCTCATGACTCGGCCCTGAACCTGCGCCTTGTAGCCGACACCGGTGATCTCCAGGGACCGCTCATACCCCTTGGTCACGCCATGAACCATATTATTGAGCTCCGCGCGGACCAACCCGTGCAGCGCCCGCACCTTCCGATCGTCACCAGACCGGGACACTTGGACGTGACCGTTGTCGATGGCCACGCTGATCCCTGCGACAACCGGCCAATCCAACTTTCCCAACGGCCCCTTGACCGACACGAGCCGGTCGGCAACCTTGACCTCAACTCCGCTGGGAATCGCAATGGGCTTTCGTCCTATGCGCGACATGATTCCTCGACTCCTGAACCGATCCTGTAACGTAACCCCTGCCGGCAATCGCCGCCATAACGGCCGACCCTACCACACCGTGCAGAGCAACTCACCGCCTAAGCGAGCCCGCCGCGAGTCCTGATCCGTCATGAGACCTTTCGACGTAGACAGGATAGAGAGCCCGATCCCGTTCTGAACCTTCGGCACATCTTGGCTTCCAACATACACCCGACGACCCGGTTTGCTGATACGCCGCATGCCGGTGATCATGGGCCGATCTTCTCCGATGTATCGGAGTTGCACGCGCAAGACTGGGTGGCCGTCGTCGACACCCTCTTCAATCCCGTGAATGTACCCCTCGGCTTGCAAAATTTGCAGAATATTGCGCTTCAGCTTTGACGCGGGAACGGACACCACGTCATGGCGTCGTCGCGCCGCGTTCTGCAGTCGAATCAAAAGATCAGCAATGGGATCAGTCACCATACCTGCCTCTCACAACCTCGTAGATCGAACGTGAGACCGACATACACGAGCACAACCGAGTTCAGCCAAACCCTACCAGCTGGACTTCCGCACTCCAGGGATCTCCCCGCGAAGGCTCAGGAAACGGAAACAGATCCTGCACATGCGGAAGCGTCGCAGGAATCCCCGTACCCGCCCGCACAGCGGACAGCGATTGTACTGTCTGGCTGAGAACTTCTGTTTTGCCGCTACCTTGTTTCGTAGTGCTAACCTCGACACGCGTACTCCTTCTTCGTCACGTACCGCCGACTCAGGCGAACCACCCCCTGCCTTACGCCCTGAACGGCATGCCTAGATGCTTCAGCAACGCCTTTCCCTCGTCATTCGTCCGTGCGGTGGTCACGATCGTGATATCCATTCCGTGAATCGAGGCCACGCTATCGTACTCGATTTCAGGAAAGATCAACTGCTCCTTCAACCCCAACGTATAGTTGCCGCGTCCATCGAAGGCTTTCGGAGACACCCCGCGAAAATCGCGGATACGAGGCAACGCAGTGCTCACGAGTCGATCGAAAAACTCGTACATCCTCCGGCTGCGCAAAGTCACCTTGGCACCGATGGGCATACCCTGCCGCAACTTGAATCCGGCGATCGCCTTCTTCGCCTTTGTGACGATCGGACGTTGACCGGTAATGGTGCCCAGCTCGGAGGCGGCGCTTTCGAGCAATTTCACGTTCTGAATCGCTTCGCCCATCCCGACATTCAGCACGATGCAGTGCAACCTCGGCACTTGCATCGGATTCTTGTACCCGAACTCTTTCATCAGCACGGGCACGACCGTCTCCCGATACATTTCCCGGAGGCGAGGCTGGACAGACGCTTCACTCGCCGACTCTTCTACAGACGCTTCGGGAGCTGCGGCTTCCTTCTTCGCAGATGCTTTCTTCTCGCCACCCTTCCCACCGCGCCCTTTTTCAACTTTGGCCATGTCAACAATCCCTCGACCCTATTCGACGAGTTCCTTCGATTTCTTACTGAACCGCGCGAGCCGGCCATCCTCCACACGCCGGACCCCGAGCCGGGTCGGCTTCTTCGTCACCGGACACAAGAACATAACATTGGACAGGGCGAGCGGCGCCTCCCGCTCAATGATGCCGCCCTGCTTCACTTTCTGGTTCGGCTTCGTGTGGCGCTTCATGACGTTGAGCTTCTCAACAACAACTTTTCCTTCGGCCGGATTGACGGACAGCACCTTGCCGGATTTGCCGCGCTCGCGCCCGGCAATGACCACCACGGTATCGCCCTTGCGAATCTTGCTCTTATGCATCGCCTGCAGGTTCACGCTCACCCCACCATCGCTTAAAGCACTTCAGGAGCCAGAGAGATGATCTTCATGAACTTCTTCCACCGCAACTCGCGCGCGACCGGACCGAAGATACGGGTGCCGATCGGTTCTCCTTGCGCATTGATCAAGACGCAGGCGTTGCGATCGAACTTGATATACGAACCGTCGTCACGCCGGACGCCTTTGGTCGTGCGGACGATCACTGCCCGGCTGACATCCCCCTTCTTGACCGTCGCTTGAGGGATCGCTTCCTTCACGGCCACCACGACAACATCGCCTAACGACCCATAGCGTCGTCCCGATCCGCCGAGGACATGGAAGCACATCACCTGCTTCGCACCGGAGTTATCCGCCACATCCATCCAGGTATAGTCTTGAATCATACTCTGTTACCGATCTTTCTCCGGTCAGTCCGTCGGCCGTCCAGGCCACGTGGCACGACACAACACGTGCGTTAGCTTGCCCGACCCTTCTCCAGAATTTCAACCACCCGGAAGTGCTTCTGCTTGCTGATGGGTCGCGTTTCGATCATCCGCACCCGATCCCCAACCTTGCACCCGTTCTGCTCATCGTGCGCCTTCAGCTTCGTCACGCGCCGCAGCACCTTCCGATACATCGGATGGATCACCGAACGTTCGACCTCTACCACGACGGTTTTATTCATCTTGTCGCTCACGACCAGCCCGACCCACTCGCGCCGCTTCTTTTCGCCTTCGGCCATGATCCTCATCCCTTGCTTTGAGACGCCGAACCGACCGCTGCAAGTTCGACCTGCCGCAGAATAGTCTTGACCTGGGCGAGGTCGCGCTTGGCCTTGCGAATCTGCATCGGATTCTCCAGACGTCCGGTTCCCAGCTGGAACCGAAGATTAAAGAGTTCCTGCTTGAGCTGGCTTGCTTTTTCCGCCAACTCCGGCGCCGTCAATTGTCTCAACTCTTTCAGATCCATACTCGTATCTCAACCCCGCGTAGCGTTTCTAGAATCTAGAACTCGCCGCGTGCCACAAACCTGGTTGCAACGGGCAACTTGTGCGATGCCAACCTGAATGCTTCCTTGGCAATCTCTGGGGTAACTCCATCCATCTCATAGAGAATGCGGCCCGGCTTGACAACCGCTACCCAATACTCAGGATTCCCCTTCCCTTTACCCATGCGCGTTTCAGCCGGCTTCTTCGTGATCGGCTTATCCGGGAAAATTCTCGTCCAGACCTGCCCGCCACGCTTGACGTAGCGCGTGATCGCGATCCGAGCCGCTTCGATCTGCCGGCTCGTGACCCAACCCGGCTCCATCGCTTTCAACCCGAATTCGCCGAGCGTGATCTGGCCGCCACGATAGGCCTTACCACGCATCCGGCCCTTTTGCATCTTACGAAACTTGACTTTCTTCGGTGCGAGCACAGCTCCCTCGTTCCTCTAACCAATCCGCCGTTCCAGCCCCAGCTCCGCCTTCTGATGGAGAGCCGGGAGAATTTCCCCTTTATAGATCCAGGTCTTCACCCCGATCTGTCCCATCGTCGTGTGGGCTTCCGCAAAACCGAAGTCGATCCCCGCACGGAGGGTGTGCAAGGGAACACGTCCCTCACGATACCACTCCGTTCTCGCAATTTCGGCTCCCCCCAGGCGCCCTGCCACGGTGACCCGGATGCCTTGCGCGCCGAGCCGCAGGGCCGCTGCGACACTCCGCTTCATGGCCCGCCGAAACGCCACACGCTTTTCCAACTGCGTCGCGATATTCTCGCTCACCAACTGCGCATCCAACTCCGGCTTCTTGATCTCTTTCACGGTGATGTAGACCTGACCGGCATACTCTTTCTCAATGGTCGCCTTCAGTTTGTCCACCTCGGCGCCCTTCCGCCCGATGATGATCCCTGGACGGGCCGTATGGATGATGACCCGCGTCTGGTCCCCCGACCGTTCGATTTCAACCTTCGCCACACCGGCATGGTAGAGCTTCGCTTTGACCATCCGCCGAATCTTGATGTCCTGATGCAGAAGACGGGCGTAGTCCTTCCCTGCAAACCAGCGAGAACTCCACGGCTGGTTGTAGCCGAGCCGATAACCGATTGGATGCGTCTTGTGCCCCATGTTATGACTGCCTCAGAGCGCTAGAGTGAAATCCCTTGCTGGCCGCGATTACTGTTACTTGCCGCTCCCTACCGACGGTGCGGCCACGACGATCGTAATGTGACTGGTCCTCTTGTGGATCGAGTTGGCACGCCCCATCGACCGAGCCCTGAATCGTTTATACGTCGGACCACAATCGACGTAGGCCTTCGACACCCACATCGAGTCGCCATCGCCCATTTCCTTCTGTTCGGCATTGGCCACGGCCGAGCGCAAGATTTTCGCTACGACCTTTGCCGCATTGCGCGGTGTATGCCGCAACATGGCCAGCGCCTGAGGCACCTGTTGTCCTCGGATCAAATCGACAACCACCCTGGCCTTCCGCGGCGCCACCCGCACAAATCTCAATATTGCTTTCGCTTCAGCCATCGGATTTTCCAATTCTGCTACTTCAACGCCACAGCCTTTTCGGTCCTGGCCTGCCCATGTCCCTTGAAGAATCGCGTGGGGGCGAACTCCCCCAGTTTGTGCCCCACCATATTCTCCGTCACGAATACAGGAATAAATTTCTTCCCGTTGTGGACTGCCAACGTATGACCGATCATGTCCGGCACGACCGTCGACCGCCGGGACCAGGTCTTGATGATCTTCCGGTCCTTCGTTTGATTCATCTGCTCCACTTTCTTGAGCAGCGGGGCATCGACAAATGGCCCCTTCGAAACCGATCTGGACATACCTGGCTCCTACTTCCGTCGAGTGATAATGAACTTGTCGGTGGCTTTGTTCTGTCGCGTCTTGTATCCCTTGGTCGGCAATCCCCATGGAGAAACCGGGTGCGGATTTCCTTGGCCTGATTTTCCCTCACCCCCGCCATGCGGATGATCGACCGGATTCATCACGACTCCGCGCACATGCCCTCGCCATCCTTTCCAACGCGAGCGTCCCGCTTTACCGACGGTGACGTTCTCGTGGTCCAGATTCCCTACCTGCCCAACGGTGGCCATACAGGTCGACAGGATGCGGCGCATTTCGCCGGACTTCAATCGCACCTGAACGTAGTCGCCATCACGACCCATCACCTGCGCAAAGCCCCCGGCACTGCGGATCAACTGCCCACCCTTACCGGGCTTCAATTCAATGTTGTGAATCGTCGTGCCCAGCGGCATATTGGCAAGCGGCAGCGCATTGCCCGGGCGCACCTCCGCACCTGGACCAGACTGCAACGCATCCTTCAGGCTCAATCCGACCGGAGCCAGGATGTAGCGCTTCTCGCCGTCCGCATAGTGGAGCAGGGCGATCCGTGCAGAGCGATTCGGGTCATATTCCAGCGCGACGACACGGGCGGGAATCCCGATTTTGTCCCGCCGGAAATCAATCGACCGATAGAGGCGCTTATGTCCTCCGCCACGGAAACGAACGGTCATGCGACCATCATTGTTTCGGCCCCCGGTGCGAAGATTGAATTTGGTCAACGCTTTCTCGGGACGCTTCTTGGCCAGCACTTCGCCGGTCACTGCCGTCATGCCGCGCCGTCCCGGCGTCGTTGGTCTGTAGGCTTTCAGTCCCATTTCTTCTTTTTCCCTCACCCCTCCAAGCGGGGTTGACCGAGCCGTCTTTCACTGCGCGCGTCGAGCGACCACTTTCCGAAGTGGGGGCTCCGCGAGCACAAAGGCGGCTCGATCAGCCCCGCCTTACGCGCTCTCGTACAACTCGAGCTTCTCGCCTTCTTTCAACGTGACCAGCGCTTTCTTCCAATCCGACCGCTTGCCTGCGAATCGTCCAAGCCGCTTGATTTTTCCGCTCACATTCAGAACGTTGACCCGCTCAACTTTGACCTTGAGCAGCGCCTCAACGGCCCGTTTGATCTGTATTCGGTTCGCACTGCTCCGAACCAAGAATCCGACTTTATTGCCCTGCTCCCGCATAGCCGTAATTTTCTCGGTCAGAAGGGGCTGAATCAGCACGTCATGCAGATCGTGTTTCATGCCCACGCCTCCTTCACCCGGGCGAGCTCGCGTTCAGGAATGACGATCGACCGAGCGCACAGCACATCGTAGACGTTGAGGTGCTCTGCCTCCACCACCTTCACCTTGGGAAGATTCCGAGCAGCTTGTTTCAGGTCAGACCGCCCTTCTCCCGCCACTATCACAATACGCCCCGAAGCACCGAGTTGCACCAGCGCTTGGGCCAACAGCTTGGTTTTCGGCTGCCCAATCACCAGGTCGGACACGATCACAACACCACCCTCCGCCAGCTTGGCCGACAAGGCACTTTGCAATGCAGCCCGATATTTCTGCTTGGGCATTGCCACCGCGTAGCTGCGCGGCTTGGGCCCGAACACGATCCCACCATGCCGCCAGACAGGAGAGCGAACCGACCCCGCACGGGCACGTCCCGTGTGCTTTTGCTTCCAAGGCTTCTTGCCGGATCCGCTCACTTCGCCACGGCTCAGGGTAGAGGCAGTCCCCTGTCGCTCACAGGCACGCTGCATCACGACGGCTTCATGAACCAACACCTCGTGCGGCTTGCAGCCGAAGATCTCCGCGGGAAGCTCAACCGAGCCGACCTTATGCTTCTTCAAATCGACGACATCGACCGTAGGCATGCCTTACGCCTTCTTCGACTTTCGAACGAGCACCAACCCGTTCTCTGCCCCAGGGATTCCTCCTCGAACAAAGAGGAGATTCTCCTCCGGACGCGACTCGATCACCTTTAACCGTTGAACAGTTACACGCTCCGCACCCATATGACCGGGAAGCGTTTTCCCTTTCCACACCCGCGATGGATAGGAGCTACTGCCGATGGAGCCAGGAGCGCGATGAAACATCGACCCGTGAGATTCCGGGCCGCCCCCATAGTGGTGCCGCTTCACGACGCCCTGGAAGCCCTTGCCTTTGGACACTCCCACCACATCGACCCACTCGCCTTTCTTGAAGATGTCCACCTTGATGGTCTGTCCGACCGCGACATCGCCAAGCTTTTTAAACTCGCGCAACCAACGGCTGGGTGGCGCTTCATGTTTTTTGAGATGGCCGATCTCTGCCTTGGACAGCTTGCGCTCCAGCGTGTCGCCGAATGACAACTGAACCGCCTCGTACCCATCGCGCTCGCGAGTCCTGACGGCTACCACACGGCAAGGTCCGGCCTCGATCACCGTCACCGGCGTCAACCGGCTCTCATCATGGACCTGCGTCATACCCAATTTCTTGCCCAGCAACCCATTCGTCATCGGCGATCGCCCCCTAGCAGCCCTTCTAAAAATTGCCTATCGGTTTCGCCTATCACAGCTTGATTTCGACATCCACCCCGGCAGCCAGATTGAGCTTCATCAGCGAGTCCATCGTTTCCGGGGTCGGCTCCATAATATCAAGTAGACGCTTGTGTGTACGGATCTCGAATTGCTCTCTCGACTTTTTATCCACGTGCGTCGACCGTTGCACTGTGAATTTTTCTATTTTGGTCGGCAACGGGATTGGGCCGACGACTTTCGCCCCACTCCGGCGCACAGTCTCGACGATTTCAGCCACCGATTGGTCCAGCACCCGATAATCGAACCCGCGGAGCCTGATCCTGATTCGCTGATCCACCTTCACCACGTTGCCCTGCCTTCCTAACTGTCCCGTTCGAGTGTTACGCCAGGATTTCCGTGACGACGCCGGAGCCCACGGTCTTGCCGCCCTCGCGCACCGCGAAGCGCAGCCCCTGATCCATCGCGATCGGACTGATCAGCTCCCCCGTGACACTCACGTTGTCCCCCGGCATCACCATCTCGACGCCCGGATTCAATTGCACGATGCCCGTCACGTCCGTGGTCCGGAAATAGAACTGCGGCCGGTATCCATTGAAGAACGGCGTGTGCCGCCCGCCTTCTTCTTTGGTGAGCACATAGATCTCGGCCTTGAATTTCGTGTGCGGCGTGATGCTCTTGGGCTTGGCCAGCACCATCCCGCGCTCCACGTCTTCTTTCTTCGTGCCGCGCAGCAGGACGCCGATATTGTCCCCCGCCTGCCCTTCATCCAGCACCTTGCGGAACATCTCCACACCCGTGACCACCGTGGTCTGGGTGGGCTTGAGGCCGATGATCTCGATTTCATCGCCGACTTTGACGATGCCGCGCTCACAGCGCCCCGTGACGACGGTCCCCCGGCCACTGATGGTGAACACGTCTTCGATCGGCATGAGGAACGGCTTCTCGATCGGCCGCTGCGGGGTCGGAATATAGGTGTCGACGGCGTCCAACAGCTTCACAATCGAGGGGACGCCGAGCGGCCCCTGATCCCCTTCCATCGCCTTGAGGGCGGAGCCCTGAACGATGGGGGTCTGGTCGCCCGGAAAGCCATACTTGCTCAAGAGCTCGCGCACTTCCAGCTCGACGAGTTCCAGCAGCTCTGTGTCATCGACCTTGTCGGCCTTGTTCAGGAACACGACGATGTAGGGGACGCCCACCTGGCGGGCCAGCAGAATGTGTTCGCGCGTCTGCGGCATCGGCCCATCGGCGGCACTGACCACCAAAATGGCCCCGTCCATCTGCGCCGCCCCGGTGATCATGTTCTTGACGTAGTCGGCGTGGCCCGGACAGTCGACGTGGGCATAGTGCCGGTTGGCCGTCTCGTACTCCACGTGCGAGATGGCGATGGTCATGATCTTGGTGGCATCCCGGCGGCCCTGGCTCTCGCTCGCCTTCGCCACTTCGTCGTAGCTGATGAATTTCGCCATGCCCTTGTCGCTGGAAATCTTCGTCAAGGCACTCGTCAACGTCGTCTTCCCATGGTCCACGTGCCCGATCGTCCCGATGTTGACGTGGGGCTTGCGCCGCTCAAATTTCGCCTTCGCCATACCCGCTCCCTCCCCTGCTTCTTCTTTTCCTCGCTCTGGCAGCGGTCGGGACATCTCCGACTGCGCGCATCGAGCGAGCACTTTCTGAAGTGCGGGCTCTGCGAGCACGGGGGATGTCCCGTCCGCTGCCCACCCTACTCCCCTCGGTACTTGGCAATGATACCCTCTGCGATCTGCCGAGGCACCTGCTCGTATCGGTCAAACTCCATACTATAGGTGGCACGCCCTTGCGTTCGCGAACGGAGATCGGTGGCATATCCAAACATTTCACTCAACGGCACCGAAGCCTCGATCGCTTGTGCGCCTGCCCGCACCTTCATCCCCTGAATCTTCCCGCGCCGCCCGTTCAAATTCCCAATCACGTCGCCCATGTATTCCTGAGGGACCAGCACTTCGACCTTCATGATCGGCTCCAACAGAACCGGATCGGCCTTCTTGCAGGCATCGGCAAATCCCATCGATGCGGCAATTTTGAAGGCCATTTCGTTGGAGTCCACTTCATGGTACGACCCGTCGATCAGCGTCACGCGAACGTCGCGGAGCGGGTACCCGGCAACCACCCCCGTCTCCAACCGCTCCTTCACGCCCTTTTCGACCGCCGGAATGTACTCTCTGGGAATGGCACCGCCGACAACTTTATTCACAAACTCAAAGCCCTTGCCCGACTCAGCCGGCTCAACAGTCAAAACCACATGTCCGTACTGGCCGCGACCGCCGGTCTGCTTGATGTACTTGGATTCGGACTCCGCCTTTCGGCGAATAGTCTCCCTGAAGGCGACCTCCGGCTTTCCCACGTTGGCCTCAACCTTGAACTCGCGAAGGAGGCGATCGACGATGATTTCGAGGTGCAACTCCCCCATACCGGCGATGATCGTCTGCGCGGTTTCTTCATCGGTCCTGACCCGGAATGAGGGATCCTCCTGTGCCAACTTCTGAAGCGAGAAACCCAACTTTTCCTGATCTTGTTTCGTTTTCGGCTCGATCGCCATAGCGATGACCGGCTCCGGGAACTTCATGACTTCGAGCAACACGGGCTGCTTGTCATCTGATAGGGTGTCCCCTGTCGTGGCACCTTTAAGCCCCACCGCTGCGACGATATCTCCGGCATAGGCCGTGTCGATGTCCTCACGCTTGTTGGCGTGCATCTTGAGTAGACGCCCAACGCGATCCTTTGTCCCCTTGGTTACATTCAAGACAGAGGAGCCGGTCTTCAAGGTTCCCGAGTAGACGCGAAAATAGGTCAATTGCCCGGCGAATGGATCGGACATGATCTTGAACGCCAGCGCGGCAAATGGCTCATTATCGGCAGGGCGACGCACCAGCTCTTTATGGCTGTTCGGATCCACCCCCACCACGGGCGGGATATCGACCGGGGACGGCAAGTAATCGACGACCCCGTCCAGCAACTGCTGCACGCCCTTATTCTTAAATGCGGATCCGCAGAGAATCGGCGTGACCTTCAGAGCGATCGCGCCGGCCCGAATCGCTTTCCTGACTTCCTCTTCGGTCAACGACTGCCCGTTCAGATATTTTTCAAGGACCTGCTCGTCGAACTCAGCCACCGCCTCCAGCATCTTCTCGCGGTATTCATTGGCCTTATCCAAAAGATTGGCCGGAATCGCATCGACTTTGTACTTCGCACCCAAGGTCTCATCGTCATAGAAGTAGGCCTTCATCGACACCAGATCGATCGACCCGCGGAATTCGGCCTCCCGGCCGATGGGAATCTGAATCGGTACAGGCGTCGCGCCCAATCGATCGATCATCGTCTGCACGCTCGTGAAAAAATCGGCCCCGATCCGATCCATCTTGTTCATGAACGCTATCCGAGGCACGTGATACTTATCCGCCTGCCGCCAGACCGTTTCAGACTGCGGCTCCACGCCCTGGACCGAATCGAAGACCGCGACCGCCCCGTCCAACACCCGAAGCGACCGCTCCACCTCAATCGTGAAATCCACGTGTCCCGGGGTATCGATGATATTGATCCGGTGATCACGCCAGAAACAAGTTGTGGCTGCCGCGGTAATCGTGATGCCCCGCTCCCGCTCCTGCTCCATCCAATCCATCGTGGCCGCACCCTCATGGACTTCGCCCATCTTGTGCGACACCCCGGTGTAATAGAGGATGCGTTCCGTGGTCGTCGTCTTCCCGGCATCAATGTGGGCCATGATGCCGATGTTGCGCGTCCGATCCAATGGCGATTGCCGAGCCAACTCATCCCCCTATAAACAACGATGCTGTAGTCCGAAACACATTGCTGCGACCCAGGGGCACCCGCCTGCTGAGCGAAGCGCAGCACGGCCCGACTACAGCACAGAACGACGTTACCAGCGATAATGGGCAAAGGCCTTGTTGGCCTCTGCCATCCGATGCACGTCTTCCCGTTTTTTAACTGAAGCCCCTGTATTATTCGACGCGTCGAGCAGTTCAGCGGCAAGCTTATCCCTCATGCTCTTGCCGCCTCGCCCCCTGGAATACTCCGCAATCCACCGCAAGGCCAGAGACAGGCGACGGCTCGGCCGTATTTCTACCGGTACCTGGTAGGAGGCCCCGCCCACACGCCGGGATTTCACTTCGACGATCGGCTTGACGTTGTCGAGCGCCGCACGAAATATTTTGAGTGCATCCCCGCCGGTCTTTTCCTGAATCAGATCGAACGCGCCGTAGCAGATGCGCTCGGCCGTGCTCTTCTTTCCATCCTCCATCAGAATGCTGATGAACTTGCCGACGAGCTTATCCCGATAGCGTGTATCCAGCGGCGACTCGCGTTGACCGAAAAATCTACTTCGCGGCATGGTCTTCCTATTGGGTCATTGTTTCACTGAACCAACGATTCAATTGATTCAATCGATGAATCGTCACTTCCTACTTCGGGCGCTTCGCGCCGTACTTGGATCGCCCCTGCTTTCGATCCGCCACACCGACCGCATCCAGCGATCCACGGACAATGTGATACCGCACACCCGGCAGGTCCTTCACACGTCCGCCTCGCACGAGGACGATCGAGTGCTCCTGCAAATTGTGCCCGACGCCTGGGATATAGGTGGTCACCTCCATCCCGTTCGTCAATCGGACACGTGCAACTTTCCGCAACGCCGAGTTCGGCTTCTTCGGCGTCGTGGTATAAACCCGAAGACACACGCCCCGTTTCTGCGGGCATGATTTCAGCGCGGGACTCTTCGTCTTCGCTTTGACGAGGCCCCTTCCTTTTCTCACCAGCTGATTGATCGTTGGCATCAGGTTCTCGCTTCTTATCGCAGCAGAAAGCCGCTGCGCACATCAACATTCACGACCGAAGCCGTGGGATTATAGTGAGGCGCCACGTCACTGTCAAGCGCCGTCTTACCACCGAGAGAATTTATGTCCGAGTCGTTTCAGCAGCGGATGTCGCCACACCTTCCTGACCAATGGCGACAGACTCTCCAGTCCCTGAAACCGCGTGGTCCGGCTTCGAACTGATCACGAACGTGTCACGATACTCATCAAACCCCGTCCCGGCCGGAATCAATCGGCCCACGATCACATTCTCTTTTAACCCGAGCAGATTATCTTCTTTCCCGTTGATCGCGGCCTCCGTCAGCACGCGCGTCGTCTCTTGGAACGAGGCTGCAGAAATGAAACTGTCGGTAGTGAGCGCTGCCTTGGTAATGCCAAGTAATACGGGTTTGCCCAGCGCCGGCTTTCCACCCTTCCCCAGTACCCGCCCATTCTCTTGCTCGAAGGCCCATTTGCTCACCTGGCTGCCCGTCAAGAACTCCGTATCGCCGGGATCTTCGACGCGAACCTTGCGGAGCATCTGTCGCACGATAATCTCAATGTGTTTATCGTTGATGGTGACGCCCTGGAGTCGATAGACGTCCTGCACTTCGTCGACTAAGTACTTTTGCAGCTCCTTCGGCCCGAGCACATCCAGAATGTCGTGCGGATTGGCCGAGCCATCCATCAGCGGTTCTCCCGCGCGGACCCAGTCGCCTTCATGCACGTTGACGTGCTTGCCCTTCGGGATGAAGTACTCCTTCACGTCGCCCATTTTGTTGTCGACCACAACCCTGCGCATGCCCTTCACGAAACCGCCGTAGGACACTTCGCCGTCGATCTCGCTGATGACGGCGTGTTCCTTCGGCTTTCGCGCCTCGAACAATTCGGCCACACGCGGCAGACCGCCGGTGATGTCTTTCGTCTTCGTCGTTTCGCGCGGAATCTTGGCCAGCACGTCGCCCGAGTGGACCATCTGTCCCTTCTCAACCGAAATATTCGCCCCGACCGGCAATAGGTACCGTGCCACGGTGGCCCCGCTGCCGGACAGCTTGGCCGTCTTTCCACTTTCATCTTTGATGGAGAGGCGAGGCCGGAGCGTCGCACTGGAATGCTCGATGATCACCTTGCGAGAGAGGCCCGTGACCTCGTCGAATTCTTCCTTCATCGTGACACCCTCGACAATGTCGCCGTAGGCCACCTTGCCGCCCACTTCCGTCAAGATGAACAGCGAGTACGGATCCCACTCCACAAGCTTCTGGCCCAACTCCAGGCGATCGCCATCCTTGATCTTGATCTTGGCGCCATAGACCACCGGGTACTTCTCGCGCTCGCGACCCGTTTCGTCCACGACGGCGATCTTGGCATTTCGGTTCATCACCACCCACTCGCCCTCTTTGTTCCGCACCGCAATGCCTGCGTTGTGCACGTCAACATTCTTCTTGGCGTCGAAGCTCATGAACTTGATATGGCCGGCATGTTTGGCCTCGACCACGGTTTGCTCGACGACC
Source organism: uncultured Nitrospiraceae bacterium (assembly GCA_964555285.1). Taxonomy (GTDB): domain Bacteria; phylum Nitrospirota; class Nitrospiria; order Nitrospirales; family Nitrospiraceae; genus JBBIQV01. Next base: position 41,857 of record CAZKRM010000005.1, read on the forward strand.
TTGCTCGCCGTTCCACCGATGTGGAAGGTCCGCATGGTGAGCTGCGTGCCCGGCTCACCGATGGACTGGGCCGCAATCACACCGACCGGCTCACCCTTTTCAACCAGACGCCCCCGCGCCAGGTCGCGCCCGTAGCAGCTACGGCAGACGCCGCGCCGCGACTGGCAGGTCAGCGCCGATCTGATCTTCGTCCGATCGACGCCGGCTTCGACGATCGCTTTGGTCCGTTCCTCGTCGATTTCCTCGTTCTGCGAGACGATGATTTCCCCGGTCACCGGGTCACGGATATCTTCGGACGCCAAGCGGCCCAGAATGCGCTCTTCCAACGGCTGAATGATTTCTCCGCCCTCGACCAACGCGCTCACGATGATCCCGTCGCTGGTCCCGCAGTCGATTTCGCTCACGATCACGTCTTGGGCGATATCGACAAGCCGCCTCGTCAAATACCCCGAGTTCGCGGTCTTCAACGCCGTGTCCGCCAATCCTTTACGGGCGCCGTGTGTCGAGATGAAGTACTGCAACACCGTCAGCCCCTCGCGGAAGTTGGCGGTAATCGGCGTCTCGATGATTTCGCCGGACGGCTTCGCCATCAGTCCGCGCATGCCGCCCAACTGGCGAATCTGCTGCGAGCTGCCTCGGGCGCCGGAATCGGCCATCATGAAGATCGGATTAAAGGACTGTTGCGTCTTCGGATCGCCCCCGGCGCCCAGCTCCTTCATCATCTCGTTCGCCACCTGTTCTGTGACATGCGCCCAGATGTCGATCACCTTGTTGTAGCGCTCGCCGTTGGTGATCAGACCTTCGGCGTACTGCTTTTCGATCTCGTTGACTTCTTTCTGGGCCTTGCCGATCAAGTCTTCCTTCTTACTCGGAATATGCATGTTGTCGACGCAGATCGACACGCCGGCCCTGGTCGCGTACTCGAAGCCGAGGTCCTTGATCCGATCCAGGAACACCACCGTGTCGCGATGCCCAGCCTGGCGATAGACCGCGTCGATCAGTTTGGTCATTTCCTTTTTCGTCATAAGCTTGTTTGCGGCCGAGAAGGGGAGGCTCGCTGGAAGCACCTCCGCCATAAGGATACGGCCCACCGTGGATTGGACGATCTCCCCGCCGATGCGCACCTTGATCCGCGCGTGCTCTTCGACTGCGCGCGCGTCATAGGCGATACGGACTTCCTCCGGCGACCCGAAGATCTTGCCTTCACCTTTGGCGCCGGCCCGCTCTTTCGTCAGCCAGTAGCAGCCCAGTACCATGTCTTGGGACGGCACCGCGATCGGTTTCCCGTTCGCCGGCGACAGAATGTTATTGATCGACATCATCAAGACACGCGCTTCCACTTGCGCCTCGACGGACAGCGGCACGTGCACCGCCATCTGGTCGCCGTCGAAGTCCGCATTGAATGCCGCACAGACGAGCGGATGCAACCGAACGGCTTTCCCTTCGACCAGCACGGGGTCGAACGCCTGAATGCCCAGCCGGTGCAGTGTCGGCGCACGGTTGAGCAGGACCGGATGTTCGCGGATGACTTCGTCGAGCACGTCCCACACTTCCGGACGTTCTTTTTCCACCAACCGCTTCGCGCTTTTGATCGTCGTGGCGGCACCCCGCTCTTCCAGCTTGTGGAAGATGAAGGGCTTGAACAGCTCCAACGCCATCTTCTTCGGCAGCCCGCACTGGTGGAGCCGCAACTCCGGCCCCACGACGATGACGGTACGACCCGAGTAATCCACGCGCTTGCCGAGGAGGTTCTGGCGGAACCGCCCCTGTTTGCCTTTCAACATATCGCTGAGGGACTTGAGCGGACGCTTGTTGGGTCCACGAATGGCGCGCCCGCGCCGGCCATTGTCGAACAACGCATCGACCGCCTCCTGCAGCATCCGCATCTCGTTCCGGATAATCACGCCCGGCGCCTTGAGCTCGATCAGCCGCTTCAACCGATTGTTGCGGTTGATCACGCGCCGATAGAGATCGTTCAGGTCGGAGGTCGCGAACCGCCCACCGTCCAGCGGCACCAATGGTCTCAGTTCCGGTGGAAGCACAGGGATCACGTCCATGATCATCCACTCGGGCTTGTTGCCGGACTTGCGGAACGCTTCAAGGACTTTTAATCGCTTCGCGTACTTTTTCTTGAGCGCGGCAGAGGTCGCTGCCCTCGCCTTAACTTGGAGTTCGTCCCAAAGCGAGTTGATGTCGATCTTCCTGAGCAGGTCGCGGATGGCCTCGGCGCCGATCCCGACTTTGTACGACCCGCTGCCGTACTCCTGCTGTAGCTCGCGCAATTTTTCTTCACTGACGAGTTCTTTTTCACTCAAATTCGTGCTGCCCGGATCCACCACCACGTAACTCTCGAAGTAGAGAATCTTTTCCAACTGCTTGAGACTCATATCGAGCAGCGTACCGATCCGGCTGGGCACACCCTTCAAGAACCAAATATGCGCCACCGGTGCCGCAAGCTCGATATGACCCATCCGCTCCCGCCGCACCTTGGACTGAATGACTTCGACACCGCACTTGTCGCAGACAATGCCGCGGTGCTTCATGCGCTTGTACTTGCCGCAGTTACACTCCCAGTCCTTGATCGGCCCGAAGATCTTCGCGCAGAACAGGCCGTCCTTCTCGGGCTTGAACGATCGGTAGTTGATCGTCTCCGGTTTTTTTACCTCGCCATAGGACCAGGACCGGATCTTCTCCGGCGAGGCCACCCGGATCCGCATGGAGTCGAAGGACACTGCATCCCGCGGTTTCTCGAACAATGTATAGACGCCTTCCAAGGTTCGTCCCTCCCTACGTTGGAGTTGTGAGTTCTGCGTCGAGCGCTCTGAGTGACGACGACTCAGAACTCAGCACTCATGACTCAGAACTTCCTGAGGTTCACTCTTTCGACTTCACAAGCTCGACGTCGAGCCCCAGACTCTGTAATTCTTTCACGAGCACGTTGAAGGACTCGGGGAGACCCGGCTCGAGGAATGGTTCCCCCTTCACGATCGCTTCGTACATGCGCGACCGGCCTGGCACGTCATCGGACTTGACGGTGAGGAACTCTTGCAACGTGGACGCGGCCCCATAGGCCTGCAACGCCCACACTTCCATTTCGCCCAACCGCTGTCCGCCGAACTGCGCCTTCCCGCCGAGCGGCTGCTGAGTCACCAGCGAGTACGGCCCGATGGAGCGCGCGTGAATCTTGTCATCGACCAGATGGTGCAGTTTGAGCACGTACATATGTCCCACGGTCACGGGGCTGCCGAATGGCTCACCGGTCCGCCCATCCGTGAGCATGGTCTGCCCGGAAGTCGGCAGTTTCGCTTTCTTCAGGAGATCCTTGATTTCCGATTCCGTGGCTCCATCGAACACCGGGCTGGCCACTTTGATCCCCAAGGCCTTAGCCGCCCACCCTAAGTGCGTCTCGAGAATTTGTCCTACGTTCATACGGGACGGCACGCCCAGCGGATTCAGCACAATCTCGACGGGAGTGCCGTCCGGAAGATACGGCATGTCCTCTTCGGGCAACACCCGCGAGACCACGCCTTTGTTGCCGTGGCGTCCCGCCATCTTGTCGCCGACCTGGATCTTGCGCTTCATCGCGATATAGACCTTGACGAGCTTGATCACGCCGGGCGGCAACTCGTCCCCCCGCTTGAGACGGCCGACTTTCTCGTCGTAGAGCGTCTGGAGGATCTCGATCTGCTCTTTGGCGCGCCGATCGATGTCCTCCAACTCTTTGTGCTCATCCGGATCACTGAGCAGGATATGCCGGATCGCCTCGTCCGGCAGACGCTTCAGAATCTCCGCTGTCAGCTTGCCCTTCTTCTTCAGGATGACATCGCCGGTCTCGGGATCCATGATGTCCCGACCGACGACTTTGCCGAGCAGCAGTTTGCGAACCTTCTTGGTCTTCTCTTCCTCGATGATCCGCAACTCGTCATGGTGATCGCGCTGGAGCTTCAGCGCATCGTCACTCTCGATACTCTTGGAGCGTTCGTCCTTATCGAGCCCTTTCCGAGAGAAAATCTTCACGTCCACGACAATCCCCTCGACGCCCGGTGGTACGGTGAGCGAGGTATCCTTCACATCGCCGGCCTTTTCGCCGAAGATCGCCCGCAGCAATTTCTCCTCCGGGGTGAGCTGCGTTTCGCCTTTCGGCGTGACCTTACCGACCAGGATGTCTCCCGGTTTGACTTCCGCGCCGATACGGATGATGCCGCTCTCGTCCAAGTTACGCAGGGCTTCCTCGCCCACGTTCGGAATGTCGCGGGTGATGTCTTCCTTGCCCAGCTTCGTGTCACGCGCCTCGACCTCGAATTCTTCGATATGGATCGAGGTGAACGCATCCTCGCGGACCAGTTTCTCGCTGAGCAGGATCGCGTCTTCGAAGTTAAACCCGCCCCACGGCATGAAGGCCACGAGCACGTTTTTCCCCAGCGCCAATTCGCCGTGATCGATCGCCGGCCCATCCGCCAGTACCTGGCCTTTCTTGACCGGCTGGCCGATCCGCACGACCGGCGTCTGCGTGATGCAGGTATTCTGATTGGAGCGCTGGAATTTGATCAGGTCATAGACGTCGAGCCCCGCATCGTTCCGCCTGCGGCCTTCTTTCGAATCAGCCCGCACGACGATGCGGGTCGCATCCACACTCTCCACCACACCGGCCCGCCCGGCCTGCACGACATAACCGGAATCACGCGCCACGACCGCTTCCATCCCCGTCCCGACGAGCGGAGCCTCTGATGTCACGAGCGGCACCGCCTGGCGCTGCATGTTGGAGCCCATCAAGGCACGGTTCGCGTCGTCGTGCTCGAGGAACGGCACCAACGCGGTGGCGACGCTGACGACTTGCTTCGGCGACACATCCATATATTCGATCTTGTCCGGGGTCGCCGTGATGAAATCCCCTGCAGACCTTGCCGAGACGGTCTCCGACACCAGCCTGCCCGACCCGTCGACTTTCGAGTTGGCTTGGGCAATCACATACTTGTCACCTTCGATCGCCGACAAAAACTCGATGGCATCCGACACGCGGCCCTTCACCACTTTGCGATAGGGCGCTTCGATGAACCCGAACTGGTTGATGCGCGCATAGGTGGCGAGCGACGTGATCAGCCCGATGTTCGGCCCTTCCGGCGTCTCGATTGGGCAAATACGGCTATAGTGCGACGGATGCACGTCGCGCACTTCGAAGCCGGCCCGTTCCCGCGTCAACCCGCCTGGACCGAGCGCGGAGAGGCGGCGCTTATGCGTAATTTCCGCCAGTGGGTTCGTCTGATCCATGAACTGCGACAGCTGGCTGCTGCTGAAGAATTCTTTGATCGCCGCCACCACCGGCTTCGCGTTGATCAAGTCGTGCGGGAGCACGGTCTCCATATCGAGCAGGTTCATGCGTTCTTTGATGCTGCGCTCCATCCGGACCAACCCGAGCCGGAATTGGTTCTCCAGCAGCTCGCCGACCGAACGGACCCGGCGGTTGCCCAAATGGTCGATATCGTCGATCTCACCCTTCCCCATCTTGAGATTTACGAGGTAGCGGATGACCTCGACCATATCTTGCGCCGTGAGCGTCCGCTGCTCGAGCGGCAGATCGAGTCCGAGCTTCTTGTTGAGCTTGAGCCTTCCCACCGGCGACAGGTCATAGCGTTTGGCGCTGAGGAATAGATTGTCGAACAGCGCCCTCGCCGTATCGACCGACGGGGTTTCCCCGGGTCGCAGGCGACGATAAATTTCCACCATCGCCTCTTCCTTGGATTCGGTTTTCTCCATCTCCAGCGTGTCGAGAATGACCGGCGTCGCGGTGGCGGTATCCAAATAAATGACCTTGAACTCCTCGACCTCACTCTCCAGAACCTTCGTGACGATGTCCGCCGTGAATCGCTGGTTCTTCTCCAGGATCTTCTGCTTGCTTTTCGGATCAACCAACTCGGTCAGGACGGCTCGTCCCACCAACTCCGCCGGCGCGACGGGAATTTCCTTGATCCCGGCCGCCTTCAGCTTGGCAATGACAGGCCGAGTCAGCTTGCCCCCTTCGCGGACCAGCGGCTCCTTGCCTCCCTTTTCCGTCACCTCCGACGAACAGCGGAGGCCATGATGGATTTCGGGGTCCAGCTTGCGCATCAGCTTGCCCTTGGCCACCCGAATCTCCTCGACGGGGTAGTACATCTTGAGGAGATCGTCGGCGGAATAGCCGAACGCTTTCAGGAGAATCGTCGCCTGCATCTTGCGGCGACGGTCGATCCGAACATAGAGGATGTCCCGCGCATCGAATTCGAAATCGAGCCACGACCCGCGATAGGGAATGATACGGGCAGAGTACAGAACTTTGCCGCTTGCATGCGTCCGCCCCTTATCGTGCGTAAAGGACGCACCTGGAGACCGGTGGAGCTGGCTGACGACGACCCGCTCCGTGCCATTGATGATGAATGTCCCGCGTTCGGTCATCAAAGGAAGCTCCCCGACATACACCTCTTGCTCGCGTACGTCGAGCACCTTCTTCTTCGGTCCTTTGTCTTCCTTATCGAACACGACCAGACGAACGCGGAGTTTCAACGGCATGGCAAAGGTCATGCCCTGCTCCTGGCACTCCCGCTCATCGTATTTCGGGACTCCCAGGGAGTAGCTGGAGAATTCCAACACCGCCGTATTATTGTAATCGGCGATCGGAAACACGCTCGCCAAGGCGGCTTGCAACCCCTGATCGCTTCGGCGCTCGGGCTCCACCTCCATTTGGAGGAACTCCTCGTAGGAGCGCTTCTGGATCTCGATCAGATCCGGGATCTCGATGCTGCTACGGATTCGAGAATAATCTTTCCGCTCGACGAACTCGGTGAGAGTCGTTTCGGGCATTCCTCACTCCTCCAGGCTATATCGTCAGACCGCGCTCCGCGCGCAGGTTCTTCGTCATGGTTCCTACGTCTACTGCACCGCCGTCGAATGATCGGTCACGCACGCCCCGTGATGGACTCCGACTACTTGACCTCGACCTTCGCCCCACCGTCCTCGAGCTTCTTCTTCATCGTGTCCGCTTCTTCCTTCGCCACTCCGGTCTTCACCGCCTTCGGCGCGCCCTCGACGAGATCTTTGGCTTCCTTCAAGCCAAGGCTGGTCAGCTCGCGGACCACCTTAATGATCTGGATTTTCTTGTCCGCTGGGGCGCTGGCGAGGATCACGTCAAAGGCCGTCTTTTCCTCTGCCGGTGCTGCCGCCGCGCCGCCGGCTGCAGGCGCTGCGACTGCAACCGGCGCAGCCGCCGTGACACCGAACCGCGTCTCCAACCCCTTGACCAATTCAGACAGCTCCAACACGCTCATACTTTCGATCGCCTTGATCATCTCGTCTTGTGATAACTTTCCTTCTGTTGCCGGCATGTCACCCTCCCCTTTCTTTTTTTCTTGAATAGCTGCCACCACTCTGACAAACCCGCTCAACACACCACTCAGCGCATAGACCAGACCGCGCACCGGCCCCTGCATGGCCGAGAGAAGCATGGCCACCAGGACTTCCTTCTTCGGCAGCTTCGCAACGGCGGCCAATTCGGCCGGCTGGACCAGCTTGCCCTCCAGCACACCGATGGTAATCTTGATCTTCTCTTCGCGCTTCTCCGCCTGAATGAAGTCCCGCAAAACCTTGGTCGGCAGAACCGGATCGTCGTAGCCGATGACGACACCCAACGGCCCCTTGAAGTGCGGCTTCACGCCGGCGAGCCTCGTGCCCTCACAGGCCCGTGCCGCCAGCGTGTTCTTCACGACTCTGTACTCCGCCTTGGCCCCACGCAACTGCTTGCGTAACTCCGTCACTTGGTTGACCGGCAGTCCTGCGCACTCGGTCAGAATCGCGAGCCGAGCGCGGCCGAACTTTTCCGTCAGCTCAGCAACCGCTGTCGCTTTGTCTTCCTTTTTCATCTTCCTCTCCTATTTCCCTACGACCCTATCGCGGTGGGATGGTGGGAATGATTTTCACTGCGCGCGTCCACCGAGCACTGTTTCATCGTGCGGGGTGCGCGAGCAAGAAATCGTTCCCACCATCCCACCCTGCCCTCAACTCCAGGCTTTGGTAATGGCGACCGTATCGAGCGTCACGCCAGGCCCCATGGTACTGGAGAGAGTCGCGCTCTTGAGATACCGGCCTTTGCAGGAAGCCGGCTTGGCTTTCATCACCGATTCCAGCACGGCCTGGGCGTTGTCATAGAGCTTCGCGGGCTCGAACGAAACCTTCCCCACCGGCACCTGGACAATCCCCGCCTTTTCCACCTTGAACTCCACGCGTCCCTTCCGAATCTCTGCGACAGCTTTTCCCACCTCGAACGTCACCGTACCCGTCTTGGGATTCGGCATAAGCCCGCGCGGTCCGAGAACCTTGCCGAGCTTACCGACGGACGCCATCAGATCGGGAGTGGCAATGGCACAGTCGAAGTCCATCCACCCGCCTTTGATCTTTTCCATCAGATCGTCGGCACCGACGAAGTCGGCTCCCGCCTGACGCGCCTCCTGTTCTTTTTCTCCCTTCGCAAAGACAAGGACGCGAATCTTCTTCCCCGTCCCGTGCGGCAGGGCGGTGGTCCCACGCACCATTTGATCCGACCGTTTGGGGTCCACTCCCAACCGAATCGCCAAATCCACCGACTCATCGAACTTGGCATAGGCAGCCTTCTTCACCACCTCGACCGCATCCCGCAGGCCGTAGAGGCGAGGCTCGACCTTCTTCAGCGCTGCCGTCATCTTCTTTCCCATGTGTCCCACTCCTTACTTCCGCTTCGTTTGCATCCAAATTATCCCTGGATGACAACCCCCATGCTCCGAGCCGTACCTTCGATGATTTTCATCGCCCCCTCCAGGTTTGCTGCGTTCAGGTCGGTCATTTTCTTTTGGGCGATTTCCCGAACCTGCGCTTTTGTCACCTTGCCCACCCTGTCCTTGTGAGGAACCCCGGACCCCTTGATAATCCCGGCCGCCTTCTTGAGCAGATCGGAGGCCGGCGGAGTCTTCAGGATAAAGGTGAACGTACGATCCTTATAGACCGTGATGATCACCGGGATGATGCTATCGCCCTCTTTCTGAGTGCGCGCATTGAACTGCTTGCAGAACTCCATGATGTTCACGCCGTGCTGGCCCAACGATGGGCCGATGGGTGGGGCTGGGTTGGCCTTCCCGGCCGGAACCTGCAACTTGATCTGGGCGGATATTTCCTTTGCCATTTCCTTCTCCTTAGCGGTCAGCGATCAGCTGTCGGCTTTCAGCATCGGCTGAGCGCTGAAGGCCGTCAGCTGATCGCTTTTCAAATCCGTTCGACTTGCAAGAAGTTCAATTCGACCGGCGTCGACCGGCCGAAAATGCTGACAAACACTTTCACCCGGTTATGGTCGGCGTCGACCTCATCGACCAATCCGTTAAAGCCCAGGAAGGGGCCATCGATAATGCGGACATTGTCCCCCTTGATAAACCGAATCTGCTCACGCGGACCGGCCGAGCCGGCATCGACCTGTTTGAGAAGCGACTCCACTTCCTCGGACGTGAGGGGAGTGGGCTGGGCCCCGCCTCCGACAAATCCGGTGACTTTGGGCGTCTCCTTGATCATCTGCAGAGTTTCATCCGTCAGCGGCGATTCGAGCTCGACCAAGACATACCCCGGGAAGAACTTTCTGCGAGAGGTCCGCCGCTTGCCATCCTTGATCTCGATCACATCTTCCGTCGGAACCAGCACCTGACCGAGTCTTTCCACCAATCCCATCTGGTTCGCTCGCTCCAGAAGACTGGTTTTTACACGCCCTTCGAACCCGGCATAGGTATGAATGACATACCAATTCTTATTCATCGCTACCCCTTCGATACTGGACGTCCAGATCACATCCGGCCGCTGCCACTGTCCCCTCCATATTCCCGTGCGTCACCCAGCGATGCCGCCGTCAAATGATCTTGCTCACCAGCCACACCAGAAACGAATCCACCACCGAAAGGTACAACGACATGATGATACAAAACACGATCACCACCGTCGTTGAGCCAACCGTTTCAGCTCGAGTTGGGAACGAAATCTTCTTGATCTCGCCCCTGACGTCGCTGAAGAATTCGCGAACAGACTCAGAAAGCTTCGTGAACATCAATGGCTCCTACCCGTCAAGACAGACCGAAAGTATTATCCCGTCGCGCACAGAAGTCGCGCTCCCGGTCGAGCAAGCCCTCATAATCAAAAAGCCAAGCCACCAAGATTTCTATCCGGGCGCCAAGAACCATCGCATGGCGCCCGGTACGAGCAAGCTTGGGGTGGCAGGGGCACTAGGAATCGAACCCAGACCTTCGGTTTTGGAGACCGACGTGCTAGCCGTTGAACACCATGCCCCTCTGCGAACCGTAAGAGGTGAGGAGTGAACCGTACGGTGCGACAAAGATCGAACAGCCTTCTTTTACCCCTTACGTCTCACGTCACTTCACTTCTTTGTGAGGCGTGTGTTTCCGACAGACGCGGCAAAACTTGTTGCGCTCCAGTCGATCCGGATCGTTCTTCTTATTCTTCATCGTCGAATAATTCCGTTCCTTGCAGACCGTACAGGCCATGTCGATGATTTCGCGCATGTCATAACTCCCCCGCTGTCAGCCGACAGCTATCAGCTTCATGCTAAAATTTCCGTGACGACGCCGGAGCCCACGGTCTTGCCGCCCTCGCGCACCGCGAAGCGCAGCCCCTGATCCATCGCGATCGGACTGATCAGCTCCCCCGTGACACTCACGTTGTCCCCCGGCATCACCATCTCGACGCCCGGATTCAATTGCACGATGCCCGTCACGTCCGTGGTCCGGAAATAGAACTGCGGCCGGTATCCATTGAAGAACGGCGTGTGCCGCCCGCCTTCTTCTTTGGTGAGCACATAGATCTCGGCCTTGAATTTCGTGTGCGGCGTGATGCTCTTGGGCTTGGCCAGCACCATCCCGCGCTCCACGTCTTCTTTCTTCGTGCCGCGCAGCAGGACGCCGATATTGTCCCCCGCCTGCCCTTCATCCAGCACCTTGCGGAACATCTCCACACCCGTGACCACCGTGGTCTGGGTGGGCTTGAGGCCGATGATCTCGATTTCATCGCCGACTTTGACGATGCCGCGCTCACAGCGCCCCGTGACGACGGTCCCCCGGCCACTGATGGTGAACACGTCTTCGATCGGCATGAGGAACGGCTTCTCGATCGGCCGCTGCGGGGTCGGAATATAGGTGTCGACGGCGTCCAACAGCTTCACAATCGAGGGGACGCCGAGCGGCCCCTGATCCCCTTCCATCGCCTTGAGGGCGGAGCCCTGAACGATGGGGGTCTGGTCGCCCGGAAAGCCATACTTGCTCAAGAGCTCGCGCACTTCCAGCTCGACGAGTTCCAGCAGCTCTGTGTCATCGACCTTGTCGGCCTTGTTCAGGAACACGACGATGTAGGGGACGCCCACCTGGCGGGCCAGCAGAATGTGTTCGCGCGTCTGCGGCATCGGCCCATCGGCGGCACTGACCACCAAAATGGCCCCGTCCATCTGCGCCGCCCCGGTGATCATGTTCTTGACGTAGTCGGCGTGGCCCGGACAGTCGACGTGGGCATAGTGCCGGTTGGCCGTCTCGTACTCCACGTGCGAGATGGCGATGGTCATGATCTTGGTGGCATCCCGGCGGCCCTGGCTCTCGCTCGCCTTCGCCACTTCGTCGTAGCTGATGAATTTCGCCATGCCCTTGTCGCTGGAAATCTTCGTCAAGGCACTCGTCAACGTCGTCTTCCCATGGTCCACGTGCCCGATCGTCCCGATGTTGACGTGGGGCTTGCGCCGCTCAAATTTCGCCTTCGCCATAGATCAAACTCCTCTGAGTTAGTTCAAGCCTGAATGCACTTGAGGTGCTTATCCCGTCGCGCGCAATCGTGAGCGCTCCGGGTCGAACAAGTTCTGTTTGGAGCCCACGACGCGGATCGAACGCGTGACCTCGTCCTTACCAAGGACGTGCTCTACCAACTGAGCTACGTGGGCACCGCTCTCCGTGAAGCGTGAAACGAAACCGCGAGCCAGTTAGCCAGGACACTTCCTTACTCTTCACGTGTTACGCCTCACGTCTTCCTTTGGAGCGGGCGATGGGATTTGAACCCACGACAGCCAGCTTGGAAGGCTGGAACTCTACCACTGAGCTACGCCCGCCCGTTCTGTATCCACCACCGTCAAGACTTCGGAAAAATATCCCGTCGGCCTTAAAAAAACACTTCATTGGCCTCCGGGTCGAGCAAGCTCGATCTCTACAAAATCCAAGATTGCCTATGGTACTTATCCGCTCGCGCACAAATTGAGAGCGCTCGCGGTCGAGCAAGCTCTGTATGGTGGGCAGGCAAGGACTTGAACCTTGGAAGCCTATTGGCAACAGATTTACAGTCTGCCCCCTTTGACCACTTGGGTACCTGCCCGTCTCGCTGTTCACAGTTCAAGTAATTCCAAATCCAATTCCTGAGGATTTGAGTAAAAAAACTCTCAGGCAAGAATGAAAGTAAGTCCTTCCCCGCACAGCTTCCCACCGAAGATTGAAAACGATTGGGATGCTGAAGGGATAGGGTCTACGCTTGCTTATGAAGCGCTCGATTCTATTGGCGAAATAATGTGATGTCAAGGGCAAACTTACAAAAACATCTCACTCCACACTATTCCGAGCCAAATTCACGTCCGAGCCAAATTCACGGATTTCAGCGAACGAACGGGGGTAATAGCGGGAACGGAGGAGGCTACCACTTCGACATCGAAACATTGACCAAACTAGCCTGAACTAGCCTGAAAACTGGATCGATCTGAATGATTTTCAACATCTTATGAGGTTTCAGTACAGCCATTCTCGCCTCTGATCGGCGCACGATCATGCGCTAACACCGCAATCGATCTTCGCACTAACCCGGCTGAATACCCCAATGCTTTCTCCATCAAGGCTCCAATTTCCTTCGGTGAAATCCGATAGTCAGCAGCAAGAAACCGTTTCCGAGTCACCGCCCGCTCGTCTGGGTCCTCCGGCTGATAGTAGCCACGCAGGTCCGCATCCTTGTCGGACTTTCTCAGTCGCTCGATCCACGCCTCCGAGAAGTCTGAACTTTTTTTCCTTGCGCCCCCCTTTCCTCGTACTTCTAATTGCGTCCAGACCGCCCACCCAACAAACACCGCCCACGTCTCATTGAGGACCTCCCACGATTCCTGCTCGCTTAGATAACGCTGCTCCGTCTCCGTCTTGCGCTGCACAACAGGTGTGATACGCACATCTTGATAGCGACACTGTTGGTAGGTCCGTGCAAGCTGCAGCAGCACACGACCATCTGTTCGTTCAACCGTCGCCGCCGGATCGGAAGCGAGATAGTCGATGTAGGCATGAAACAACTCATGAAACAGAGTCTCGATATCCTTGTGCATTATGTGGTCGAGCGGCTTGAGAGTGGCTCCGGCCCCATTAAACGACAGTGAGCGATTCAGCACCATGCGGTGTTCACCGGGATGATACTCGGCTGCATAGGCATGGAGATCTTCAAACTCGAACCGGACAAACTCCGGTGGGATTGCTTTCAGGAATCGCGTCGGAAGCCCCAACGCGGCAGCCTGGTTGAGCAGAGCTTTCCAGGTTTGTCGGCTGCTGTCGCTGGACGTCTCTCCTTCGCGGACACTCGGATCAAGCGGCGCAGCAGATGCACTCCTGCTAGGAGGCTGAAGAAAAACCAGGAAGGCGGAAAGACAGACAATGACTCGCTTCATGTCTTGACGGCGTTGCAGGAAATGCGAAGGGTATGAGTGATGACACCGACATTCTACAGGAGCAGAGTGGACCCAGCCTAGGCGTATCGGTCGGGCTCAGCACCCCATTCAAAGGACCTGTCCTCTTCGACCAACGCGAACGTGTCGACGAGAGAAGACGGGACCTGATCGAGAAACCGAGTGGGCTTTGAGAGCAACATACCGCTGGTCTTGTCGTACACATTGATCGGATAGGTCAGATAGAGGTGGCGCTTCGCACGCGTGACGGCCACATAGAACAGGCGTCGCTCCTCTTCCAGCTCCTCATCGGTGACAAGCGAATACACCGAGGGGAACCTCCCATCCACGACCCAAATGACAAACACGCATTGCCACTCGAGTCCCTTGGCGGAATGAATCGTCGAGAGGACAAGCCGCTCATCATCCCGATTCAGACCCTCGACATCCACTGCGCTGCCATCCGGCGGTTCCAACGCGAGATCGGCAAGGAATTCTTGAAGCCCCGGATACCCTTCGGCGATCGTGTAGAGATGCTCCAAATCCCTCGTGCGTTTTGGATAATCGTCGTACTGGTCTTTCAGGATCGGGAGATAATATTCATAGATGTGATTCACCTGCTCGGCAGGGCGAAGATTTTCCGCATTGGTCATGCTCTCCAACGTGTTCGCCAAATCCTTCAGCCCCTTTCCAGACCGCCCGCTCACATCCCGCAACGCCGCGCATGGATGATCGGCCTTCACCAGCGCCGCAATCACATCCTGCGCCTTCTTGGGCCCGACGCCTTCGACCAGCATCAACACCCGATGCCAGCTGACGGCATCGAGCGGATTGGCCACGACTCGCAAATGGGCGAGCACATCCTTCACGTGTGCCGTTTCCACAAATTTCACGCCGCCCCGTTTGAGAAACGGAAGTCCGCGCCGAGACAACTCGATTTCCAAATCGAAGGAATGAAAGCTGGATCGGAACAGGACCGCCATCTCGCTCAGAGGCACGCCCTCTTCGCGTAATTCGAGGATCTTCTGCGAGATGAACCGTGACTGCGCATTCTCTCCCGCCGCTTCCACCACGCCGGGCAGGGGCCCGTCCAACTTCCTCGTGAACAGCCGCTTCGTGTATTTCTCCGGCGCAGCGGCGATGACTTCGTTGGCCAGGTTCAGAATGGGCTGCGTGCTTCGGTAATTTTCCTCGAGCTTGTAGATCGTGGCACCGGGAAACAGCGTGGGAAACTCCATGATGTTCCGGAAGGTCGCGCCACGAAACGCATAGATCGACTGCGAATCATCTCCCACCACCATCACGTTGTCATGGGTGGTCGCCAGCCGCCGGATGACATCCGCTTGAAGCCGGTTGGTATCTTGATACTCGTCCACGAGAATGTATCGATAGAGTTGGGAAATCGACCGGCGGGCCATCTCATCCTGCGTGAGCAGTTCGCGCAGCTTCACCAACAGATCGTCGTAATCCAGAAGCTGCCGCTGTCGTTTCGCAGCCTGGTAGGCCCGTTGCAACCTGGCCAGATCCTCCAGATGGTCGGCAAAATGGCTGAACTCTTCCAGGACGATCTCATCCAGGCTCCGCAGCGTATTCTCGCATTTACTGAAGACTTCCATGAGGGTCCCCTTGCGCGGGAACCGTTTATCTTTCTCGTTCAGCCCCAATTGCGACCGGACCAGCGCAATCAAGTCTTCCGCATCGCCGCGATCCAGGATCGTGAACCCGGGTTCGATGCCGATCGAACGGCCATAGCGACGGAGCAACGCGTTCGCCACCGAATGAAACGTGCCGCCGAAGACGCGCTCGCTGCGCGAGCCGATGAGCGCGCCGGCACGATCGATCATTTCTTGGGACGCCTTGCGCGTAAACGTCACCAGCAGGATGTGCGCGGGATCGATCCCCGCATCGATCAGGTACGCGACGCGATAGATCAGCGTGCGGGTCTTCCCGCTTCCTGCCCCGGCAATGACCAGCGCAGGGCCTTCGCCGGCCGTGACCGCGGCAAATTGTTGCGGGTTCAGCGCCTTGGCGTAGTCCAGACTCAGTGCGCGAGGAGCCGCATCCTCCGCCGGCCGCTTGAGCACATAGGGTTTGACTTCGCGTTCCATCTGGCGAGTGGCTCCGGAAGGGACAGATTGAAACGAGTGGCGCTGTATAACATACCGACTGCGGGCTTGCAAACGAGCACCGGCCCCGCTCGACCGCTCCATAGAAGAGGCGCGAGCGTCATCGCTTGCTCCGACGCCAAGACCCTTGGAGGTGTCACGGGACTTGTATATAATGATCGGCTCGAAAGGACGTCCAATGGGCACTGCCAATAATCCGTATCGGTTGCAGCTCCGGGCCATCGCAGAATTGATGCTGGCCGTGGCCGGCGAATCCGTGAGCATGGTGAAACGTCACGCACCCGAGCAGGCATTGAAACTCAAGCGGCAGGACGAATGGGGCATCTACCTCGAATTTCTCAAGATCATGTTCAACCTGACCGACCGGCTGTCAGCCCTGCACATTCCGGCCAAAGAACAACCTCTGTTCATGGACGACCTTGCCGATACCGTGACGACTCAGCTCAAAACGGTCCTGGAACCGGCATTCGGAGCCGGCGAAGATCAGATGGAAATCGCGATCGCGATCGGCGGAGCCGTGACGGAGAGCCGTCGCGTGTATGAATCCTATCGCTTCCTCATCACCGAAGAGAGCAAGCCCAAGAACGACATGTTTCGCGCGTTCGGAGAGCGGGTCGCGGAGTTGATCGGCGCGTCCGGCAATGCCCAGGTTGCCTCGGCCGCTACCTTGTGCGCCGGGGCCGCGGTGCCGGCGATCCAGGCGATCCTCGAAGGGCAGGCCCCTCCGCAGGCTTCTACCGACGCCGCCGCGCGGGGATCGTCCGGCAGCCCAGCAACGGAAGGGGCGCACCCTCAGACCCGAGCGTCGGCCAATGAGATAAAATTAGTCAGCGTGATGGCGAGCACCAAAGGGGAAGAAGTCGAGACGCGATGGGGCCTCCACCCGCGTTTCAAGCAAGACCTGAAGCCGGAGGAAGTTCAGGAGCTGACGAGACTCATGAACCGTGTGACGAAAATCCTTGGCGAACGCTATGCCGCCGTGGCATTCTCGGACCAATGGACCACGTGGCATCGGACAGGCCACGCCTGAAACACGGCACGATTGTGGCGCTCACCTGAGCGCTTACCGATCCCTTTCTCTCATCTGGAGGTACCGTGGACGCTAGCCAACCGTTGAACGAATCCGGCTCCCAGATTCCTCAGAGCCTCGGCCGTTTACAAGAACTCGCGAACAACTTGTGGTGGAGCTGGAACCCCGAGGCGCGGCTTCTCTTCGAGCGAATCGATCCGACCCTCTGGTATCTCACTCATCACAATCCTGTGAAACTGCTCTTGGATGTCAAACCGGGCCGCGTGAGCAGACTCGCGCAAGATACGACCTTCGTCCGGCAGTACTCCGCGGTCCTGCGGACGTTCGATGAGTACCACAACAATGAAAAAACCTGGTTCGCCACCCAGTACCCGCAACTGAATAAGATTCACATTGCGTATTTCTCGGCCGAGTTCGGCCTGCACAATTCCATCCCCATCTATAGCGGGGGACTAGGCATCCTGGCCGGCGATCACTGTAAGGAGGCCAGCGATTTAGGAGTCCCGCTCATCGGCGTCGGTTTCATGTACCCGCAGGGGTATTTCAAGCAGCGGGTCACGCCGGAGGGTTGGCAAGACGCGACCTATACGGCCTTCAATCGGTTGGAGTCCCCCATCCACCAGGCCATGACGACGGCGGGAGTGCCATGCCGGATTCGTGTCGAACTGGACCGCCGGCCCGTGATGGTCCTCGTCTGGAAGGTCCGCGTAGGCCGGGTGACCCTGTTTCTGTTGGACACGGACGTCTCAGAGAACAGCCCGGAGGATCGCGCTCTTTCGGCCCGGCTGTACGGCGGGAATCAAGAGACCCGACTCTGCCAGGAAATCATCCTCGGCATCGGAGGGGTCCGGGTGCTGCGCGCGTTAGGGCTCACCCCTCTCGTGTGGCATGCCAACGAGGGCCATTCGGCCTTCCTGACCCTGGAACGAACGCGAGAATTCGCCCAATCAGGGCTCACGCATGCAGAAGCCTGCGAGCGCGTGCGGCAGAGCACGGTGTTCACCACGCATACCCCGGTGCCGGCCGGGCATGACGTGTTCCCTTTGGATTTAATCGCTCGGTATTTCCACGGCTACTGGGACCATCTCGGAATCTCCCGAGAGGAATTCCTGCGCTTGGGTGAAACGCCCGAATCGAGCGGTCATGGCTTCAACATGACGGCGCTCGCTCTCCGGATGTCGGCGCACGTCAACGGTGTGAGCCGTGAGCACGGGCGCGTCTCGCGCAACATGTGGCAACACCTCTGGCCCGGCCTGGCGGAAGACCTTGTGCCGATACGGAGCTTGACCAACGGCATACACGCGCCGACTTGGATCGCCCCCGAGCTGAATCAACTCTATGGCAAATGCTTGAGCCCGGACTGGGCCGATCGTTGCGACGATCCCGCCCTGTGGCAACGGGTGATGGACATCCCGGATGTGGAATTGTGGGCCGTGCGGCAAGCCATGAAACGCAAGCTGATGAGCTTCATTCGCGAGCGGGCACGCAACGGATGGATCAAGGGGCACCTGCAGGCTTCGCAGGTGATTGCGCGCGGGACCTTGCTGGACCCGGAGGCCCTCACCATCGGTTTCGCCCGTCGCTTCGCCACGTATAAGCGAGCCACCCTGCTGTTTCGCGACCTTGAGCGTCTGAAACATCTCCTGCATAACCGCTGGCGACCGGTGCAGATCGTGTTCGCAGGAAAAGCGCACCCGGCCGATGAACCGGGGCGCGCCTTCATTCATGAAGTCATCCGCTTCTGTAACGAGCACCAATTGGGCGGGCACATCGCCTTCCTGGAAGACTACGACATGCATTCCGCCAAGTTCCTGGTCCAGGGCGTGGATGTCTGGCTCAACACGCCGCGGGCGCCATTGGAGGCCAGCGGGACCAGCGGGCAAAAAGCCGCGCTCAACGGCGTGCTGAACCTGAGCGTCCTCGACGGGTGGTGGCAGGAGGGCTACAACGGCGCCAATGGCTGGGGCATTCAACCGTCATCGGCGCTCCAGGATCTCCAGGCCGAAGATGCGCACGATGCAGAAGAATTGTACCGCCTCTTGGAACAAGAGATCACCCCGCTCTTTTACCAACGCGACATGGACGGCGTGCCGCGGGGTTGGCTCAACATGGTGAAAGAGAATATCCGCACCATCGCCCCCAAGTTTTGCACGAAGCGGATGGTGAAGGAATACGCCACGCTCATGTACCTTCCCGCAACCACCCCCGCCCCTTCGTCGTGGTAAGCGCAATGATCCACCGCTCCGTTTTACGCCCGGATCGTCTCTGACTCATGTACCGACTTCCCCTCGTGTGCGCCCTACTGCTCGTTCTGTTGATGACCGCCTGGCATGGGGGACCGAATGCCGCCGAGGCATCTCCGGCCCGTAGGGATCAGGACACCGCCACGGCATTCAAACATGGCGAGTACGACAAGATCATCCGGCTGTTGCAGGCAGTCCCGCCGGACCAGGCCCCGAACCGGGATCTGCTCCGCTATGGTTTTCTGAGCTACCTCCGTCTCGGTCGCCCCGACGACGCCCTGAAGCTCTACCCACGATTGGTTTCCGCCGGTCAACCAGACGACCCAGCCTTGCTTCGCCAGCTCGCGCTGAGTCTGATTACCAGTCGCGTCCGCGACTCCCTAGAACACGTCCGCATTGCCGCCTACACCGCGCTCGCTGACATCGCCGTACCCGAAACGGGCCCGGTGCTGGAAGACGGGCTCCTGGATAGTTCGATCCTCGTCAGGGCACGCGCAGCAGAGGCCATCGGGAAAGCGGGCTTGGCCGGACGATCGGGTGCGCTCAAGCGGGCCCTGCAAGACGAAGCGCCGACCGTCCGGATCGCCGCGATGAATGCTCTCGCAGATGCGAACGTGAAAGAGATCCGGGATCAGTTGATGGACATCGCCCGTGTCGATGCCGGCCCTGAATCGATCTTCGCTACCGCCGCGCTCGTGAAACTGGGCAAGAACGATCTCTTGGTCGATCTCCTGAACGCGGCAACGCTCCCGGACCCCGACGTGAGGATGGCCGCCCTGGGCGTGCTCGGCCGCCTGAAGCGCCCATCGAGCCTCGCCGTGCTGAGTCAAGCGGTCTATGATCCCGAACCCGCCGTTCGTGCCTTCGCCGCAGGAGCACTCGGTGAATTCGGACAAGCCGGGTCGGTCGCACCGCTCACCCATGCGCTGGGCGACGAGAGCGCACGCGTGCGCGGCGTGGCCGTGGCGAGCCTCGGGCGGGTGGGAATCCCAGAGACTCGCCCTCTGATCACGCCACTGACACGCGATCCCGCCGAACACGTACGCGCCGGTGCCGTCGAGGCATTGCTTCGACTCGGAGATTCTTCGGCCGTGCTGCTTGCCGCCGATCTGACACGGAGCGCTGATCCGTCCGTTCGAGGAGCCGCCGCACAGGCGTTAGCAGCCACCTCGGATACGAAAGCCCTCCCGATCTTGGAGGCCCTGCTTCGCGATCAACAGCCGCTTCCTCGCCTGATGGCTGCGCGAGCGCTCGGGAAGGTCCCATCTCCAAACGTGCTATCGAGTTTAAAAAAAGGGTTGCAGGACACGGACACAGCTGTCAGGATCGCCTCCGCAGCCAGCGTGCTCCAGGTGCTCGCACGCAACAAGACACCCTCGCGCAGCCGTTCACGCCAACCGTAGAGGTAGGACCCTATGCTGAAGTTTCTCGGCATCCTGATAGTGACGGCGAGCGCGTTTGCCCTCGGCTACTACCTTGGGCAACGACCCGCCGGGGCGCCCCAACAGATGGTGAAAGATCTCTCACGGAACGTGATGGACACAGCACTGGGCATCGAGCGGGATCTGAGACGCCGGCAAGGGCTGGTTGACGCCAAGGCCCGGGTGATTCAGGCAAAGTCCGATATGTTCGACAAAAACTTCGGTGAGGCGGCGAAGGAACTAGCCGAAGCGGTGGATTCGCTTGAAAGCGCCACCAAGGGCGGTCGCCAACAGAATCCAACGGCGGCGGTCAAAGAGTTAGCAGGCAAGGTTCGCGAGCTGCGCCTGGAAGTGTCGATGGGAAAGAAAGTGCCCTTGAGCCAACTGGACGAGATTCAGAAGGAGATCGACACGCTTCTAAACAAGTAACTGAGGCAGGCTCTGCTTAGGCGTTGGCCGGCTGCTTCTTCCATTTTGCGAGGAGTCGTTCGACGCGCATCCGCACCACCAGATCCGGATCTTTCAAGAGCGGCTTGATGGCATCCCGGCCACGGCCATCGCCGATAGCCTCCAGTGCCGCCGCAGCGGTGAGCCGCGTAAACCAGTCCTGATCCGCCAACATATCGATCAACGGGTCGACCGCAGACGAATCCTTGATTTGGCCCAGAGCCAGAACGGCTTGTTTTCTGATGCTCTCATCCTTGTCCTTGAGGGCTTGGACCAGCCTCGGCACAGCAGGTTCCCCCAACTCAACCAGAGCCTTCGTCGCGTCCTCTCTGAATTCGTCGCTCCGGAGTTGGTGGACGAGTGGTTCCAAGACCCGCTCGTCCCGAATTTTTCCCAAAGCCAGGATGGCCGTTTTTCTAACGTCCCAATCGCGCAGGAGTTTTAACAGGGCATCGACCGCCGGCGAGCCCACCTGGCCCAAGGCTTCGACGGCCGCCTCGCGGACTTGCCAATCGCCATCGCGTAGCGCCCTTGCAAGGGGTTCGACACAGCGATCATCCCCCATCTCACCAAGAGTGATCACCGCTTCGCGACGGACGACCCAATCCAGGTCTTTGAGGAGATCGATCTGGATGTCAATCTCGTCCTTAACCTGCTCTTCTTCAAGAACGACGAGCTCAGGTGCGTCCGCAGTGGGCGCATCCAACCCCTGAAGCCCCGCATCCTGCGTGATCTGATCGGACACCTGATCCGTGAGCTCATCCGTGGCTTGAGATCCGGAGGCCGCCGACTCGTCGCGTTTCTTGGTCTGGTCTTCCATAATGATCCCGATCCTATCTCGGTGAAACACACCCAGGGTAATAGTGTTCGCGCACTTGCTGCGCCACGCTAGGCTTGCGCAGGCGCTTCGGCCTTCTTGCCGGCAGCATGTTTCTTTCTCAGTGCGAGCGCACGACGCTTCCGCTGAATCCGTTTCAGGCGCTTACGCAGCTCTCGGAGCGCGTGATCCCCTTTGGGATTGTCATGCCCCGTTTGTTTTTCACCAAGTTTCTTCTTCAGCCGTGCCTCATCTGACTCCGCAGCCGTTTTCTTTGCCATCCTCTGCCACTCCTCCGTATTGTCGTATTGTGCTCACACGTTTTTACCCAACGGAGGGCTTAGTCTAGAGGAGAACTTCGTGCAGTGTCAACACGGGATGGAAGCAGAGGAATAGCCGATCAGACCAAGACCAGGGCTGCGACCGTGGTGTAGACCGAATGGTCGATGGCCAGAATCGTTGCTACACGTCTCACGCGGCGTTCATGAAGAACATCGGTAGGGGGAAGGCGGATCCCACGGCCCTGCGATGTCCCGTGCTGAACCATGGAGCGTGTCGGTTCGTGAGCTCTTTCCAGATGAGAAATCGGGAAATCGCGAAGGACGCTGACGAGGGGTACACCCTCAGGCTGTTCTTCCGAGACTAAGAAGTTAGGACGGTGATCCCCTATCACCTCGAGTTGGATCACTGAAATGCCCCCATCGACCATATCGAGTTCCGCCGCAGCCGCATACGAAAGGTCCAGAATCCGCCCTCGGACATAGGGCCCCCGGTCGTTAATCCGAACCCGTACATGCTTCCCGTTGATGAGATTGACCACCCGGACTACGCTGCCCAAGGGAAGGGTACGGTGAGCGGCGGTCATGGCTTCCATATCGAATGGTTCGCCGTTGGCTGCGGTCTTCCCATGGAACTCTTCGCCATACCAGGACGCAATACCCCTATCCTTAATGCCGATATCCAGGTCCGCCTCACCTTTGGGCAAGCATGTGCAAGCGCCCAAGAGTAGATAAGTCATTAATAGTATGAGTGTTCTTTTCATGTTAGCCGCGAAGGAGCCGCCCAGGGCGTTGAAGGTATCCATGGTTCACAGGGTACTGCGTCCGGTATCCGACAACAATACCGAGGGTGTAGGCGTCTCCCCTACCTTTGTACTGAAAATGGGGGTGAACGAGCTCAGCGAGAGGATGATCGAAAAACCAATCGGCTGACTAGGATGTAGTAGGCTTATAAAGGAGGCGCCCGTGGCTCGTCAAGGTCTTTGATGGGGTCGAATGATTAACTTATTGGATTATTTGAAATAAATTTACAATTTGGAATAGCATGACAGTTGATATTTTCTTTCCTCATAGCATCAGACAAGGCAAGGATGATGCAGGAAGACGTACCTGAAAATTCTCGAAAGGTTATCGGAAACGAACGGATTTTCCATCCGCCCTCGTGCCTACTAGAAACCTCCCGAAGTTCTTTTCTACCGAACCACAATTCTCTTCGCCGCCAGCCCGTCCCGATTCTTGACATACGTAATGACCACTGATTCGCCAACCTTCAATGAAGACAAACCCACAACTTTTTTCCCCTTCGTAATGGGGACATCCTGTCCGACAGTGGCCCCGACGATCATATCGTTCCTCTTACCGATCCTGCTTTTGACCACGATCACGTGAGGTGTTTCGCTGGTATTGACCGCGACGACTTCGCCCGTGACCCTGTGCACGGTGCCATCAGCTCCGAAACCTGGCGGGGGCACCAGCGCTGTGACGCTGAGAGCGAGCGCGACAGTCATCGGTGCAATGAAAGATTGGACGATTCTCTTCATAGGCTTCCCTCCACTGGACTCGGACGCATGAGCCCCCGTCCAAGCGTTGCAACTCTAGCAGCTTGATTTTTTTGTGTAAAGGATCGCACGACACCCCCGTGCGACAGCACGATCAACACTGACGGCCCCCACTTCTCTTGACTGCCTTTGTTCCTCTGAGTATGATGCGCGCGTGATTTACTGCTAGAGGAAGGTTGCGGGTCCAACCACCGGCAGCCCCAGTCCGCTTCTTACTGATCACACATTCATGATCGACGTTCAGAACATTACCAAACGGTACGGGCACCTTACGGCCATCGACGGGGTCTCATTCAAGGTCGACAAGGGAGAGGTCCTTGCCTTCTTGGGCCCGAACGGGGCCGGCAAAACAACCACTATGCGGATCCTGACCTGCTTCATGCCGGCTACCGAGGGTACGGCGCGGGTCGCCGGGTACGACTGTGCGGACCAACCGACCGAGGTGAAGCGCCGAATCGGGTACTTGCCGGAAACCCCGCCGGTCTACCAGGAACTGACCGTCACCGAGTACCTGACCTTTGCCGGCCGACTTCACGGAATGAACGGAACGAGCCTGGCAACGGGGATGGACAGAGTCATCGAGCGACTGTCTCTCGGCGACGTCCGCCGGCGACTCATTGGGAATCTCTCCCGCGGGTACCGCCAGCGCGTCGGGTTGGCCCAAGCGCTCCTGCACGATCCCCCGGTGCTCATCCTGGACGAACCCACCGTAGGCCTCGATCCGAAACAGATCATAGAAATTCGCGAGCTGATTAAGAGCTTGGCCGGGTCACATTCTGTCATCTTGAGCACCCATATTCTCCCGGAGGCCACCGCCGTCTGCCAGCGCGTCGTGATCATCAGCGGGGGGCGGATCGTGGCAGAGGACACCCCCGAGCAGCTGTCTGCGCGGCTTCGGCATTCCGAGAAAATCAGCCTGACGCTCCGAATACCCCCTCCGGATTGCACAGACCGGCTCTGTCAGTTGCCGGGTATCCTGAACGCCTTTCCTTCCAGTGAGGCGGGAACCTTCCTGGTCGAGTGCCGACTCGGCCGAGACATGCGGGAGGAGATCGCCCGGTATGCCGTGGGGCAGGAATGGGGGCTTCTCGAGCTCAAAACCATCACCATGACGCTGGAAGACGTGTTCCTCAAGCTGACACAACACGAGGAAGGTCTCGATCACAACGGCGCGACGGAACAGCTATCTAAGAACGCCGACACCCCGATATCCTCAACCGAATCCACCACCTAGCGAGAAGAACACGCATGGCACCCGTCTACACGATCGTCGCCAAAGAGTTGCGCTCCTCCTTCGTATCCCCCGTCGTGTACGTCGTCGGGGCGGTCTTTCTGTCGATCTTCGGTGTGCTGTCGTACCTCGCCGTGCTGAACGCCGGCAATCAAGCCATCCGATTCATGCAGATTCAGGGAGCCACCGCCCAGATCAACCTGAACGACCTGGTGTTCCGCCCGACGTTCTACAGCCTCGCCATCGTGCTCCTGCTGATCTTGCCGATCCTGACCATGCGGCTCTTTGCCGAGGAACGCAAATTGCGCACCTTTGAACTGCTCATGACCTCGCCTGTCGGCATCAACGAAATCGTTGTGGGAAAGTTCCTCAGCGTCTACCTTGTCTTCCTGGCACTGCTGACCTTGACCGGCTTTGTGCCCCTCACCTTGAATGCCTACAGCAGTTTCGACTGGAACCCGGTCCTCACCGGGTACCTCGGCCTCGCCCTCATGGGCGCCCTGTTTCTCGCAACAGGGGTCTTTGCCTCCGCCCTGACCGAGAACCAGATCGTGGCGGCGTTCCTGAGCTTCGGCCTGCTGATCCTCCTGTGGTTGTTGGGCGCGCTCGGCTCCGTGCTGGGCGAGACGGCGAGCGGACATTTCTTCTCCTACCTCTCGTTCATCGAGCACTACGACCACCTGGTGCGGGGACTGATCGACACCACAGATCTCGTCTATTACGTCAGCGGAATGGTGCTGATGTTGTTCCTCGCCCACCGTGTGGTGGAGTCGACCCGATGGAAGTAGCCCGCACCATATTCCCTATCGGCATCGTCGGCGCCGCGCTGGCCGTCGGCGGGGTGATCGCATACAGCCTCGCCCCGGACACATTGTGGCTCGCCACCCTGTGCGAAGGCCTGGCGTTAGTCTGCCTGATCATCTTCTTTGTGATCCACTTCGAAGCCCTCAAAGCGTTTTCTGTCCGGCGTTCGACTCGCTTGGGCGCGAACAGCTTGCTGATGGTCGTCCTCTTCGCAGGTATCGTATCGATCGTGAATTTCCTCGGCGCGCGGCACTCCCAGCGCTGGGACCTCTCGGAGACCCAGCACTTCACGCTCGCGCCGCAAACCCATCGTGTGCTGCGGGGTCTGACCCGCGACGTCAAGATCACCGTGTTCGCACAAGACCGGAGTCAGGCCTTCACTACCTATCGCGACCTGTTGGACACCTACCGCCAAGCCACGAACAAGATCGCGGTGCAGTTTGTGGATCCGGAACGGCAGCCCAACATCGCGCGCGAGTACGGTATCACGCGGATCGATACCGCCGTCCTGGAAAGCGGCCCGCAGACCGTCCGGGTCAACGCGCCGTCTGAAGTGGAGCTCACCGGCGCGCTCATCCGCGTCTCCAAAGAAACCAAGAAACGTGTCATCTTCCTCGATGGACACGGCGAACGCAGCGTCGAGGATCGCGAGCGAGGCGGTTTCGCCCTGGCCAAAGAGGCGCTCATCAAGCAGGGCTACGACGTCGGCACGGTGACGCTCCTCCAAGAGTCTGCCGTACCCGACCACACATCCGTCCTGGTCGTGGCCGGTCCACGCCGCCCAGTCACCGCGGAAGAGAAAGAGCGGATTCACAGCTACGTCGCCAACGGCGGCCACGTGCTGATTCTCGTCGACCCCGATACGCACACGGCATTGGAAGACCTGCTCAAACGGTGGGGCGTGGAAGTCGGGCCAGGCGTGCTGGTGGACTTACAAGATCGGTTGGCGCAGGGCGATCTCACAGCGCTGCTGGTGCGCACGTTTACGGAGCATGAAATTACGCAGGACCTCACGTCGGCCGTCCTCTTTCCCCTTGCCCAGCACATCACCTTCCAGGAAGAGTCGGCGAAGGAATGGGACTATGTGCCGCTCGCCCGCACCTCTCCCCGCAGCTGGGCGGAAACGGACATGAAGGGCCGCGTGGTCGGGTACAGTGAAAAGGAAGACGTGCAGGGCCCCTTGACGTTGGCAGCCGCGCTCACCCCGAAGAAAGCGCCGGAAGAAGGCACACCGCGTCCTGCGGTCGTCGTGGTGGGCAACTCGACGTTTGCCGGCAACGCCTACCTCAACTTTCCAGGCAACACGGACTTTTTCCTCCACATCGCTGGATGGCTCGCGGAAGAGCGGGACCTGATCTCGATTGTCCCCAAAGAACCCGCGCTCCGGCCCTTTATGCCGAATCCCGTCCAAGACCGCGTGTTGCTCTACGTCCAAGTCCTCTTCCTCCCCGCCGTGACGTTTGTCTGGGGCATGCTCGTCTGGCGGAAACGGCGGCGCCTCTAACCCGTATGATGCGACATTGGCCAACGTGGCTCATGGCCGTCGTCCTGGCCGGACTGGGGGCCTACCTCTATTACATCGAGATCCCTACCCAGCGCACCGAAGAACAGACCAAGGTCCGGCAGGCAAAGGTGCTTCCGTTCGAGGAACAGGACATCACCGGTCTCACCGTGAACGCCAACGGCCAGACCATCGTGCTGGCGCCAGGAAGCGCCCACGGCTGGAGTATCACGGCTCCATTGAAGACCGATGCCGACCCGCGTGAAGTGCAGGCCCTGATCCGCGCATTGGTGACAGGAACAATCACGCGCGTCGTGGAGGAACAGGCCACCGCCCTGGCGCCGTTCGGTCTTGAGACACCCTCTGCGCACATCACGGTAGCCGCCGGGGCACGGCAAGAAACTTTCTCCATCGGCGACATCGGACCGCTCTCTTCCACCCTGTACGTCTTGCGGGAATCGGACCACAAGATTCTTCTGACAGACCTGGCGCCGAAGGACGTCCTGAACAAGACCTTGATGACATTCCGTCGCAAGGAGATCCTCCGGCTCGAGCAGGGAGAGATCGACCGGATCAGGCTCACCTATCCCACCACGGAAATCGTGCTCTACGGAATAGACGAGAAGCCGAAACGAAAATGGAAGATTCGTTACCCGATTGAAGCCGAGGCGGATCAGACCGCAGTTCGGGCACTCATATTCCGGCTCGAGGACCTGAAAGCGATGGGCATCATCGATCCCGGCCCCGAGCGGGAAGCCACCGCGAAAAAGCTCACGGTTCCAAACGTCAAGGTGACCATCCATGCCGGCGGCGTCGATCAAGTCGTGAAGCTCTACCAGCCCGACCCGTCAACCGGCGAAGCCTTTGCCGAGACGAAACCGGACGCGCCGCTCTATCGGATCAATCCCACGGTCATCAGAGATTTGACGAAGGAGCTCTTCACCCTTCAAGACAAGCGCTTGCTCGGCATCGAGTTCGCAGAGATCGCGTTGCTCTCGGTCAAGACGCGAGACGATCACTACGTCCTGATTCATGAACACAACGAGTGGGTGATCGAGGACCAGCCGACGGAAAAGATCAACCAGGAAACGGCGGATCTCTTCGTCAGTCGAGTCGTGAACCTCCCTGCCGAGGAGCGAGTCATCAAGCACGCCGCCCCGCTCGCGCCGTACGGGTTGGTGGCGCCGGCCGCAGAATTCGTTGCAACCGGACGCGACGGCAAGGTCGGAGGCAAACTCGCCTTGGGCAACCAGGTGGGCGGCTTGGTCTACGCCACGGGCCTGCGGCTACAGGGTCTCTATCAGGCTCGGTCAGATATCCTTTTGCAGATTCCCACCAAGCGAGACCTCTTAGCAACATCGTCGGGGAAAAGTACGCCGTCAACCCAGTGACGGCCGTCTCCGATGTGAACACGACCCCTGCTTGACTCCGTGGCATAATAGATGGCACAAAGTACCGACACTGAAGCTTCTGACGGCACCAAGTCTGTATAAGTTAATGACACACCAACATTGCCCCCGTAGCTCAGTTGGATAGAGCAGCGGTTTCCTAAACCGCGGGTCGCACGTTCAATTCGTGTCGGGGGCACCAAACCAAGCTTGCTCGACCGGGAGCCTCATTCATAATGAAGGCGACGGGATCACTCCATCATTCAGTCTCGATTCGTGCTTGCTCTCCAACTTGCCCCGACTCGGCCCTTCGATTAAATGGGCTGGAATAGTTCATGCCTCTCGCTCTACCCTCTGTCCCTTCAGCTTCCTCCTCATAAGTCTGTGGGTTCACAGGCCCGTGCACCTTTTGCGGTACTCCCTTCAGGGAATACCACCCGATAGGTTGCAGGGGTATTCTTGAGTTCAACAGCACGTAGGCTTGGAGGGGTTGCCATGCTGAGCCTGATCGAATTTCTGGGGATTATTGCAGTCGCCGGTGGCTGCGCGTTTCTGGCCGTACGGCTCATTGAAATGATTCGGCAACATCGTTCATTCCAGATGGCGGCGAAGATGCGGGTTCAAGGTTTACTGCTTCCGAGAACCCCGCGTCTCTGGGAGAAACTCTAACAGCGGACACTGAACACCAGGGGGGTTATCCATGATCAGCACCCGATTCATCTTGCGGACATATCGTCGTTTTCCGATTTACTGTCCCTTTTACTACCACGGCGATGGGTTTGTCGGCCAAGGGACGGTGTGGAACCTCTCCTCCAGCGGGTGGCGAGCGAGCGGCGACCAACCCGTCCTCCCCGGCATGAACCTCGCGCTTCGCCTGTTTCTGCCGGACCAGGTCAGGGCGGTCGAAGTGGAATGCGCCACCGTGCAGTGGCTGAGAGGCCAGGAATTCGGATTACAGATCGTCACCATCCAACCTGAGGCGGAGGCACGACTTCATCGATACATCACGTCGCTCGTGAACACTCGCCTGCCCGCCGGCTCGAACGTCTCTTCCCTCACCAATGGCCAGGGCGCGTAGCCTGGCGTACTGCCCACACCACGTTCCGTGCATGCGCAGAATCGCGCTTTCCTTGCCAGCCTTCCGACCATCGGCTAGACTTTCCCCTCAGAGCTTGCACGATGTCACGATCACGATCTGCCGAACAGCCGCGGGGAAAGTCCAAGCACGCGGCCGCCGTCGAAGAACTCACACGCGGCATCGAGAAATTCCGGGAATTGCTCGCCCAAGTCGAAGATCTCAGCAGGGAAGGTTTTCCCTACCGCGATGCGGTTCGGGCACGAGCCGAATTGCATATCCGTCACAGCATCAAGCGCATCTTCGGGGACAAGTCGCCAGAATACCAAAGGTATAAGGCCCACAAGCTTCGCATTAATAGCCCTGAGGAAACGGCACACAGCATTGTGTTGCTGGAAGGACTGATCGCATCGCTGGAAAACCGCAAGCTCGATTTGCTCGGCATCAAACCAGCCCCTCCTCTACCCGACACGTCTTCTCACTCGCAGCCCGCTCAAGCTCGTCCCCATCTGTCCCTCGTACCGCCCCCTGGCGCCCCGACACAGGAGACCATCACCCCGATGGCAGGAACGGAAGCTCCTGTCGCACCTTCGCCCATCACCATGTCGGTGGCGTTCACGACAAATCTGGACCCTTCATTTGCGCCGCCGATACCGTCCACGAACCGGATTCCTTCTACTCCAGGCGCAGATCGAGCAGGAGCAACTGGACCGGCGCCGACACCGGCATTCCTTGCATCCGTTCCTGTCCAGGAAGCGAACGCCTGTCCGCCGGTTTCGACTCCCTCCCCGGCTCACTCGTCTGAATCGAGGACGGAAGAACCTGCCGCATCGATCGCTCCGTTACCGGCGTCCGTCGGAAGAATTGCCGAGCCTTCCGCTTCAACCGCTCAACCTCAAGCCGGCTCGAAGATAGGAGTTGGTCCTGCGCTCGATCCGTTGGAGCAGGTGCGAAAGCTCTGTTCCCGCTTCCATGCCGTCGTCAGGCAGATGCGCCTCCGTCGAGAATACCGGGCCACGTTGGAGGTGGAGGACGAGTACGATGTCCAGGATCTCCTCCACGCGCTCCTCCGGCTGGAGTTCGACGAGATCGAGATTGAAGATTGGACGCCCAGCTATACCGAGGGAGGAAATCGAACGACCTTCTTCCTGGCGAAGAACACCATCGCCGTCGTCGTCAAGAAAACCAGGCCGGGACTCGGCGGGCGGGAAGTCGCCGAGCAAGTGCAGATCGACTCCGAACGCTATCGCGCGCGAAAGCACTGCGGCACGCTCTTGTGTTTCGTCTATGACCCCGAAGGCCGCATCGGCAATCCTCGGGGATTCGAGTCCGATTTGACCAGCGTGAGCGATCAGTACACCATTGATGTCGTTGTCGCGCCGAAGTAGGGACTATCATGCTGAAGAAACCAAAGAAGCTCCGAGAAACCCCCTTCACATCGAGTAAGGCCACTGAATCGGCTGTCTTGACTTCCGAGCGGGGTATCCGCTACGTTTCCTCTCCAGCCGCGAGTCAGACGGTTCCATATACAATTCAGATCCCTACCAATGGAGAAGCGTTGATGTCCGATCGAGCCTATGTGTTGATTAACGTGCTGCCGGGACAAACGACCGCCGTCGTGCGCGCGTTGTCCGACATCAAAGAGATCAAGACGATCGACCCCTGCTGGGGAAAACCCGACATCGTCGTCGTCGTCGAAGTCCCGGACCAAGATGCGCTCACGCAGTTGGTGTTGACCAAGATCCACTCGATCGAGGGTGTCGCCCAAACCGACACTCACCTCGTGTACCGGTTGAAAGACTCCAAACAACGGTGAGGCACGCGTCCATCACTCTCGTCTTAGTGGCAGCCGTCCTGCTGATCGGCGGCTGCTCCAGCGTTCCTGTGCAGCATGCTCCCGACATCGTAGAAGACACGCTCCCTCTGCCGGCCGATCGCGTGCGACAGGCCGTCGCCGATGTCCTGACTGCAGGGGGATACGACGTTGAAGAGGACTCGAACGGCAACCTACGAACCGGCTACCGGGAAGAAATCGGCGGGCCCTGGAATTGGCTGTTACAGTGGCGGTTCGGGGTCGGCAAAAGTCGCGTGGAAGCGACCGTCACGCCCCTCCAAGACACCAGCACGCGGTTGAAGCTCCACGCGATGTACGAGTCGAAAGACGGCCTGTTCGCGAGCTGGGAAGACTCTCCGACAGCCTTGCCGCAGAGCGCCGCGAATCAGCTCCGCCTCATCAAGAACAAGCTCCAGCTCTTGTAATCAGTCCCCCTCGGCCCCCTCGCGGTCCTCGCCTAGATCGAGACCGAACCGTTCTGCCATTCGGTACAGAGTCCGCCGATCGATCCCGAGAATCTTCGCGGCCTTCACCTTGTTCCCCTTGGTTTCTTTCAGCACCCGAACCAAGTGCCGCTTCTCGACTTCCTCCAGCGTCAGCATCGCCTCGACCGACTCTGCTTCTTTGCCGGGCTTCAGGTCTTCGGCGCCGGCCTGGCCTTGTCGGATGGCCTCAGGAAGGTCCTCCGGCATGATCAGCGGACCGTGACTCAGCGACACGGCTCGCTCAATCGCATTTTCCAGCTCCCTCACGTTGCCCGGCCATCGATAGTGTTTGAGCAGCGCGATCGTCTCCGGCAGGAACCCTTTCACCGGATGGGCGGCGTCGCCCGCAAACTTCTGCAGGAAATGATGCGCGAGCATCGGGATATCCTCGCGTCGATCCACCAGGGAGGGCAACACGATCCGCACGACGTTGAGACGGTAGTAGAGATCGTCGCGGAATTTCCCCTCCTTCACCTGGGCGGCCAAATCCCGATTGGTCGCCGCGATGATCCGGACATCGACCTTCACCGACCCGGTTCCTCCGACACGCCGGACTTCCTGATCCTGCATCACCCGCAGCAACTTCACTTGCAACGCAGATCCCAGATCGCCGATTTCATCCAGGAACAACGTCCCGCCGTTCGCCGCCTCGAAGAGCCCGGTCTTGGCGCCGGTGGCGCCGGTAAAGGCCCCCTTCTCGTGGCCGAACATCTCGGATTCCAGCAACGTATCGGGCAGCGCCGCGCAGTTGACCGGGATGAAGGGCCGCTTGCATCGCGGGCTGTTCGCGTGGATGGCCCGGGCAATCAGTTCTTTGCCGGTCCCGCTCTCGCCCTCGAGCAACACGGTGCTCCGCCCCTCCGACACACGCGCAACCAGCTTGTAGACCTCCAACATGGCGGGGCTGCTGCCCACGAGCCATGTCCACTCTGCACGCTCTTTCAGTTCTTCCCGGAATCGAGCATTGTCCCGAACGAGGCGAGCGTGTTCGAGGCTCCGTTGCACGACGAGCTTGATTTCCTCTTTCTTGAACGGTTTCGCCAGATAATCGTAGGCCCCCTGTTTGATCGCCTCGATCGCACCCTCCAGCGACCCGAACGCCGTCAGCAGGACGATCGACGTATCGGGGCTGAACCGCTTGAACTCACGCAAGACCGCCAACCCATCCACCGTCTCCATGCGAATATCCGTGAGCACGAGATCGGCTCTCGTCTGGCGTCCCCGCTCGATGGCCTCGCGGCCGTTCGAGAACGCCTCCACCTCGTACCCCTCCTTTTTCAGCGCCTCGGCAAGCAGATCCCGCGCGACCGCATCGTCATCGACCACAATAATTCTCGCCGGTGCCTGCATCCTCGCCCTCCTACACGACGCTCACGGGATCTGCCTTGAGCCCAGGCAACGCCACGACCACGCTGGTGCCCTTCCCCATTTCGCTCTCGATCGACAATCCGCCACCGTGGGCCACCACGGTTTCCCGACTGAGAAACAAACCCAATCCGGTGCCCTTCCCCACCGCCTTGGTGGTAAAAAACGGCTGGAAGGCTTTCTGCAGGTCTTCTTGGGGCATTCCGGACCCCGTGTCCCGCACCGTAAGCGTGACCATAGTATCAGGGGCAACCTGCCCGGTTCGCTTGGCTGCGTCCACTTCCTCAACCGATGGTGGCCGCGAGCCGACTGAGATCCGCACTTCTCCGTGCGTCGCCGTCGCCGCCAATGCGTTGGCGAGCAGATTGACCATCACCTGATGGATCCGCTCCGCATCGGCCCATACCATCAGGGTGCCCGGCATCGGATCGGTCGCGAGATGAACTCCTTTGGCATGATAGGCCGGTTCCATCAGCGCCGCCACCGGCTCGACGAGCCGCCCCACCGGCGTCCACGTCGGTTCGGGCTTACGCTGCCGGGTAGACGACAAGAGATCCTGGATGATACGGACCACGCGGGTGATCTGTTCGTCGATGATGCCGACCCGCTTCTTCATCTCCGGCGTCACCCCGGCCTCCTCACCCAACGCCTGCACGTGCCAGGCAATGGAGTGCAACGGAGTCCCGACCTCGTGCGCGACCGAGGCGACCAGTTGCCCGACGGCAGCCAGGCGCTCGGACCGATTCAACCTGTCCTTCATCTCTACGAGCTGGGAGTTCGCGCGGAGCAGATTCTCGGTCTGCAGGGCGAGTGCGGCGCGGGCGGCCTCCTCACGGGCCTTTCGTTCCTCCCACGTCATGCCGATGTATGCGACCCCCGTCAAGACGCACACCACCACCGTCCGATTGATCACGGCCGACACGAAGCGGCCGGGCTTGGTCGGACGCAGCAAGCCGATATAGGTGGCCACCACGCACAAGGCGAGCGTCACCACCATCAGCTTGCGGCTCCTCAGGGTCGCCACCAAGAGGATCGGCAGCACCAGACCGTAGGCCCCGACCACGTTCGCCGGCACGAACGTCTCGAGGACGACGATCGCAAGAAACAGCGCTCCCGCGATGATGAGAACCAAGCGATCGCGTTTTTTCATGAGTCACTCGGCTGGGCCTGGAGGTATGAACTGTTCGAAGCAGGCCCTACCGTACGTTCTCTCTTACACAACCGACCGTGTATGACGCAACAGGGCCGCCAGGAGCGGGCCCCGCTCATCCAGCCGGAGGTCTTCGAGATTCAGCGCGAGCTTCCGCGACCAGTTGGGGTGTTGATCCACGGTACCCGGCACGTTGGTCTGCGCCACTTCGCCGATCAGATCGTCGAGGCTCACCAACATCACCCAACTGGGCGTGCGCCCGAGGTAGGCATACACCGCGCGACAGAGATCGGGGCTCATCGTCGGCGCGCTCGCGGGATCTTCCGTCATCCCAGCCGGCAACAGTCCTTCGGCCTTCAACGCGTGTAAGATCCGCCCCTTTTCCTCTTGCCGCTCTTGCCAGGCGCGGGACTGCGCCTGTGTATCGGAAACAAGCCCTAAGCTCGTCCGAACCCGGATGTCCTCGCCGGTCCAGTAGCCGGCCAGCGTCGGCAGATCGTGCGTCGTGGCAACCGCAAGCGAGGCCGCGGGATACCAGCTCGGCGGCTTCCACGCCCCGTCCCACTGCCGCTCGAAATAGAACACGCGATACGACAAGACCCGCGCCTGCGCGAGTCGTTCCCGAATCCAGTCCGGCACGGTTCCCAAGTCCTCGCCGATCACGAGCGTACGCGCGCGCATGCTTTCCAACGCCAGGATCGCCAGCAGATCTTCGGCGGGATAGTGGACATACGTGCCCGCCGACGCCGGCCTATCACGCGGGATCCAAAACAGCCGGAACAACGCCATCACGTGATCGAGCCGGATCGCGCCGCCTTGCTGAAGATTCTTCCGAACGAGCTGGGCAAACGGCCGATAGGCCGCGGCTCGGAGCCGCAGCGGATGCATCGGGGAGAATCCCCAGTTTTGTCCCGCAGGCGCAAAGGCATCCGGAGGCGCCCCGCAGTCGGCGCCCATCGCGAGGATGTCCTGGAATATCCAGGCATCCGCTCCGCAACGATCGCTCCCCAACGCCAGGTCGTGGTACAGCCCGACGGACATGCCGACGCTCCGCGTCCGATCGACGAGCGCCTTCATCTGCGTCGCCGCCAGCCACTGGATATACTGAAACATCCTCACACGCTTGGAATGACGGCGCGCGAACTCGCGCGAGGCGGCAGATCGAGGAGACTGGTATGGCTCCGGCCATTGTTGCCACACCGTCGAGGCCGACTGCACGAGCCGTCGTTCCTCGTCAAGAGCCTGGTACAGGGCGAACTGTTCCAGCGCCTCTCCTTCCTCCCGAACATACCGCTCGAACACCCACCCTCGTGCGCTCCTCGGTCGTGGAGACGGCTCATCGCCGACATAGTTCTGGCGAAGGAACTGCTTGTACATCGGCTCAAGGATCGACCGTTTGAGCGCGGACACGGCGTCATAGTCGACGTGTTCGCTCTTTCTCAGGTGTTCGAGCGTCGTTTGAAACTCGCGATCCCGATAGAGGCGTTGGGCATCGGCCGAGGTCTTGAACTCCGGGACCGATTCAAGGTCGAGATACACCTCATTCATGTAGAGCCGACTGTTGGGAGAGTAGGGACTGATCGTGTACGGATGGGTATTCTTCAAGGCATGCAGCGGATTCAGGCCGATCACCCCGGCTCCTAACTCCTTCCCAGCCCACTCCGTCAGATCCGCGAGGTCGTGAAAATCGCCGATCCCCCAATTCCGAGTGGACCGCACCGAGTACAGCTGGAGGGACAACCCCCAGGTCCGCTGACCATCCAGCAATGCCTGAGGCACATAGCACTGTCGCGGTGCGATGATGACGTGGAGGGTTCCGGAAACGGCCGGGGTCGTTCCGAGCGAACCGGCGCGCAGGCCGTAATAGCCACAGGGCAGCCCCTGTTGAAGAGGCACGGACAGGCGAACATAACGGAGGTTGTCAACCACGGCGGCACCGTGGACCTCAAGCCCGGGTCCAGCTTCGCCATGAGCCACCACCTCCCCCTGTTCTCCATGCATCTCCCAGACAATGCGAATGTCTTGTTCCCGACCTTCTTCGCAAGGCAGGCGGAATAACCAGCAACTGTCCCGCTCATCCTCTCGGACTATGAGGACAGGATCACAGGGGGCTTTCCACGGAGACTCCTCCCATGCACGAAGTTCCCCCAGCAACGCCTCGCGTGTCTCCGTCTGGAACCCCATCGCCTTGAGGATGGCTCGCTTGGTATCCGCTGAGGTCACATGACGAGTGCCGGCGATATCGAAATACTCCGCCGCAATACCGGCTCGCTCGGCAAGAAGATCGAGGAACTCCTGTTCCGACTGCTCGTCCATGCAGGGGAGTCTGAGTGAAGACTGTAGGCAAGTCAAGGCATCCTGTTGTCTTTGCAGGGCTTCAGGTAGAATGTGCGCCGGTGCGACACCACTCTCCTCGGTCCAACGATCAGTGTGATTGACCGTTGTTCACGTGGTAGCATGATTGTATCGGCTGTCCGTGCTCCGAAGATTCATTGCCCATCGGCCTCCACGGCCTCTTGTGAATTCGCGCGAGAGAAAGGAAGGCGCCACATGACATCCTCACATCCCTTCCTCAGAGTCAGGTTGGTTCTCATCGCCCTCACGTGCGGTCTTAGTGCTGTGTTTCCACCGTCGGCAGACGCGCAAGGCCAACGCGTCGAAATCGTCGGGGACTATCGCTACGCCTTTCATGACCCGGAAACCTTGGCAGACGCGAAAGCCGCCGCCTGCCGTGGAGCCCTGCGGGTGGCCATCGGCAATTCGCCCCTCGTCCGCGAACAGACCGCGTCGCTGGTCGATTCTCCCGCATTGAGCGAACTCGTCCACCTACTCGCTTCGAGTTACGCCAAAGACCAGGAAGTCATCGAGTATACTGAGAAGGGCCGGACCGTGTCGTGCAAAATCAAAGCAACGCTTCAATCTGACGAAGTCCAGAACGTCATCCGCGTGCACCTCAGTGGGGGCCAGGATGCGTCTGGACTCGACCAGAACCGCGCGTTGAAAATCCTGCATGTGCGGGAAGAGAAGGACGGGACGATCTTCGTGACCTTTCAGGCGCTCAAGCGCCTGGACTGGCTGGCCACGGCTTACGACGGAAGTTTGCGGGAAAGCGCCGACCTGATGGTCGATTTTTACGACGAGCAAGGGACATTGATTCGCACCGACCGCTACCCTGCCCGCAAAACGCTGTCAGGCGAAGACATCATGCATCCCGGAGAGATCGGGATCCGGAAGGTCACCAAACCGCTCATGGCCAGGTCCTATCGGGTTTGGCTCGTGAAATAAAATAATAAGGAGCGCGCCGCAAACCCTGCGCCGTAGGCACCATGGAGTGACCCTGAGAGCACCAGCGCCGTCGGTACGAGCCGCCTACGGCGCATTCTTCTCCAGCAAATTCCTCGAACGGCGCCACGACGTTATTTTTCCGCCCCGATCGGCGGCAGGTTGATCCCAAATCGCTCGAGCCCCATGATCACCGTCAGCGCGGTCGGCGAATGTTGAACGATTTCTTTCTGTACTTCGATGCGGCGTAAATCGACGAACTCCGGCGCGGTCAGCCCCAGCGATTCCCGATAAGCCCGATCGGCGATCCCGCGTTGTTTCTCAGCCTTCTCTCGCGCTTCCTCCGCCTTCTGAAACTCCACCATCGTGATCTTGCGCTGCTCCTGGATAATGGTCTGGGTCGTCTGCTCGACGACACCCTTGGGGGGGAGGATGCTGCCGACCACGACCCGATTGAGCCGAACCGGGATGCCCTGCTTCTCGATCAGCTTGGTTTGGACTTCTTTTGCAATGGCATCCTGCAGCTTGGCTCTGGTCGTCGGATCGGTCGTCAGCTGGAACAGCGGGTACTTCTGCACTTCTTCGCGCACGAACGTGCGGAACGCTTCTTTCGCGTTATTCACATACCAGTTCGGGCCATACTTGCTGATAAGCTCAGGCGAGCGCCCCTCCACGACATTGGCGATCAAGAAGGCGTCGAACGACACCGGCGCGTTTTCAGCCGAGATAATGTCGAAATGTTCCGAATACTGAATCGGACGCACATCCACATCGATTACCTGTGTCGTCACTGCCACGGTGACGCGTCCTGTCTTGACCGGGACCGGATCCACCCCTCCGTGCCCAAAGAAGAACGGTTTTTCGACCAGGACCCCTTCGTGCCCTGCATCCACTGCGACCAACGCGCACCCCGAGGACATCAGGAACAGAACAAGCGCGCCCAGCACACTACGGACCCCATTGGCTGAACGAATCATGACCTCCTCCTCTCGTATGAACGGTCCGCTCGGAGACCGCCCGGATCAGACGGCACCGACCCGGAGGCGTGAGGCCTCGGACCGACCTATCAATTACCTTACGAAGCGGAGATTCTGAAAGTCAAACAGGGGAAGGGACGGCAGGAACTACTGGATACCCGCCTGGCGTTGGAGCCAACGCACGTAGGCGATAATGTCGGTCACGTCGCTGGGCGTCGCGGCCTCAATTTTCGGCATGTTGCCGAAATTCCAGTGGTGCGCCCGCACTCCGTTGGCCGCAGCCATCAGGAAGGTCTGATCGCTATGATGGTTTGGTTCGTAGATCTTATGCACGAGCGGCGGGCCATGATCGGTCCCGACGCCTCGCTCACCATGGCACACCGCACAGTTCGCCTTGAACTTCGTCTCGCCGGCCTGGAATTCCGCCGGGAGGGGGCCGGCCTCCGGCTTCGCCGAACCGGACTCGCATGCAGCCAGCACCAGAACCAGGACACCGACCGTCCACACCGCCGTTCTGGATATCATGGCTCGCATGCGCCACTCCACGTGGAAGGGTTATGAGCGACGCCCGGGGGGCTGCGTGCCGCCCGATGCTTGGCCGAACTGCTCGCGTAACATCTGCGTCGTTCGCTTCATCGTCATACGCCGATACACACGGACCGCCACCGGCACGACTACCACCAAGGCTATCGTGAGGTACATAAAAAATTCTTCGGGCGACATGCGAAGCTCACTTTCCGTTACACATCACGCATCACACTTCACGCTTCACTTTTTGTCAGGGTATCGCATATCGAATCGGATCTACAACACCCGCCTCCTGAAATCCTTTGCGCCGGATCAGACAACTGTCGCAACGCCCACAGGCCAGATCACCATGAACCGGGTCGTAACAACTATGCGTCAGGTGAAGAGGGGCGTGAAGCGCGAGTCCGGCCTTGACGATAT
This sequence comes from uncultured Nitrospiraceae bacterium, assembly GCA_964555285.1. Lineage (GTDB taxonomy): Bacteria > Nitrospirota > Nitrospiria > Nitrospirales > Nitrospiraceae > JBBIQV01. Next base: position 81,532 of record CAZKRM010000005.1, read on the forward strand.
CCGCTTTGGACAGCCTCAACAACGGCGCCCGCACTTCGATCCTGCAACCGGTCGAGCCGGCCCGCGTGCCGATCCGCGCCATCGTTTCGAAGGCCTCGATGAATTCCGGACGGCAATCGGGGTAGCCGGAGTAGTCCAGCACGTTCGCGCCGAAGTAAATGGCCCTGGCGTCGAGCACCTCGGCATAGGCCAGCGCCAGCGAGAGAAAAATGGCGTTGCGAGCCGGCACGTATGTGACTGGAATCCCCGTGTCCCGCTCGGCGTCGCTGCGCCCCTTCGGGACCGCGAGGTCGCCGGTGAGTGCGGAGCCGCCGATCGCTCGTAAATCCAACGACAAGACCAGATGATGGGTCACACCCATGGCGCGCCCCACCGCGCGTGCCCGCTCCACCTCGATCACGTGGCGCTGCCCGTATGCAATCGTCAGGAAATTCAGCTCGCAGCCGTCGCGCCTGGCATACGCGGCCGTCACGGTCGAATCCAGTCCACCGCTTGCAAGTACCACCGCTTTCATACACGCACGAAGTTCTCTGATTGTAGAACGGAACAGGAAGGAAGCACCGCGCTGGGGAGGGGATCGCGTCTAGTCGCGATCTTCTTCTTTCTCGATCTTTTCCAGCAGTTCTTGTTGCGACTGACATTCGACGCACAATTTAGCAAAGGGAACCGCTTCAAGCCGCTTCTCGCTGATTTCAATCCCGCACTCCGCGCAGATGCCGTAGGTGCCTTCCGTCAACCTGGTCAGCGCCTCATCGATGAGTTGCCGGCGGCGATTGCGCATCTCCATCAAGGAAATCCCCAGCTCGCGATCGAGATCCATCAAGGCCTGATCCCCGACGTCCCGCGCGGACTCCAACCGACGCTGCTGGTCTTCGGTCAAGGACTGTCCCAGGCTCCCCTCGATCTCTTTCATGATCTCCTGGCGCTTCCGCATCAGCATCTGATGCAACACCTCGCGGCGCTGGTCCCTGGCTTCCCGGGCTTTCGCCGATTCCTTGGGCTTCACGACTTCGAGGGCATGCACCGCGTGAGCCGGCTTCTCCACGACAGGAGCGGCCTTGATCCGGCCTTTCGGCGCAGTCCGCGGCTTGGGCTTACTCTGCGAAGCGGTTTTTTTCTTTGCGTGCACTTTGTTCACCATGCTCACTCACGTTCACGAGAAGCATCGAGGCCGGAAAAAAGTTCGGCATTCATAGCACGGTGGGTTCGGTTTGACAAGCCCCGATAGGAAGAAACCGGAGCGGATCAAGGATACAGAATGGTGGAATGGACGTCGTACCCGGCGAGCTTGTGTCGTCCGTTGAGACTTTTGAGCTCGACCAAGAAGTCCAGCCCAGCGAGTTCTCCCCCTAACTGGCGAACCAACTGCACAGTGGCCGCGGCCGTCCCGCCGGTTGCGAGCAGGTCATCGACGATGAGGACCCGTTCGCCGGTCCCAATCGCATCCCGATGAATGGCCAGGGAGCTGGACCCATATTCCAGGTTGTATTTCACTTCGAAACAATCTGCCGGGAGCTTGCCTGGTTTCCGCACCGGCACAAACCCGGCCCCGAGTCGGATCGCCAACGTACCGCCGAGAATGAACCCGCGCGATTCGATGCCGACGACCTTCGCAATTCCCCGATTGCAGTATCTGGCGGTAAGCTCTTCGGTGACCTGCCGGAGCGCCTTCGCATCTTTCAGCAGCGTGGTGATATCGTAGAAGAGGATGCCGGCTTTGGGGAAATCCGGGACTTCCCGAATAAGGGCTTTGTAGTCCATGGGGCGGGTACTGTACTACAAAAGGTCGGCCCGCTTCATCGTCTTTTTTTCGATGGTCCCCCGAAGCTTGACCAGCGCCGCCGTTTCAATTTGCCGGACCCGCTCCCGGGTGAGGCCCAACTCGCGGCCGATTTCCTCCAACGTCTTCGCCTCGTCCCCATCCAGCCCGAACCGCGAGATGATCACAATCCGTTCTTTCTCCGGCAAGGCGGAGACCCACTCCATCATTGCCCGGCGACGCATCACTCCTTCAGCCGCTTCTGCCGGTGAGATGCAGGCAGGATCTTCGATCACATCCCGCAGAAAGGTGTCCGACCTGTCGTTCATAGGGCTGTCGAGCGAACAGGTCGTCCGGACCAGCTGCTTGAGGTCGAGAACCTCTTCTTCCGTCGTCTTCATCCGTTGAGCGATTTCCTGCGCAGCCGGCTCTCGCCCGAGTTCGCGCACCAACTGTTCGACTTTACCGAGATAACGGTTGAGCCGTTCGACCACGTGCACGGGAAGTCGAACGAGCTTGCCTTGATTGATGATCGCCCGCTCGATGTATTGCCGGATCCACCAGGACGCATAGGTACTGAAGCGGAATCCCCGCTTGTAGTTGAACTTCTCGACCGCTTTGATCAGGCCCAGATTCCCTTCCTCCACGATGTCGGAAAAGGGGAATCCCCGGTTCATGTAACGCTTGCCGATGCTGATCACGAGGCGGAGATTGGACTCGATCATCTGCGCGCGCGCCTGTTCGTCACCGGCCATGACACGCTTGCCGAGTTGCTGCTCCTGTTTGAAGGTCAAGAGCGATGAACTCCGAACCTCCCGCAGATAGGTCTTCAGGGTGTCCAGGCCATCCGAGCGGTCCTCGCTCTTGGCGCGGCCGCGAGGCCCTGTACCCTGCGAGCCGGAAGACACGGCGACGTCCTCGTCCTCCTCGACGACCTCGGTGTCCCGTCCGTCGAGAGAGTCGGTCAACTCCTCATCCTCGTGTCCCAGCATGCACTCCTCTTGCGGCCGCGTTCCGTTTAGTACCACACGTGGAAATCGCAGTACGTGCCGGATGCCTCGCTCCACCGCACGTCGACCCGCGCCACCTGCGCCCGCGACGGTCCGATGTTCAACTCACCGATCAAGGTCTCGATGACCGACCGGCGGCCTTCCACTTCGATCTCGACCCGTCCATCGTCCAAGTTCCGCACTCCCCCGCTCAGTCGTTTACGAACCGCCGCCTGCACAGTGAAGGCGCGATAGCCGACGCCTTGGACCAGCCCACTCGCCACAATCGTCGCGCGAACCGGACGTTCGTCAGGTGCGTCGTCCATGTTTCACGGTCCAACGGCAGCCGCAGCGAAGCGGCAGCACGGTCTGCCTCGCACGAATTGGATGTTCTCACACATGATCCGATGCGTCACGCGATTTGAGAATATATGCCCGTTGGTTTTGCGTTTTTGCACGTGCGTGTGCGGTGAGGTCTCAAAGAGAAGTGGGAACGGAGGCAGCGAATTCGAGAAACAACACTGGAGGGGTGTATCCGTGTGCACCAATCACGATAAAACGATGGTGAGCACACGGTACGCACGAAGTGCGGTTTGGTCGGGGCGAGAGGATTTGAACCTCCGACCCCTGCGTCCCGAACGCAGTGCGCTACCGGGCTGCGCTACGCCCCGACTCTGTATGTGGAGAATGACGGTAGGGCCAGTGTCTTACAAGACGGGGGTGAAACGCAACCCGTGTGCGTCAGCTACCCCTTTACAGGTCACCTTCCCATCGAGCAGATTCACACCCCTGGCCAAACCGGGGTCCGATTGGATCGCCCGCTCGACTCCCTCGGTGGCCAGGCGGACTATAAAGGGGAGTGTCGCGTTGGTCAAGGCCAAAGTCGAGGTGCGCGGCACGATTCCGGGCATGTTGGCCACGCAATAATGCACCACACCATCCACGACGTAGGTCGGGTCCGAGTGCGTGGTGGGACGCGTCGTTTCGAAGCAGCCTCCCTGATCGACGGACACGTCGACGACGACCGCTCCCGGTTTCATGCGCGATAGCACCGCCCGAGGAACGAGCTTCGGCGCCCGCGCTCCCGGCACCAATACGGCCCCGATCACCAGATCGGCCTCCACCACCGCGTCCTCGACGGCCTGCGAGGACGCCGCGCGGGTCACAATCCTTCCACCATACAGATCGTCGAGATGCCGGAGACGCTCAACGTCAAGATTGATGACCGTCACCTGAGCCCCCATACCCACCGCAATTCTGGTCGCAGAGCTTCCCACCACGCCGGCCCCCAGGATGACGACCTTGGCCGGCTCCACGCCGGGCACCCCGGCGAGCAGCACGCCTCGCCCTCCCTGCGTGCGCTCCAAGTAATGCGCTCCGATCTGGACCGACATGCGTCCCGCGATCTCGCTCATAGGCTTGAGCATCGGGAGGCTCCCGTCCTTGGCTTCCGTCGTTTCATAGGCAATCGCCGTCACGCGACTCTCGTTCAGGACTTTCGTCAGTTCAGGCAGAGAGGCCAGATGGAGATAGGTAAAGAGTATCTGGCCGGAACGGAACAGCCGGCATTCTGAGAGCTGCGGCTCTTTCACCTTGACGATCAGCCCGGCCTTCTGAAACACTTCATCTTTGGACTTCGCGATCTCCGCACCGGCTTTCCGATAGTCGTCATCGGCAAACCCGCTGCCGACCCCCGCAGACGGCTCCACCACAACCGTATGGCCTGCCAGGCGAAGCGTCTGGGCGCCGTCCGGCGTCAGACTGATTCGGTATTCATGATCTTTGATCTCTTTAGGAACGCCGATGATCATGTCTCCCCCTCCCCACCTTTCAACGGCCTCGACATGTACGGAGATACTTCATACATTATCATATGCACATCGGCCGGGAGAGTTCTCTCTTCTATGTATGCGCGATGCCGGTGGACACCCTCTCGAACGCTAGTGTAAGATGCCTCTTCGCTTTCGGCTAGAGGCTGCCGGAGGAAAGACCGGATGGACAATGCTGCTGGAGTCTGTCACGCCTGCGGGGCAACGGGCAAGGCATTGATGAAATTGTCATTGGGGAAGGACTTTTTCGGGCGGGCATACGATCGTCTCTCGCCGTCATCCGATCAGAGTCCGAAGTGGTATTGTGAGTCCTGTTCGCTCCTGAAAAATCTCCAGCGGGACTTCAGGGATATCAAAGCGGAGCATGAGAAACTGGACATGGGGCAGGCTTCAAACCTCTCCGCGGCTGAAGATCGCCAGCGCGCACAGTTGCGCCTGCGGGAAATCGCAACGATCCTCGACGGCATGCAGGCTCCCTCTCCTCTGCTCGACGCAGCGGATGTCAAAAATCTGATACACCGCTTCCAGGCGACGACCCTGCGCGCCTGACCGGATCAAGGTGACATGGTGCCTCCGTTCCAGCGGCACATCTTCGTCTGCATCAATCAACGGCCCAAAGATGATCCGCGCGGCTGCTGCGCCGACCGGGGATCGGAACGGCTCCACGCCCATTTCAAGAGCGAAACGAAACGGCTCAATCTGAAGGGGCTCGTGCGCGCGAACAAGGCGGGCTGTCTCGACCACTGTTCGATGGGCCCGAGCGTCGTCATCTACCCGGAAGGAGTCTGGTATTGGGTCGGAACCGAAGCCGATGTGACCGAGATTATGGAGCAGCACGTCCTCAAGGGCGAGATCGTCACCCGGCTGCTCATGCCGGACCATCCGGTGCCCGCCAAGCTTGAACCGCTTGAAAATGTGAAGCGCACCTCATAAAGCGTATCTCGTCACAGAAATTCTGATGCTTCACGCTTCACAAACGACGGCAGATTCCAGAATTGCATGACCGGGTGAAGGCGCTCGTCAAGGAGTGGAAGTGAGCAGCATCCCGAAAAAGAACATGTTCGAGATCTTCTCGCAAGGTCTCTTCGAAGGAGTCAAACCCATGATGCTCGTCCGAGACCATCTCGTCCGCCATCCGGACCGCTGCACCCACCAAGCCATCTGCGTGCCCATCTGCCCAACAGGAGCCTGGCTCTCGACGCCGCCCTACAAATTCGATGCGTCCCGCTGCCTGGAGAGTTGTCGCCTCTGCCTCGACGCCTGCCCGTCGCAAGCGATCTATGGGGTCTTCAAGAAGGGGGAGAAGTTGCTGGAGCCGCAGAAGAAGTCGGGGTAGCCTGGTTGATCTCCTGTGCTCGCAGAGCCCCCACGATAAAAGGAGTGGAATGACACCCGTGCTGATCCCTTGCTTCCGGAACGCGCACGATCAGAATGTGCTCGTTCGACGGCCGCAGTGGGACCAACACGGGTGTCATTCCCAAAGAGGAAAAGTAAGCGAGCTTGGAAGGTCAATTAGATAGATGACGGTCGCTCGATGCGCGCAGTTGGGGACCAACCAGGCCACCCCTTGAGAGATAATATGAAACATCCGATTTATCAGGTTCGAGCCGTTGAGGTAGTCGGACCCTACACCCTGCGCATCCGATTCACCGATAACGCGGAACAGGTCATTAATTTCAGGCCAGTCCTCGCTGGGGAACTATATGGCCCGCTCCTCGACCCACACATGTTCAATCGGGTTTCAATCGACCCAGAAGTACAGACGCTCGTGTGGCCAAATGGAGCGGACTTTGATCCCGCCACATTGCACGATTGGCCCATCTACAAAGACGCCTTCGCCGCCCGCGCCAGAAAGTGGGAGCGCGTTTCTGCGTAGTTGGCTACCTCTCACTCATTGAGCAACTCAAGTCTTTTTCATCACTTCAGCAGCTGACTCACACGGTCTGCTTTCTCAAGCGCCCCCGGTAGGCAGGCCGACGTAGCCGCAGGCGAAGCTGCCGGTTGTGAGCAGCATCATCGACAGACTGTCTTGCGAGGAATCTCGGTTTTGAGGCCAGGATTCAGCAGGTCCGGTATAGATGATGCGCAACCCACCGCGCTTGCCGCTTCCCGGCAGTGCCCACCGGAGCTTGCGAATGCCCCCTTTCCTTCACGAACCCGTGGAGCCCCCAAGTTCGGAGGGCGTGCAGATGCGCACCTCCATACGTCCGAACTGCCGCACATAGGCCGGATCGCCGGAAGGCGTCACCAGATAGTTCCGCCCGCTGGGATAGGCCTGACGAAAAACCTCCAAGGCGGACGGCTCGAACGACCCGGGATCCCACTTGCATTCGATAGCATCCACTTCGTCGCGCCGACGGCTGAGCACGAAATCGACCTCGCGGCCGGCCTTGTCGCGCCAGTAGCGCACCGGCAGGTCCGGCAGATGCGCTTGCAGATACTCCAACACCAGATGTTCCCATAGGAGACCGAAATCCTCGGAACGCAATGGGTCCCAGCCGCGCGCGAAACTCACGAAGCCCGTGTCGAAGGCATACACCTTGGGCTGTTTCACCAGTTCGTGCCGCCCGCCGCCGTGGAACGGCCGCACCAGCGTGACCGCGTGGGTGATTTCCAGAGCGCGCAGATGGCTCTCCACCGTGGGCCGCGTGATGCCGAGCGCCGAGGCCGTCTTGGCGCCCTCGCATTGCCCGCCGCTCTGCCGCAGCAGATATTCCAGCAGCGCGTTGAACCGGTTGATATCCCGAAACCCGAAGAGCCGCTGGATGTCGCGCGCGAAAAACGAATCCATCCACTCGCGATAGAACGCGGGCAGTTTCGACGTCGCCAGCAGCGCAGGCGGCAGGCCGCCATGAAACAACCGCCGCGGCAGCGTCGCACCGAACGCAGGCAGTTCGTCCCAGGTCACCGGCGTCAGATGCACCAGGCGCTTACGGCCGGTCAGGGCGTCGCGGAACTTCTTGCTGGCCGCCAGCGTGGAGGAGCCGGTGGCGAGAATCTTCAGCTTTGGAAACCCATCCGCGCCGATTTTCAGCACGCGAGCGGGATCGCGCAGTTGGTGCACCTCGTCGAAGACCACCACAGGCTTGGCGCAGCCCCGGAAAAAGACCTGGGGATCGCGCACCATGTCCTCGACGGTGGGGAGATCGCAGTTGACGTAGAGCAGGCGCTCCGCGCCCAGGCTCTCCGCGAGGGTTGTCTTGCCGCTCCGGCGGACCCCGCACAGCCAGGCGATGGGCGCGTCGCGCCACGCCGCTTCAATCCGTGTGAGCCAGAAGGGTCTTGCGATCATGCCGGCGAACTATATTCGAGGAGCTACCAAATGTAAAGTATGGTAGCGCAAAGCCGGCTACTTGCCCCCCCCTTCTTCTGGGGCGCGTTCAGATTGGTGGGGGAGCCGTGAGAGGGACGGGTTCCAGCTGGACATGAGACAAGCAGATCGCGCAGAGCCCTTTTTCTACTTCGACCTTGAAAGCTTCTTCAGGAGATCGACCACATCTTTGTGTTGCTTGCTACTTCGAAGAGCCGCAAGATCAGACGCCGTTTGGTGCGCTTCGTTCTCGGCGTTCACCATTGCGCCTTTCTCGACTGGCAGTTCCACCAATTCAGCGTTTCCGAACCATGCCGCAAAATGGAGCGGTGTCCAACCGCCCTTTCCTTTGGCATTAACATCCGCTCCCTTTTGCAAGAGAAGTTCTACAGTCTCGGCTTTCCCGCTAATGACGACCAGGTGGAGGGACGTTGCTTCCACATCAGTCTTTGCATTGACGTCCAAACCTCGATCGAGCAGCAATTTGACACGAGCAAGATCTCCGCTTTTCACCACATCAAACAATGAACCAGTGATCACCCCCCCATTTTTGCGGCAATTTCTCAACGAAGCGCTGAATGTGGTCCAAGCACATGGGAATCCGGCGGACCGCGACAGGCAACGCCTCGTACACTCGCTCACGATCGATGTCGTCGTATTCGTGCACGATCCTGTTGCGGAGCCCGGCAGCCATCGCCATCTCCTTGGCAAGATCGGCTTTCATGACGCCAAGTGTGCCAAGAAGAACGAAGGATTCGTGTTAGTCTTTGGGCGGCGCATGGCCTGACTCGGTGACCAGATGAAAATTGACGTCGATCATGCGGCCGATGGCCCGTTCGAGATACCGCTCGGCCAGGGCTTCGTTGATGGAGTCCCCCAGATACTGCTCGCGAGACAGGTGAGACAACTGGGTCATCGCAGCCAGATCCTCAAGAATAAGGCTCATCTTTCTGGTGATGAGCGGGCAATCAATCATACGTGTCAAGGCTTCGCCGCCAGTCCCGCCAGTCGCCTGGCAACATACTGTCGTTCCAGCTCCAAGTACGGCTGAAAATCTTGGTACGCTTTGAACGCGTAGAGACGCAGGCGGGCGAGGTCTTGGGGCGCGCCGAACAGCACGCGGCAGGACTCAACGATTTTCTTCAGGAAGAGCGGGTCCGCCCGGTTGAGGATCGCCAGATCGACCTCGCGTCCAGGGAACTGCGTCTGCAATGCCTCTTGCATCTCCAGGACAGTCTGCAACGACACGTCCGCACTATCAAGCTTCACAGCCAGATCGAGATCGCTACGATCATGGGTCGTTCCCGTCACGGTGGACCCGAACTGGAGGATCAAGCGAATCCTGAAGCGCTGGGCGAGCTCTCTCAGCCCCGGCACGGATTCCGTGATACGTTCCTCGCTCATCCGCCCGCTCCGAGGGTTTTCATCCAGGCCGTAGCCTAGCCGAGAACTGCTTCAATTGTCCATGCGGCTCTCTGAACCTCCTCAGGTCCAGTTCTCAACCCGCAAACCAGGCACGCGGGCGAACTCTCGCACGTTGTTCGTCACGAGTTTTACTCCCACGCTCAGTGCGTGGGCTGCAATCAAGAGATCCATGGAACCAATGGGATTACCACGTTGTTCCAGGATTGCCCGTACCCGCCCATACGCAAGGGTCGCAGGCCGGTCGAAATCTGCTACTTCCAGTGGCGCAATGAACTGATCAAGAGCGGTGCGATTCTTGACGGGATGACGGCTCTTGCTGGCTCCGTATTCCAACTCCGCCAATGTGACGACAGAAATTCCAACCTCTCCAACTGGAAATTCCGCGAACCGATCGAGTACGGACTGTGGCTGCTTCTTGATGAGGTAAATGCAAATGTTTGCGTCCAGCATGGCCTTCATGAGAAAGCATGCTTTCGCTTTTGTACCGGCGGCTGTTTCCGCCCCTGCTCCATGAAATCGTCGGTGAATTTCTTGAGGCTCTCAGCCAGCATCAACCACGATTTCCTTTTAGGTCGCAGAACGACCGTGTCGCCTCTTTTCCGGATCTCGACTTCTTCGCCGTCCATCTGGAATTCTTTCGGAAGCCGGACAGCCTGGCTATTTCCGCTCATGAAGAGCTTAGCGGTCTTTGCTGCCATGATCCTTCCTCCCCTGCTTGTATATACGGAAAGATATGCTCAGTGTGATTTTCCTGTCAACGGACTCACACGATCTGCTTCCGCAGCCGGCCCCAATAGGCCGTGCCAACGTAGCCGCAGGCGCCGGTGAAGGTCGTCAGTGCCATGATCTGGTAGACCTTGCTGCGGGGGATTTTGACTTTGACGGCGGGATTCAGGAGATCGGGCGAGGTCATCACCAGCTTGAGCGATTCGCCGGCGGAAAGAGTGGGCCACATACAGGAGAGCCGGAGTCGCGTTTCATGCCGTGGGATGGCCATCGTGTAGAGCCAACCCTGGTCAAGATGATCCACTGCCATGCGAACGAGCTTACTCAGGACTGGCCGGAAACGTGGAAGGTTCTGTTGATCCAGCAAATCTCGTGGCTTCAGTCCGCCTTCTGCCAGCATCGGTTCCGGCACATAACACCGGCCCCGTTGGAGATCATGCGCGATGTCTTTCACAATGTTCGTGAGCTGTAGGCCTTTCCCAAATCGGACACCGACTCGGGACATCTCCATCACGTTCCACTTGGCCAGCGCTTTTCGATGCGCACACATCAGGTCGGTCCAGAATTCGCCGACGCAGCCGGCGACGTAGTAGGTATAGCGGTCCAGGTCGTCCATCGTCTTGAGCGCGACCAAGTCTTTGGCTGACTCACCTGGGAAGACAGTCAGGTCCATTTCCATCCCTTGGGTCAGCGTCGTCATGAGCCGCTGAATTCGTCGGCGGTCATCGGCATGAAAATCCTGGAACAGTCGAAAGCAGTCTTCCAACCGTTCCAGCAAAACCCGCTCTGCAGAGTCTTTCTGAAGCGGACCGACGGCTGTTTGAATGGTGCGTATCGCCCCCCACTGAATCTGGCCCGTCGCAAACTGGGTTCTGAACTGATTGAGAAAATCCAAACGCCGAGGCCGGTCGATCAGGTCCGTGTCCGCAATCGTATCGGCGGCCCTGGCGAAGAGATAGCCAAGACCGACCTGGTCCCGCACGTTGGCCGGCACCACGACCAGCGTGATGTAGAAGAGCCGGGAGACTTGCTTGAGGAGACCGCCGAGGAGTTCGTGCTTAGAGAGGTTGGTAGCCGTAATAGAACCCTTATCTCACTTCGAGCTTGCCTTCCATCCCCTTATCCCGATGGCTCGGCAAGGGCCAGAGCCGCTTGTCGCAGTAGAAGGCGACCGTTCCAGCTTGCGCAGGAGTGAACTTGACGGTCGCCGTTTTCCCAGCTCCTGTCTCCTGCTCGACGTTCAATCCTGCAGCCGGTTCTTTCAACACAAAATTGTGGGGGATGATGGTCGTGACGCTGGTGAGGGTCAGCTCAACCGGTTTCCCAACTTCGACGATGAGGTGATTCGGCGTGTAGGAATAACTGTCGAGCGTGATGGTGGCCCGCTGCACCCCATCGGCCCCTACCGGCACTGTCACAGGTGGGGACGATGGAGCCGGATCAGCCGCTCTCGCTGCTCCCACCGATGCGATGAACAAGAGGACGCCGAGCACTGGTACCCATGTTCCGGCTATCATCGTGGCCCCTTTCTAACAAATGCCCAAGAGGAGGTCAACTTGTCGAGGAACAACCATAAAGCATAAAGAAAGAACCGGCCGGATTTCGACGGCATTCCCCTGACTTGACCTTGATCGGCAAAGGGTTATTTATTTTTCTCATGCATGACCATCCTGCCTCAGATGCAATTTGGACAAACCGTTTGTATAATGATCTTCGGTGCTGCCCAATCTGTGTTCTGACGGCAGCCGTCGTACATTCTGAAGGAGGACTTACATGAAGTGGTTGAAAGGTATTGGGCTGTTGCTGATCGCCAACGTCTTGATCTTCGTGACGCTGTCGTTCTCGTTTAACATCCTCGTCAACGTGGTGCTCCCGGCGTTTGGGATCGACGTCCGGGGGGTCGTGAATCAGGAAGACCTCGTGTGGGCCTTGGTCTTGGGATTCGGCGGGGCCTTCATCAGCTTGGCCTTCTCGAAGCAGATGGCGAGGGCGATGCTGGATTGCTCTCAGATTACCCAGCCACGCTCGCACGCCGAGCAGGTCATTTTCGGAGCCGTGCAGGAGATTGCGCAACGGGTCCACATCCAGATGCCGGAAGTCTGGGTCTATGAGTCTCCCGATCCCAATGCGTTCGCGACCGGTCCCAGCAAGAACAACTCGATGGTGGCCGTCTCGACCGGCTTGCTCAATAACTTACAGGAAGAGGAAGTGCGGGCAGTCCTGGCCCACGAGATGGGCCACGTGTACAACGGCGACATGTTTACCACCACGGTCCTGGCCGGCCTGATGAACACGTTCGTCTACATGATCAGCCGGTGGGTGTACCGGAACCTCGCGGAGCGGAACGAGGGGCTGGCAATCGGCGCCTACTACTTTCTGCAAATCGTCCTGTCGTTCTTGGCGATGATTCCCATCAGCTGGTTCTCGCGCCGCCGCGAGTATGGCGCGGATGCCTTCTCCGCCAAGGTGTACGGCAAGGATGCCATGGTCTCGGCGCTCCAGGCCATTGACCGCTGGGTGAACCGGGCGCAGTTCGAGTACCAAACGCAGGACGCGCTGGCCACGATGAAAATCTCCGGCAAGTCCTCCGGGTTCATGCATCTCTTCGCCACGCATCCGCCGATCGAAGAGCGGATTGCCGCCTTGCGGCGACTCTGACAGAAGAGAGCCCTTGACGAGAGCTGACGCTCTTTCGGCGTCAGCTCTTCTTCACAAAACTGATGTGATCTCGATATTCCTGAATCGCCGCCGAAAGAGCTTTCCCTCCTAGCGGGATGTTGGCTTCCAACGCCGCCTCGACCGCCGGGTCGTCGATCACCACTTCGTAGCGGTCCTGGATGTTCGTCCTCACGGCTCCCTGCTTGATGTCGCGCGGCATAAAGATTTCCGTCCAGACTTCCTTCTCGACCAAGCACACATCCTTCAATCGTTCGTAGAGCAATGCGAGCTTCTCAGGATCGGTCTCCATCATCCATTCTGCTCCTCTTGTCCTCTGACGCGGGAAGTCTTTCAGTTCGACGAGCCGGTCTTGGCCGGCCGGTCTGCGATGGTGAACCGCATCGTCCCGACTTGATTCACCGCGTGGAACGGCTGCTGACCGAGCGGGGTGATGAAGAGCTTGACCAGGTAGGTGCCCTTCGTCCACTCACCGGCAGACTTCTTGAGCTCGAGGAACCCATACCGCTCATGCCCCGGTACTTCTAGGCTGTCCCGCCCGAGTGGCGCCTCGGATACTTTCCCCCCTTCGCCTTCCAAAAACCATTGGGCGCTGAACTGCGCAGGGTCTTCCAGGGGAGCCACCTCGAACACGATATAGACCGCCGGGGTATCGGGCATAAAGACCGTGGTCGGCTCGATGGGTTTCAACCGGGGGTCTTGCGTGTACCAGCCCTTGCGGCCGAAGCTGTCCCATTCGACTTCGTAGTTGCGCGCCATTTTGATCCAGACGAAAATCGATTGCGGGACCCCTTTCCGTTGGTTATCGAAAGACGGACTTTGTGTGGAATCGATTTCGGTCTGGCCCTGCTCCTTGGGGGCCAGCAAATCCCTCGCCTCAACCGTCACACCCACCGCCCACAACACCATCGCCCCAGCCGCTAGGCTTACTGCCATGAGCCGCTTCGCTCTTGCCGTCTGACCCGTTGTAGAGGAAATCATGTCCGCCCTCCTTGTGATCTGCATGGAGGACCCAGGACCTGCTGCTTCGCTCCGCCGCTCTCTCGGCCCCTGAGTCAGGGGCGAGCTGGGCGAACCGTCGGCATTATCCTATCGAGCGAAAGGCCAGCGGTCAATCTTTGCCCTGCGCCGACCGATGGAATAGCGTGGACACGCGTGTCTGTTATAATCGCTCCCAACAGAGTGCTCGTCAACTCCTCCCTCCTCGTCGGTGGATAATTGGCAGCCCCGCGGGGCTCTATGGCGACTCGCTCACATCCCGTTGAACAGTCTCTCCACGAAACGCCGCAGGAGCGGAGCCTTCGTGCCGGAATTCGGGATGGCGGCTGTCAAGCCCTCGCGCTCGGCGGAGGCGAAAACTACCTGTCCGCGTTCGCGCTGCTCCTGCATGCCACCTCTCTGCAGATCGGCATCCTCTCGGCACTCCCACAGCTGATCGGCACTTGGGCACAGCTCTTTTCGGTCAAGGCGATGAACCGGCTTGTCCACCGGAAGGCGCTCGTACTCTGGGGAGCCATGGGCCAGACTGTGTCCTGGCTTCCTATCTTTGCCTTGCCGCTCCTCGTTCCCGACCACGCGGCCTGGCTGCTGATCGGCTGTGTCGTACTCTACTACGCGCTGGGGCATTTCACGATTCCACCCTGGAACGGGCTGATTACAGATCTCGTCGATCCCAACCAGCGAGGCATTTACTTCGCCCGGCGATCCAGGGTGATGGCCGTTGCCAGTTTTGCCGCCTTGTGCGGCGGAGGATTCCTGCTGAATGCGGGCCAAGGGTGGGGTGCCGCTTGGGCCGGATTCGCGCTGATTTTCCTGGCAGCCGCCGTGTCGCGAGGCCTGTCGGCCTTCTACCTCTCACAGCTTACGGAGCCCGATGCAGCGTCACGCGTGGAGGCAGCCGGCGGCTTCCGCTGGTTTCTCATCCATGGAGCCACGGGGGATTTTCGTCGGTTTCTTCTGTTTGCCGGCTCGATGCATGTCTGCGTGCTCATTGCCGGTCCGTTCTTCGTCATCTATATGCTTCGCGACTTGCACTTCTCCTATCTCCAATACGCCGGCTGGCTGGCCATGGGAACGTTGGGCCAATTCCTCACGTTGAAACACTGGGGCAGGATCAGCGACCGGTACGGGAACAAGCAGGTCCTCAGGATCACCGGGATCATCGTGCCGTTTTTACCGATGCTCTATCTGGTCAGCACCGCGCTTCCGTTTCTGCTGTGCGTGAATTTTTTAGGGGGGGCCGTGTGGGCGGGGTTGTCGTTGGGGCTGCAAAACTATGTCTTCGACGCGGTGCGCCAGGAGGATCGCCCCACCGGTGTGGCGATGGCGAATACGGTCAATGCGGTGGGCTGGTTCCTCGGCGCGATGCTGGGGAGCTGGCTTGCCACCGTAGTGCCTGACGAGGTCCACGTGGCCTCGTTCGCGCTGCACCCTGCGTCGAACCTGCCGCTCGTCTTCTGTGTCTCAGGCCTGCTTCGATTACTTGTTTCAGCCTGTCTGCTTGGGACGTTCCGAGAGCCGAGGGCGGTCGAACCGATCTCGTCTCTCCGGCTGGTGTGGGAGCTGCCGCTGATCAAACCGCTGGTTCAGTGGCTGCCGACCAGACGAACGCGATTGGACTAGACTTCTTGCCGTTCGCCGGATCATCATCGCTCGCCTATCTCGCGGTCCCTTGATTGTCTGTGTCTCGCTCCCGTTCTTCCTGTTTCAACTTCTCGAAGGTACGATCGGCATTCCCACGAACCGCCTGTGGCGTGGGTTGAGGCGGCGCTTTCGGTGGTTCGCCTGCACATCCAACAAGACTCATCCCCAGCGCAAATAGGACCCCGAATTGCACAACACTCAACGAATTGCTCCCTCTCCCATACTCCTGTCTGGCCATATCATCTCCTTCGTGTGGGATGGAAGGCTGTCACCCTCCCCAATGTTATTGAAAGGCTCGTTGGAGATCGTGAACCGTCTGGACGATCCCGCGTTCCAACGCCGCACGGTTGAACCGTTGAAAGTCGGTCGTCTCGGCCACGGACCACCCCCCTTCCGGCTGGTCCTCGAAACGGGCCGTCACCACATTATGAAACACGACCTCGGCACTCTCAACCCTAATGATCTTACTCATCACGATCACCGGCGGCAGGTCACTGTGCTGCCTAGCCCAGAGCCGATCGCGCCAGGTGGGCCCCTCGATGCGATAGATCAGCACGCTGTCGACCCCCAACAACCGCCCCAGCCGGATCGCCGTCTCCTCCGACACCGCCCCGCCCAGTTGGAGGCGTTGCTCGGTGAGCAGCGCGGGCAGATTGAACCGATCGACGATTTTCAATGAAGGGCGCTGATCCTTGAGCTGAAATGTCGCTCCTTCCAGTCGCACATACGCATCTCTCACCTCCGTGTTGCTGGTCTGCGGATACACGATAGCCAGCCGCTGGACATCAATGGGAATCGCGATTGACGACATCATCGTGCCTTTCGCCGAGACCCGCACCTCAGGCGGCGGCAACGTGGATTGACAGCCGAGGATACACAGGAGAGGAAGGACACCGATCGGTGGGCGAAGTAGTGCGAGAGACCGAGCCATGGCGCACCCCCTGATAGAACAAGATTGCGCTCGCCACGACTATACAGAACAGAATTTCATCTTACTCCCCCTCCCGGCGGAAAACATCTCCCCTTCTGCGCAGCATTGACTGCCTCTGGGAGGCCGGGTATTCTCCAGCTGACTCTCTGTCACTCACCCCCGCCGGGAGGAAGCCATGTCGCTCCGCGATCGTCTAACTGAGGATCTGAAGCAGGCTATGAAGTCCAGGGACCAGCTTCGCACCGATGTGATCCGAATGATGAAGGCCGCCATTTTCAACAAAGAAGTCGAGATCAAGAAGGACCTCGATGACGCGGAGATGAGCCGTGTGATGACCGCTCTCGTCAAGCAGCGAAAGGAAGCGGCGGAGCAATTCAAAAAGGGAAAGCGCGACGACCTCGCCCAGAAAGAACTGAAAGAAATTACTATCATCGAAAACTACCTTCCCCAAGCCCTCGCCCTGGAAGACATTGCTCTGCTCATCGATACCGTCGTTCGCGAAACCGGCGCCTCGTCTGCCAAAGACATGGGTTCCGTCATGAAAGCCGTGATGTCCCGGCTTGCCGGTCAGAACGTGGACGGCAAGCAGATCAGCGACCTCGTCCGAGCCAAGTTGCGGTAGATTCCGGCTCTCCTGCTATACTTATTCACGAGCGAATAGGTCGACGGGACGTACAGGGAGACATTCCTTTCCCCATCGGACCAACCAGTCAGCGACACGCAATCTCCGTCCACGAGAGCGACGGGCACTGCCGCCATGAGAGCCGAGCGATGAGCATCCTGATCGTCGACGATTCGTCGGACCAGCAACTGCTCCTCCAGTCTATCCTGAAACGTGCCGGACATACGGACGTAGCTCTCGCGGACTCGGCACGCGCGGCCTATGCTTGTCTTGGGTTGGACGATCCGTCCCAGCAGGGAGCTGGGGTGGCTTTGATCCTCATGGATCTCCTGATGCCGGAGATCGACGGCGTCTCAGCCTGCCGGCAGATCAAATCCTGCGAGCATTTGCACGACATTCCCATCATCATCGTCACCGCGAAGAACGATCTTTCCAATCTCCAGGAAGCCTTTGCTGCAGGGGCCATGGATTACATTAATAAGCCCGTGAACAGCATCGAGCTGTTGGCTCGGGTCTCCTCGGCGCTGACGTTGAAACGGGAAATGGATTGCCGGAAGGCGCGCGAGATGGAACTCCGGCGAAGCTACGAGGATCTGCAGAAGGCCCTGGGAGAGGTCAAAGTGTTGCGGGGACTCGTTCCCATTTGCTCCTCCTGCAAGAAAATCCGGAACGACCACGGCTTTTGGCAGCAATTGGAGGAATACATCCAGGAACACTCGGAAGCCGAGTTCAGCCACGGCCTCTGTGCACCGTGCATAAAGAAACTTTATCCTGGTGTTTACAAGGACTAATTGCTAGCATTTCAGCATAGTTTGAAGTGTACAGCGGTCCGGTTCGGAAGAAGGAGTGTGCATGGGTATTCTGATCGTTGACGATTCAGCGGACGACCGTCTGTTGCTGCAATCCATTCTCTCGTCTGCCGGTTACGATGAAATTCTTATCGCCGAGTCGGCGACCGCGGCGTTCCGACACCTCGGCATCGATGGGGGGCGTCAAGGTTCGGCGCGGGTCGACCTGATCCTCATGGACATCATGATGCCGGCCATGAACGGCATTGAGACCTGTCGGCAGATCAAGGCTGTTGAACGGTTCCGTGACACGCCCATCATCATGGTCACCGTCAAAACCGATCCGGTCGATCTTCAACTCGCCTTCGCGGCTGGAGCCATGGACTATATCGGCAAGCCCATCAACAAGGTGGAGTTGCTCACCCGAGTCCGCTCCGTGCTTCGCCTAGTGCACGAAATCGATCGCCGGCGGGCCCGCGAGCAGGAACTCTTAGAGGTGATGCGGCAACTTCAGGAAGCCAACCAGATGCTGCTGCGCCTCTCGAGCCTGGACGGCCTCACCGGCATCACGAACCGCCGCCAGTTCGATGACTTCTTGGATCAGGAATGGCGGCGCGCAGTCCGTGAGTCGTCCCCCCTGTCCCTCATTATGTTGGACATCGACCGCTTCAAATCCTACAACGACAACAATGGTCACCAGGCGGGGGACCAGTGTCTCAAGCAAGTGGCCAACGCAATCTCCGGGGCCATCAATCGTCCCGGAGACCTCGTCGCCCGGTACGGCGGCGATGAATTTGTAGCGGTGCTGCCGGGAACCAGCGTAGACGGGGCCGCCCAGGTGGCGGAAACGCTGCGCCACAAGATCGAATCCTTGGGGATTACCCACGGCAACGGGGAACACGTTACCATCAGTCTGGGGTACGCCAGTACGGTCCCAAGCCGGGCGGCATCGCCTACGGACTTGATCAAAGCGGCTGACCAGGCCCTCTACCAGGCCAAGCAGGCCGGGCGGAATAGAATTAAGCAGGCAAGCGTCCTCGCGTTGGTCGAGAATCTGCACGAAAACTGACCTCGCCCCCTCGTCGTTATGACCATGCAAGGGCCTCGACGAGACGTTCCGGCGCCGATCAACGAAGCGCCGATCGCGCTCCACTCCAAGCCGCGTTTCGCCTCCACCGCTCTCCCCTCGACAAACGGATCGATCTTAGAGCGGAGGGGACTCGCTCGCGATGTCTAAGAAACCCACACCGGCTCGAGCCGGGCGCACCGTCAAGCGGCCACCGCCGACCATGACCATTCGCCGTCTACAGGCTGCGCTCCGCCGTGAACAGGCGGCTAAGCGCCGCATCGCATCTTCCTTGGCGAAAGCGACCGCCGAGCTTCAACAACGTGAGCCGACACGGACGAACGCACGCGACCACTCCACGAAGACCACGGACCAACGCAGCCACAGCGAACGGACAAGGTTTGCAGACAATGAAAAACGCCGCACCTGGGTCCTGCAACAGCACCAGCGGGCACTCCTGGAGGTAGCCAAGAGCGACGCACTCAGCAGCGGCGACCTGCAGTGTGCCTTTCAAGCCATTACGGAAGCTGGTGGCCACACCCTCGGGATCCAGCGCTCCAGCATCTGGCTCTACCGCGAGGACCGCTCGGGAATTTGCCTGTCCGATCTCTACGAATTAGCCGAAGATCGCCATACATCGGGTACCGTGCTGGCCGCACAGGACTATCCCGCGTACTTCGCAGCCCTCGAGCGAGAAGAACGGGCCATTGCCGTCCCTGATGCGCATCACGACGAGCGCACTCGCGAGTTCTCCGTTCCCTACCTCACCCCCTTGGGGATCGGCGCCATGCTGGATGCCCCGATCCGTCACAAGGGGCAAGTCGTCGGGGTGCTGTGCAGCGAACATGTCGGCGGCACGCGCCAGTGGACCGTCGATGAGGAACACTTCGCGAGTTCGCTCGCCACCATGGCAACCTTGGCCCTGGAAGCGGTCGAGCGGCGCGAGGCAGAGCACGCGTGGCGCGTGGCGAAGGAGGCCGCCGAGGTAGCGAACCGCGCCAAGAGCGAGTTCTTGGCCGGCATGAGCCACGA
This sequence comes from uncultured Nitrospiraceae bacterium, assembly GCA_964555285.1. Lineage (GTDB taxonomy): Bacteria > Nitrospirota > Nitrospiria > Nitrospirales > Nitrospiraceae > JBBIQV01. Next base: position 101,328 of record CAZKRM010000005.1, read on the forward strand.
GATCCGGACGCCCATGAACGCCATCGTCGGCATGGCGGATCTCCTGTGGGAAACCCCTCTCACACCGGAACAGCGGAAGTACGTCCGCGTGTTTCGCCGCGCGGGCGGCAACCTCATGAGCCTGCTGAACGACATTCTCGATCTGTCCAAGATCGAGACCGGCCATCTGGATCTTGAAGCCATCGACTTCGACCTGAGCGAGGTGCTCGACAAGGTCCTCGAAATGCTCGCCATGCGCGCCAACGAGAAAAGCATCGAACTGGCCTGTCACGTTTCTCCCGATGTCCCCTGCCACCTGATCGGCGACCCGAACCGGCTCCACCAGATCCTAGTCAACCTGATCGGCAACGCGATCAAGTTCACCGAGAAAGGCTCGGTCCTGATGCAGGTCACCAACGACCCGGAAATTCGCGAACCGGGCGCCATCTGCTTTTCGGTCACCGATACCGGCATCGGCATCCCGGCGGACAGGCTCGACGCCATCTTCGAGAGTTTCACCCAAGCCCATTCGTCCATCGCCCGCAAATATGGGGGGACCGGGCTGGGTCTGTCGATCTCCCGGCACCTCACGCACCTCATGGGCGGACGCATGTGGGCCGAGAGCGTGGTCGGCCAAGGCAGCCGGTTTCACTGTGCAGTTCGCTTCTCCATCCAACCATACCCTCCCCCTGCAGCAGCCCCGATGCTGTTCGATGTCGTCGGGATGCGCACGCTGGTCATCGACGACTTTCCGGCCAATCGCCTCATCCTGTACGAAACCATGACTGGCTGGGGCGCCGTCGTCACGGAAGCCGAGAACGGACCGCAAGCCCTCACCGAGCTGCAGCGTGCCGCCGAAGCCGGGACACCATACCAGTTGCTGCTCCTCGATTGCCGTATGCCGGGTATGGACGGGTTTGACGTGGCACAGGAGATTCAACGCCGGCCCGACTTGAACGGCCTCACCACGATCATGCTGACGTCCGACCGCTGGGCGGATGACATCGCACGTACGTACGATCTGCATCTCGGCGGTTACCTCGTCAAACCGATCCGCCCGTCGGAACTGTTGCAGACGATTATGATCGCCCTGAGCCGGACGAAAGGAGATCAGCTCCTCGGAAGCGAACGTGCCCCCGAGCCTGCCGCGGCTCCGGCCGAGCCGTTGAATATCCTACTGGTCGAAGATTCCCCGGACAATCAGCTGCTTATCCAGTCGTACCTCAAACAGTCGCCTCACCACCTCGATGTCGCCGACAATGGCCAGATCGCCGTGGACAAGGTCAAGTCCGGCCGCTATCACGTCATTCTGATGGATATGCAGATGCCGGTGATGGATGGCTACAGCGCCACGAAAGCGATCCGCGCCTGGGAGCGCATGCACGAGATGACGCCGACCACGATCATCGCGTTGACCGCGTTGGCGATCAAAGGGGAAGCGGGCAGGATTTTTGAAGCCGGCTGTAACGCCCATGTCACCAAGCCGATCAAGAAGGCGATGCTGTTGGAAGTACTCGGCACCTTGAAAGGAAAACGACCGTCATGACCCAGCCGGCCCGCTCCGCTCCCGGCACGACAGTCATCGTGCACATCGACCCCGACTTGGAAGACATCGTGCCCGGCTTTCTGGAGAACCGGCGGAAAGATATCGTCTCGCTTCAGACCGCGATCCCGCGCGGGGACTTCGAGACCATTCGAATGCTGGGCCATCGTCTGAAAGGGGACGGCGGGGGATACGGGTTCGATGCCATCAGCGAGATCGGCGCCGCCATCGAGCATGCGGCAGCCCGACGTGACGCCCCCGCTCTCACGCAGCAGGCGCAGGCGCTTGAGGACTATCTCAACCGAGTGGAAGTGGTGTATCGGAAGTAGCCCTTACTTGAGGGGCTTATCCGCGCGCAACAATGAAAGAGTAGCGCGCGGGTCCACCAAAGGTTGGTTTGGTGGAGAAGATCGCTTGTGGTATTTATCCGCCGGCGTCAATCACGACAAAACCTGAATAGCCGGCGGTACGCACGAAGTGCGGTTTGGTGGAGGGCAGGGGATTTGAACCCCCGACCCCTACGTTGCGAACGTAGTGCTCTCCCAACTGAGCTAGCCCCCCACCTGATGAGCGATCTGAGCGCCGTGCTTCTTAACCGCAGGAACCGCCTGTGCGAAAGTGCTCAGGCTTACTATGCTGCGGAGGAGACGGGGAGGAAGATCGGCGCCCTTGCTGTTCTTATCGCCGCTCATTTTACACAACCCTCTTCGAGAACTCTACTGTAATGACGGGTTGATCACCGCCTGCACCGACTGATCCTCATCAACACGGACCCGGCGTCCCTCCACTCGGAGACGACCTGCTGCATAGAGCTGGACAGCCCGAGGATAGATCCGGTGTTCCTGCTCCAGAATGCGCGCGGCCAAGGTATCAGGCGTGTCTCCCTCCAGGATGGGAACCGCCGCCTGGATGATAATCGGTCCCTCATCGACGCCTGCCGTCACAAAGTGGACCGTACATCCGGTGAGTTTGCAGCCATGCTCGATCGCTTTCTGTTGGACATCTAAACCGGGGAACGACGGGAGGAGCGACGGATGGATGTTCATCATCCGGTTGGTGTACGCGGTAATCAGGACGGACGTGACGATCTTCATATATCCAGCCAGCAGGACCAATTCCACCTCGTAGTGCCGCAGCACCTCCAGGATCGCCCGATCGTAGGCTTCTCGACCGTCCGGCTGCCCCGCAAACGGCTTCGGATCGAGATACACATCCGGAGCGCCATGCTTCCGAGCCCGTTCCAGAGCTTGCGCGTCCTTCTTATTACTGAGCACAACGGCGATTGTCGCGTACAGCGTGCGCGCCTCGATCGCATCGATGATCGCTTGCAGGTTGGACCCTCGCCCCGATGCCAACACGCCCAGCCTGAGCGGCGTCTTGCGGTCAGCCGACATACTCGACCACCCCGTCGGCGCGCGCTGGAATAATCTCTCCAATCCTATAGCCCCGATCGCCGAGCTGAGCCGCCCGCGCCAACACCCCATCCACCGTTTCGAGAGGCACCACCAGGATCAAGCCGATTCCCATGTTGAAGACGCGATACATCTCGTCCGTCTCCACATGGCCGCGAGTCTGGATCACCTGGAAAATCGGCGGCACCGGCCAGGCTTGGCGGTGTATCCGGGCGCCACAACCGTTCGGAAACACACGCGGGAGGTTCTCCGTGATCCCACCGCCCGTAATGTGCGCGATTCCCTTGATGGAAAATTCCTTGGCGAGAGTCAACATCTGCTTCGCATAGATGCGGGTCGGCGCAAGCAAGACCTCGCCCAGCGGGCGATCCAATTCAGCCGGCCGGCGGTCGAGTGCCAACTTGCCATCATCGAGCAGCACGCGCCGGGCCAGCGAATAGCCGTTACTGTGCAGTCCGGTGGACGCCAACCCCACCACCGCATCGCCCGGGGCGATCGTGCGCCCATCGATGATCTTGGGACGATCCACCACCCCCACCGCAAAGCCGGCGAGGTCGTACTCCCCTGCCGCATAGAACGACGGCATCTCCGCCGTCTCTCCGCCGATCAGGGCGCAGCCGGCCTGGCGACAGCCCTCGGCGATTCCACGCACCACCGCTTCGGCCGTGCCGATCGCGAGCTTGCCGGTGGCAAAATAGTCGAGAAAGAACAGGGGCTCCGCGCCGCTCACCGCAATGTCGTTGACGCACATCGCCACGAGATCGATTCCGACCGTGTCGTGCCGATTCATGAGAAAGGCGATCTTCAGTTTTGTGCCGACGCCGTCTGTACCAGACACCAGGACTGGATCGGCATACCGGTCGGCCTGCAGCCGGAAGAGCCCGCCGAACCCACCCAGGTCTGTGAGAACCTCGGGGCGGAATGTCGAACGTACAAGAGGCTTGATGCGATCAACGAATTCATCGCCCGCATCGATATCGACGCCGGCGTCACGGTACGTAGTCATGGGAGGCGCATCTTAGCGGAGGCGAGGGGTGAGGTCAACGAGAGCGGGAGGCAAGAAAGGAAGGCTAGTGGCGCTGGGGATGGTCAGGATTCTCCAGCTTCTTCCGCAGTCGAATCAGTTCCTGCTCGAGGGCCACGAAGCGATCGGCAATGGGGTCCGGAAGATTGATGTGATCCATGGTCGCATCGGGAAGACGCTCGCCTTCCGTCTTGATGATCCTGGCTGGGACGCCGATGACGGTGGAGTTCGGCGGCACCGATTTCAGCACGACCGAGTTGGCGCCGATCTTCACGTTATCGCCGATCCTGATTCCACCGAGAATTTTCGCTCCCGCGCCCACGACCACGTGATTGCCCAACGTGGGATGCCGCTTGCCCCGCTCCTTGCCGGTGCCGCCGAGCGTGACTCCCTGGAAGAGCGTGACGTAATCGCCGATCTCGGCCGTCTCGCCAATGACCACGCCCATGCCGTGATCGATAAAGAAGCCGGTTCCGATCTTGGCAGCCGGATGGATCTCGATCCCCGTCAACCAGCGCGCGAGCTGCGAAATCGCTCTCGGGAAGAAGGGGACGCCTTTCGAGCGCAGCCAATGGGCAATGCGGTAGGCGAGCAACGCGTGAAACCCCGCATAGGTCAGAACTACTTCCAGCGTGCTGGTGGCGGCGGGGTCACGGTCGAACACGGCCCGAAGATCTTGTCGAATCATTTTGAACATGCAAGAGCCTCACGGTATGTGCCGTCGGGGCCGTTATGTTACGACGACTAGACCCGCTCGATCAAACAGACGGCCTGCGCGGCGATCGCTTCCTCATGGCCGACGGCATCCAGCCCTTCGCCGCTCTTCACCTTCACGTTCACCAGGTCGGGATCGACCCCCAATACCTCTGCCATCTTCTTTTGCATCGCGGCAAGGTGCGGGCTCAACCGCGGAGCCTGGGCAATGATGACGGTATCGACGTTCACGAGCCGGTAGCCTTTCTTCTGCAACTTCATCACCACATCCTCCAGCAACGTCAGGCTGGAGATGTCTTTGAACCGCTGGTCTGAGCTGGGATAGTGTGTCCCGAGATCCCCCTCCCCCATGGCCCCCAACAGCGCGTCACACACCGCGTGTACCAAGGCATCGGAGTCCGAGTGCCCGAGCAGCCCCTTTGTGTGGGGGATCTCGATACCGCCCAAGATGAGTTTTCGTCCCGATCCCAGCGGATGAATATCGTAGCCGAGTCCAACACGCATTCTCGCTCCCTTCTCGTGATGAGTGACAGGTGACGGGTGACGCGTTCGGGGTTATGGGTTCGAGGTTCGAGGTTTCAACTTCGAACGTTGCACTTCGAACTTCTCCTCACGCACCACCCATCACCCTTCACGCTACTGCCGTGCCGCCAAAATGGCCTCGCCGATCACCATGTCCTCCGGTCTGGTCACTTTGATATTCTCCCCGCTTCCTTCCACGACCGCTACGGGATGGCCAAGCAGTTCGATGAGGTGGGCATCGTCGGTCGCCTGAATCCCTTCGAGGTGGGCCTTCTGATGCGCATGCTCCAACAGCTCTCGCCGGAACGCCTGCGGTGTCTGCGCCAGCCACAGCGGACCTCGATCCACGGTGCGCTGGATCATGCGGTCGGCCCCGACCTGTTTGACTGTGTCCCGCATCGGAAGGGCGATGATGGCCGCGCCATGCATTGCGGCTTGTTCAAGGACCTGCTGAACCATCTGCTCGGTGAGAAACGGACGCACCGCATCGTGAACCAACACCAGGTCAACTTCCCGGTCAATTTTGGCCAACGCATGGCGGACGGAATCCTGCCGATGCTCCCCGCCCGCGACGATCTTAGTGACTTTGGAGAAGTGGTGGGGCGTGACAATATGTGTGAGGCAATACTCCCGCTCAGCGGCAGGGACGGCCAGGATGATTTCATGGATCGCGTTCGAGGCCTGAAGCACCCGGAGCGTATGCACCACCAGCGGCTGACCGCCGAGGGCCAAGAACTGCTTTGGGATGGCGCCGCCCATCCGAATTCCACGCCCGGCAGCGGGGACCAGGGCCACAGTGCGCGGAGCCTGACGAAGGATCCCTTCTCGACTCCTATCCACGCGCGATTTGAATCTCCTCTCGCTCGCTCTCTTCCTTCAACCGCGTGAAGATCATCCGCCCCGCCGTGGTCTGGAGCACGCTCGTCACGACGACATCGACATTGCGACCGATGCAGCGTCGGGCATTGTCCACCACGATCATCGTGCCGTCGTCCAAATAGGCGACGCCTTGCCCTGCCTCCTTCCCTTCTTTGAGCACAAACACGCGAATCATCTCCCCGGGCAGCACGACCGGCCGCAAGGCGTTGCACAGCTCATTGATGTTGAGGACGCGGACACCTTGGAGTTCCGCCACCTTGTTCAAATTCAGATCGTTGGTGATGATCTTCGCTCCCACCTTCTTGGCCAACACGACGAGCTTCGCGTCGACCTCGCGGACTTGCGGGAAGTCTTCGTCCACGATCCGCACATCCACACCGACCATTTTCTGAATCTTGTTCAGAATGTCCAGCCCCCGCCGCCCTCTCGCCCGCTTGAGCGAATCCGACGAGTCCGCGATGTGCTGCAACTCGTTCAGGATGAAGTGGGGAACGATAAATGTTCCTTCCAGAAAGCCGGTCTCGCAGAGATCCGCGACCCGACCATCGATAATGACGCTGGTATCCAATACTTTGGGATTGATCGCGGAGCCGACCACTTCGGCAGACTTCAGCGATCCTGGGAACCGCTCTCGGCCGAATCTCCCGCCGAGCACGAGCCCCAGATAGGGCAGTCCAAGCAGAAACACCAGTCCGCCGATGTGGAACAGGAAGGTCTCGACATCGAAAATCGCGCTGCCGACCCACTCGATAAGTCCCGTCAGAAAAAGACCGACCGCCAAGCCGGCGGTTCCTCCTGCGATAATGCCGAACGATACGTTGCGAAGCGCATATTCCCCGGCGACGATCACCCCTCCCGTCGCGGCTCCGACCGCCAACCCCACCAACACCAACTGGCCGCTGAGCTCATCCGTTCTGAGAAAGAGAGCCATCCCGGCCAACGCACTGAGAAGGACGAATATGGTTCTCGATACCATACCTTCACCTCCTCTCGATAGGCCTGCCTGACGGTCGCCACACGGAAGCCTGTTTTCACGGTCGGATCGTCAGGTAGATCGTGTGCCCTTGTCGCTTCACCAACAACAGCACCGGTTGATCTTTCGCTAAACCGGCAGCGAGCCGCTCGTAGACTTTGAGCGACGTCACCGCCTTCCGGTTGACCTCGACCACCAGATCTCCTTCGCGCACGCCGACTTCTTCCGCCGCACTGCCGGACTTCACCCGCACCACCACCACACCTCGCTCGCTGGACTTCAGTCCGTATCGACCGGCCAGTTCCTCGGTGAGCTCCCGCACCTCGATGTCGGCGAGCAAGCCGGCCGGTGACGCGGAATCGCCCGGCTCCTCACCGCCCGCCTGGGCCATCGACTTCGGTTGCTCGGTGATCGTCACTTCGAACGTCTTGGCCTTCTTATCCCGGAGAAGTTTCACGGGCACCTTTTTCCCGATCGGCGTTTGAGCGACCGAGTTGCGGAGGTGCGTCGGTGTATCCACGACCTTGCCGTCGTACTCGAGAATGACATCGCCACGCTCCAACCCGGCCTTCTTTGCCGGGCTGTCGTCCATCACGTCGCTGACGAGCACCCCCTTTGTATCGCTCAACGCGAACTGCGACGACAATTCCGGCGTCAGCTCCTGGATCGACACGCCGAGCCACCCACGAACCACCTTGCCGCTCCGGACAAGCTGATCCATGACGGCCCGTGCCATGTTGCTGGGCACGGCGAAGCCGATCCCCATGTTGCCGCCGTTTTGGCTGAAGATCGCGGTGTTGATCCCGACGAGCTCTCCGCGCACATTCACCAGCGGGCCGCCGGAGTTGCCGGGATTGATGGCGGCGTCGGTTTGAATGAAGTCCTCGTATTCCGCGATCCCCATGCTGGCCCGGCCGACCGCGCTGACGATCCCCATCGTCACCGTCTGATTCAGTCCGAAAGGATTTCCGACCGCGAGCACGAACTCCCCGACTTCCAGCTGGTCCGAGTCGGCCCAGATCACGGTCGGCAGCCCTTCGGCTTCGATCTTCAGGACGGCAAGATCCGTCTTGGTATCCGTCCCGATCAGTTTCGCCTTCAACTCCCGTTTGTCCGACAGCAACACCTTGATCTCATCGGCCTTGCTCACCACGTGGTTGTTCGTGATGATCAAGCCCTGCGGATCGACGATCACGCCGGAGCCGAGGCTTCGCTCTTTCCGTTCTCGCGGTTGCTGTTGCTCGAACCGGCGCCAGAACTCATCCCCGAAGAACTTCCTGAAAAATGGATCGTCGAACGGCGACGCGTGCGGCCCCTCTCCGCCCCGTCCGCTGCGCGTGGTGGAGATATTCACGACCGCCGGTTTCACGGCCTTGGCGATCTCCACGAAGTTCTGGCCACCTGCGCCCCCGATGATCGGCTGCACCGTCGTCGCGACCGACCTGACCGGAGGAGTGGCTTCGGGCACCGCATGGCCGGTCGGCAACCAACCGAGATCGGACGCCACGATCACTCCGATGAGAATTCCGGCGCACAGCAGCAGGGCGGGCATGACCCACGACCGGCGAGGCCGCTCCGGCAGTCTTGGTGTTTCGTATTGAATCACGGCATCTCCCCGGCATAGATACCCATGATCGTGTGGAGAAACTTGACGGCGTCCGCCTTCGGGCGCTGGAAAGAGTTCCGTCCGATGATCGAGCCGAAGCCCCCGCCATCGCGAATGGCACGCGCTTCCTCGAACACCGTTTTCTCGTCGCTCTTGGCCCCGCCGGAGAAGATGACGATGCGCCGCCCATCGAACGCGCTCTGCACGACATGCTTGACACGTTCTGGCAAGGTCTTGACCGGCACCTGCTCGGCCTCATAGACCTTCTTCGCCGCAGCCTGCTCCAGATGCGCGGTGGGAAGCTTGACCTTGATAATGTGGGCCCCGAGTTGCGCCGCAATCTGGGCCGCATACGCCACGACGTCGATCGCCGTCTCGCCTTCCTTGCTCAGGGCAGATCCACGCGGGTACGACCACACCACAACGGCCAGGCCGTAACTCTTGGCCTCTTCTGCGATCGCCCGCAATTGTTCGTACATCGCGTTGCAGTGCGCGGAGCCGGGATAGATCGTAAACCCCACGGCGCAACAACCCAGTCTCAACGCCTCCCGCACGCTTCCCGTGACGGCCGACAGCGGATCTTTGTCGTCGTGCAGCACATCGTGGTTGTTTAATTTCAGGATCAACGGAATCCGTCCGGCAAACTGGCCGGCGCCGGCCTCCAGGAACCCGAGCGGCGCCGCATAGGCGTTACAACCTGCGTCGATCGCGAGCTGGAAATGGTAGTGCGGATTGTACCCCGGGGGGTTCGGTGCAAAGCTCCGCGCCGGACCGTGCTCGAACCCCTGATCCACCGGCAGGATCACCAACTTGCCCGTGCCGGCCAGCGTGCCATGGTTCAACAGGCGCGCGATATTCGTCTTGGTCCCGGCGCTGTCACTGCCATACCAGCTCAGGATTTCTAGGATTCGATCAGCCATGCTCAACCTCCCGTGGATTCGTGAAACGTGAAACGTTATTCGTTCAACCTAGCCTTCCTCCCGGACAATGGTCTTTAACGTTTGCCCTGAACAAACATTTCCGCCGTTTCTACATCCTCCGCACTGCCGATGATCAAGGGGACGCGTTCATGAAGCTTCTTCGGCACCACATCGAGAATGCGCATCGACCCTGTGCCGGCCCGCCCACCGGCCTGCTCCACAACCATTGCCAGGGGATTCGCCTCGTAGAGCAGCCGCAACTTCCCCTCCGGCTTGTCGACCTCGCCCGGATAGAGATAGATCCCTCCCCCGAGCAAGATCCGGTGCACATCGGCCACGAGGCAGCCCGAATAACGAGCGCTGTAGGGACGCCCTGAAGCCTTGTCTTGGATTTTGATGTGGTCAAAGTACTTCCGCGTCCCGGCCGGCCACTTGTGATAGTTCCCTTCATTCGCCCCATAGACCTTCCCTTTGGGTGGGACCGTGATCCGCTCATGCGACAGCAGATACTCGCCGATGGCGGGATCGAGGGTGAACCCATGCACACCTTGACCGACCGTAAAGACCAGCATCGTACTCGATCCATAGAGCAGGTAGCCGGCCGCGACTTGCTCGCCCCCCTTGCGTAACAACTCCGCTTCGGACGGCGGATGTTCTCGACCCTCATAGCGCAGGACGGAAAAAATGGAGCCCAGCGGCATGTTCACATCGGTGTTCGACGAGCCGTCGAGCGGATCGAATAAGAGCATGTACTTGCCGTCAGGCCATTGGTGCGGCAACTGGAGCGACTGTTCCATTTCTTCAGACGCGAGGATGCTGACGAGCCCGCTGTGATGGAAGACTTTCACAAAGGTGTCGTTGGCGATCTCGTCGAGTTTCTTAACGGTCTCGCCCTGCACATTGGTCTCGCCGGTGCTCCCAAGGATATTGATGAGCCCCGCCCGTCGCAAATCTTGGGCAATCATCTTTCCCACCAGACCGATCTGCGTCAGCAGGATGGAAAACTCGCCGGTCGCGTCGGGATGCGCCTGCTGTTTCTCAATGACAAAACGGCTCAGGTTCACAGGAAATTGTCGCAGCATAGCCCCTCGCGCTGACATACACGACACCCTTGGCCACTGACCGGGGATTTCTGTCGCCTGACCGCGGACGCTCCATTAACTAACTCGGCGCAATTATAACGGTTCCGGCATAGACGAGCAAACAAAGCGGATGATTATCGAGCGGCTCCCACGCGAAACCCATCGACGAGATCCGCCACGATGGAGCCGATCATCACTTTTGCCTTCATCCGCACAGGAACGCGCCGATGGTCGGTGGTCAGCCAGACACGGACATTGCCTTGGTTCAGAAAAATTCCCTGAAACGGCATGATGGCTAAGACACGGGCGGTCTCGGCCTTCCCCCAGGAACCTTCCAAGGTTTCGATCGCCTCCACCCGCACTTCGAGCTTGTAGTTCTTCTTGTCGTGATGCACGTTCATGATCAACGAAGCTCCCGGCCGGAGCGGCAGCGTCTCCCTCACATAGTACAGACAGGAAATCGCATCCTGCGTCCCCATCGGGATCGACAGGGTATCCGTCACGCCATCCTTGACCGCCGTGACCGTGCCTTCCGCATGATGAAACGCATAGTCGAAGTCGTTCTTGCGCTTGCCTTCCCGGCGTTGAAAGGTCATGTGCTGCGGCTGGAGCATGGCCGCATCGACTGTGGACTCCACGCGGTTCTTGACGGGATAAAACTTGGTCACGAAGGAGTTCGACGTGGCGGTCGTCGCCAGCTTCAGGGCCGGTCGGTCATTGACGTGCCCGCCATCGGTGACTTCCATCACCGCCGTGCCGGCCGAAATGTTGAGCCAGGAAATGTCGTATGTGAATCGTTCACCCGGCGCGAAGGGATGCGTCGCCACAGGGCTTGCTGCCTCAGGAACAGCGCCCTCGGCATCATCCGGCGATTGTAATCCCGTCAGGAAGAAGAAGGAGAGCAGCGCGAACAGGACGGAAGCAAACCGGCGGAGAAGGAGCGGCAGGAAAGACGGGGAGAAGGCCACAGCTCACTGGCCCAGCACGCGCCGCGCCCGGTCAAGTTCCGCTTCGACGGCGCTACGAATGGCGTTGAGACGGTCCTCAGATGTCGCTTCAAACCGCAGCACCAGGGCCGGCTGCGTATTGGACGCACGAATGAGCCCCCATCCATGTTCGAAAATGGCCCGGACGCCGTCGATCGTCACCAAATCACGCAAAAGCCCGGCCTCGCCCAGCGGCCTCTTGGCCTGCGCAGCGGCGGCACATTGTTCGTGGACCTTCTGGACTAATTGGAACTTGATGGTGTCCGGACAATCCACCCGAATTTCCGGGGTGACGGCGGTCGGAGGGAGGTCCGCGACGAGACTCGACAGGGGCTGTTTCGTCTTGGCCAGAATTTCAATCAGCCGGCAGGAGGCGTAGACGGCATCATCGTAGCCGAAATAGCGATCGGCGAAGAACATATGGCCGGACATCTCTCCGGCTAAGACCGCCTTCTCAGCTTTCATCTTGGCTTTGATAAGGGAATGACCGGTCTTCCACATAATCGGCCGCCCGCCGCGCTGAGCGATATCATCGTAGAGAGACTGCGAGGCTTTGACTTCGGAGATGATGGTGCCACCCGGCTGACTCGCGAGAATGTCGCGCGAATAAATGACCATCAGCCGGTCGCCCCAGAGAACGTTCCCCTGCTCATCGACTGCTCCAATGCGGTCGGCATCGCCGTCGTAGCCGATGCCCACATCGGCCTTCGATTCCTTCACCGCCTTCATCAAATCGTGCAAGTTTTCGATCACGGTAGGATCGGGGTGGTGATTCGGAAACCGGCCGTCGAGGTCGCAGTGGAGACCCGTCACCTGACAGCCAAGCAGTTCGACCGCCTGCTTGGCGACCAACGCCGCCGCGCCGTTGCCGCAATCGATCACCACATGCAGATGCTCGGCCCGCACTCCGGCAAAACTCTTCTTGAGGTAGGCCAGGTAGTCGGGAACGATCGGGTGGCTGGTCAGGGTGCCTGTTCCAGAAGCGAACTTCCCCTCTTCCATGACCTTCCGCAAATTTTGGATCTCTTCCCCATGGATGGTCTCCTTGCCGACGCACACCTTGAAGCCGTTGTACTCAGCCGCATTGTGGCTGCCGGTGATCATGATGCCGCCGTCGACCGGCAGATTGAAGAGAGAAAAATACAACAGGGGCGAGGTGCAGACGCCGATGTCGATGACGTTGAGGCCACCTCCCAGGAGGCCGCGCAGCAGGCTCTCTCGCAGCGATGGCGAACTCAGGCGACCGTCACGCCCCAAAGCGACGGTCTTCACCCCTTTGTCGCGGACATACGTGCAATAGGCCAGCCCGATGCGTTCCGCGATGTCCTCGGTCAGTTCTTTCCCGACAATGCCGCGCAGGTCGTATTCGCGAAAGAGTCCCATGGACTTCGTTACTCGTGAAGCGTCGTTCGTTCGGGAGTGGAGTTTCTAGTTTCAGGTTCCAAGTTTCAGGTTTGACCTAGGAGTTTCAGCAATCCGAAACGAATAACTTGAAACCAGAAACATGAAACTAGAAACTTGAAACGCTTGTGCGAGATACGCTTCACGCTTCACGCTTCACGCCTCTCCCATAATCATCCTGAAACCGAACAATGTCGTCCTCGCCCAGATACGGGCCATTCTGAACTTCAATGATATGCAAGGTGTCCTTGCCCGGGTTCTCCAAACGATGTTTCGTTTCTACCGGAATGGCCGTGCTCTGGCCGACGGTCAAATCGAACACGTCCTCCCCGCGCGTTACGCGCGCGGTGCCGGCAATCACCACCCAGTGCTCGCTTCGCTTGTGGTGCATTTGGAGAGACAGACGCCCATCGGGGTTCACCGTCACCCGCTTCACTTTGTAACCGGGCCCCTCTTCCAGCACCGTATAGACCCCCCACGGCCGGAAGACCGTCAAATGTTCCAGATGCTCCGGTGCCCCCTGCCGCTTGAGAATTTCCACCACCTTTTTGACGTCCTGCGAGCGGGCCTTGGGACAGACCAGGGTGGCATCGGGCGTATCGACAACCACCATGTCCGACAACCCGATCGTGGCGACGAGGCGGCGATCGGCGTAGAGAATCGAGTTGCGACTGTCCACATCGACCACGCGGCCGCTGACAACGTTCCCGGCCTTGTCGAGCGTCGCGACCTCCTCCAAGCTGCTCCAGTTGCCCACATCCGACCAGGCAAAATCGACGGGGATCATCACGGCCCGCGACGAGAGTTCCATCACACCGTTGTCGATCGAGACAGGAGTCAAGCGCCGATACGCTTCATCGACCGACACTTTAGGCGATCCAGAAGCCATCAACTTGTCGATCTTCTCCATTGCCCTCGCGAGCGCCGGTTGGTGGGCCTGAATTTCTTTGAGAATCGTCGCCGCGCGCCACACAAACATGCCGCTGTTCCAATAGTAGTTCCCCGCTCTCAGATAGTGAGCCGCTTTGGTAGCGTCGGGCTTCTCTACAAACCGCTGAACCGGATGTCCGACCAGCTTTCCTTTCGATGCCAGGCGCACTCGCTGTTTCGGTTGAATGTAGCCATATCCGGTTTCCGGCCGCGTGGGTGTAATGCCAAAGGTCACCAGATAGCCCTTGGCCGCGAGATCTGCCGCGAGTGCCACTGCCGCCTGGAATCGCTTTTCCCCTTTGATCACGTGATCGGCCGGTAGCACCACCATGATGGCTTGGGGGTCGCGCCTCACCAACTCGAGCGCCACGAGCGCGATAGCCGGAGCGGTGTTCCGCCCTTCCGGTTCGATGATGAAATTATCTTTGAGCGCATCTTTCCACTCTCCGAGCTGCACACGAATGGAATCGGCCTGCGCCGGATTAGTCGAGATCATGACCCGGTCGGCAGCCGCACACCCGATCACGCGACGCATCGTTTGTTGGATCATGGTCTCCTCTCCCATGATCCGGAGCAACTGCTTCGGGTACAGGTGGCGACTCAATGGCCAGAAGCGTGTTCCGCTTCCGCCTGCCAGGATGACCGGATAGAGATGCGGTTCGAGGTTCGCCATAAAGATTGGGTTATTGTTTCGGGCTTGATGTTTTCTTCAACTTCGAACTTCGAACCTCGAACCCCTCGCCGCCAGGATCATATCGGCGACTTCGCGCACCGCCCCCTCCCCGCCCTTCTTCCGACAGACGTAATCCACCACTGCCAACACCGGCGACATCCCATCGGCCGGTGAGGCAGAGAACCCCACCGCTTGCAAGGCTTCCACGTCATTGACGTCATCACCAATATAGGCGACCTGGTCCAACGTCAGCCCATGCCGCGCAACCATATCGCGAAGCACGCCGAGTTTGTCCCTTATCCCTTGATGGACTTCCGGAATCGCCAGCTTCTCCGCACGCCGGCTCACCAATTTCGTCTGTTCCATCGTGATGATAGCCGTCACCAGTCCTGCCTTCTGGAGCAGCTTGATCCCCATGCCATCATGCGTATTGAATTTCTTCAACTCAACGCCCGACTCGGAATAGTACATCCCCGCGTCGGTGAGGACACCATCGACATCGGTCGCGAACAGCCTGATCCGTTTGAGGATGGCCTTGATCGACGCACGCGAAGGTTTTCGCAAACTGTTTCGTAAGGCTTTGGCCGCCATGAGAAGGAGGCTGAAGGCTGCCGCGATCTTAACAAGCTGCCCCTATTAAACACAAGGAAAGCCTGACAATTGATCATGTAGCGCTGCTTACGTGAGAAGGCTGATTATCGCTTTCTTGAAGGAAGCCATACAGGCCAACCCTCATTGGCCCTGTTGGGGCTAGAAGACTACACCACCGTCAGAAATTCTCCTCCGGAGGTGTCTCTTTGACGGGAACGCTTACAGGCAGGAGAGAATGGAGAAACTTACGACCTGACTTGAGAATCAAACATGACCTCAATTCAACTCCTGATGAGGCAACGGCGCAAGGTACAGCTCACTAGCATGTGGGAATCTGTAGTGTTGCCCCCAATTCCTTGATGCCCGCTGCCAATTCATCATATTGAAGGTCTTGGGCTTTCTTCATACTATAATCATCGAGCATCATGATTAAAGCCAACCCTTCCCCAACTCGTTTTTTATCTTTTTTCATCGCTTCGAAGATCTGATCAGCGTTGAAGAGAATACCAGCGTGATTTATACGGATACTCCCAAGAATCAATTCCCGGCTTAGAAATTCATGCCGGCTGTTTGACAATAGACCACGGTTCTTCGCAACAATATTCGCGAACAAAATTCCAATCAATACTGCTTGCCCATGCGGAATCAGAAAATTCGTTGTGGACTCCACTGCATGCCCTAGACAATGACCGAAGTTCAGGAGGTTCCGCCTGCCTGTATCAAATTCATCCTCCTGGATGTACTGCAGCTTAATGTGGAGTACATCTTGAATAGCTTTCGCCAGAGCTGAGCGATCTCGCTGCTTGATCTTGGGGATCTCCTTGATAAAAGCTGTCGTCGAAGACTCTCCACCCATCATGTAGAGCTTGATGACTTCTCCGAGCCCACTGTAAAAATCCTCCACGTCAAGGGTCGCTAAAAAAGCGGTGTTGATATAAACTTTCGCAGGAGGGAAGAAGGTGCCGATGAGATTTTTATACCCTTGGTAATTGAGTGATGTCTTACTTCCGATGCAACTGTCTGCCTGTGCCAGCAAAGTCGTGGGCACATAAATCCAATTGATACCCCGGTATAATGTAGACGCGACAAATCCGGTAAGATCCTGGATAATTCCTCCACCAACGGAAATCAACGTCATGTTTCGTTTAGCCGAACATTTCATAAGGGCGTCGTAGACTGTCTTGACGGTCTCCAAACATTTAACTTCTTCACTAATCGGGAGGATTAACACCGACTCAGTATCCAACGGCTTAAATGATGCGCCATAAAGGTCCCAGACTTTTTTGTCAATGACGTAATAGCGATCCTTCGCTGATTCGAATTCCGGAATAAAATCCATCGTCTCAACAAAGGCAACCTGATAATCACGGATAGACGATGACACCGTCATTATCTGCACAGGTAACCTCCATCAACAACAATGACCTGGCCCGTCATATATGAATTCTTTGGCGAACAGAGAAACGCCACACATTCTGCGATCTCGGATGGCTCTCCCAGACGGCCCAACGGAATCTCTGCGGCAATTCGTTCCAATGCCTCCGGCGTGTTGTTCTTCTTGGTCAACTCGGTATTGATGTAACCAGGGGCCACCGCATTGACCATGATGTGATAGGGCGCCAGCTCAAGAGCCAACGCGCGCGTCAGCCCATTGATGCCCGATTTGGCCGCCGAATACGTCACACGCCGTTCGCGTGACACGAGGCTCCATATGGAGCTGATATTGACAATCCGCCCATACCTTCTGGCTTTCATGCCTTTCACCAGGCCTTGGGTGAGCCTGAAGTGTCCCAAGAGATTGATCTGGATCACTTCTTCAAAATCCTTGCTCGATATCTCATCGATAGACCCGAGACGATTTATCCCCGCATTATTGACAAGAATATCGATTGGGTCAGTTAACTGTGACAGGTACGTATCGATCGAGACAGTGGATGATAAATCCAATGCCTTGCTTGGAGGAGAAAGGATCTGTAGTCCTTCGTTCTGCAGTCGCGCGGCAATGGCGGCCCCGATGCCGCGCGAGGCACCGGTGATGAGGGCAGTTCTCCCTTCATACTGACAGGCCGGCATTCTGAATCCCATTCTTGTACCGCTCTTCGAGCATCTGAATGCGGATTTCGTCTTCAAGCGAGATTCCCCGATAGTAGTCCCGCTTGTTCTTCAGCCAGAGAAGCTCGAAGCCGACAGCTTTCAGGATACCCTCTTCGCAATCATGCGCCAACGCACCAGGACAGCTAAAAATTACTTTGCGAGTTTCGTAACGGTCAAGATGTCCGTCAGGCAACGCCCGAAAAAAAGGGAACGAGTCCGCTGAGACACCGCCGCCAATGGCCACCTCTAATCCACGAGACTTGGCCTTGGCTGCCAGGTCCTTCGTAAGGCCGAACACTTCTTCACCATTGATGTGATTGCGGCTCAGCCCTAAGGAACCGGAAAGATCCACACGACCGATCACGATGCCGTTGAGATTCCCTATTTCGGGCATAGTCAACATCTCATCGAAGTGGCGGCAAGCCGTGGCAGTTTCGATATTGACGGCAAACTCAACGTCTTCTCGCTCATCCTTCGGAAAGGCCGAGTTCACCGCGCAAAGAAATTTCTGTAAGGCGTATGGCGTCTCAACCATGGGCGCCACAATACGCGAGACCCCGATCACTCGAGCCTCGTACATGTCCCGCAACGCCTCGCAGCCCCCAATCTTGAGAGTCAGCCTCAGATCGGCCTTCATCAGAACTTCCTTTAACCGGAGAGCTTCGTCCATCCGGGTCCCTTCGGCCTCGAATTCAGCCTTGACTCCGACCACATGGTGATTTTCCTTGAGGGACGTAAGAACGTCGACCATTTTGCGCTCTGTTAAATTCATCCTTTCCTCCTCTCTCTAACGGGCAGCAATAGTGTTTTGAGGAATTCGGTCTTTACGCCGTCGTTATCGTTTGATACGAAGCCAGATGACCGATTGATGGCCACTCAGTGTTTTTTAGGATATTGGACTGATTTCATGTAGGACGGCACTCCAAAACCAGGAGTCAAGAATCTCCTACTAGGCTAGGGGAAGATCGATACGGAGGAGGGACTTTGCATTAAAATGCAAAAAGAGTCAAGTAATTGGTTAACGCAGGGAGCGAAAATACCAGTAATTTTAGATAAGGGTGCTTGTCAGTTCAAGTTCAGCTTAGCGACTTTCTCGCTTCAGACCTCCTTGCCGGCAAGCATAGTGGGCAAGACGTTCGCCAGCAAAACGTCTTGCCCACATACCTACGCAGCGTGTTGTATTGCTCGGCACAGAACTGCCCTGCGCAAGTCCATCACCGTTGAATATCCGATTCTTCTCTACCCTTTCCGGAAAACATTCGGCTCACGAACTGCACGATTCTTCTCCATGCGAGCTTGATCCAGAACACTACGCCAAGCACTGCCGCTATCGTGGCCTGCGCGACGATACTGCCGGTTCCCGGGTCAATATAGGCGTAGGAGACATCGGGATAGAAGAGCAGCACTAACCACAGGACGTGGCTGCCAGAACGATTTTTCCGTTCGCTGCCAGTTTTCAAGAGAGTGCTTCCTTTGGGACGGTCACGCACTTTCATAAGCTTGGCACGGTCCCGCATTGCCGTAGTACTTAGTTGCCCAAGGTAAAACCACAAGTACTTGGCTAGAACCTATTTGGGCACTCCTCTCAGCGGATGCAGCCTGATCGATTTCATTTGCACGCCCAACACAGCCCTATCCTGGTTTAGACCAAGCGCGAATTGCGACACGGCATCAGGGAAACGAAGCGATAGTTGCAACACCTGTCTGCCCTGGAAATACCTCTTTGGGATCTTCATTCTGAATGTTCCATTGGCCATCGCCATCCATTCTCCAACGCGGTTGCCGTTGACAGAGACAGTAAGCCGCTGACGTTCCAGCTTGCCTGCCACGACGAACGGGCTCAACGTCGCCTCCAGCA
>CAZKRM010000005.1:120614-138461 GCA_964555285.1 uncultured Nitrospiraceae bacterium
TGCTGGCGCGCTTGCCCAGTGTCCAGGCAAACCCGTTCTGCGGCTCGCCCCAGCCCGACCATTGATACAACTCCGCATTGCCGTCGCTCCCAAAGCGGATCGGCTTGCCCAACTCATAGGCAAACTTGTGTAACACCACCGTGTGCATCTGCAGCCCCAGCACCGCCTGGTCATCGTTCAGTCCCAACTGGGCCTGTGACGTCGCGTCCGACAAATCAAACCGCAGCTCCAGCGATCCTCCTACAGCCAGCCGTGCCGGGATGACCGCCCGGTAGCGCCCGCTCGCGTCAGCATGCCACTTCGCAACCTCCTCACCGTTCGCATACACGGCGATACGCTGACGTTCCAGCTTGCCTGCCACGACGAACGGGCTCAACGTCGCCTCCAGCATCAGCGCGTCGCCCCCCGGCGCGATCGGCACCACCATGCTGGCGCGCTTGCCCAGTGTCCAGGCAAACCCGTTCTGCGGCTCGCCCCAGCCGTAGTTAAGATAGGGCTCGTTGTTGCCGTCGTCACCGAATGTGATCGGTTCGCCAAGACGGTAGGCAATCTTGGCAGAGCTTATCGCTCCACCAGCCGCAAACACAGAGGTCGAGCGCAGCCATGAACTCTCGACCCAAACCGGCCCATTGATCTGAAACTCTTTCATCTCTGAAAAATAGCCGGCTTCCTCCCCCTCAAGCCTCAAAGAAAACAGGAACCGCCGGCTGCGACGTGACGGCAAATCGGAATCAAACAGGGAAATGCACTGCGTGACGGTTTCGACACCAAGTTCCCGCAGTACCGTGCAGTTGATGTCGGGAAGACTGACCGGCACCGCCGAAGTGACCATCGTTCCGCCTGCCTTGGGTCGCTTTGCCAGCAACAGCGGGATCGCCGCAGCCTGCATTTTTCCGGCGATCGCATCGCTTGGCGACTTCACTGTCCAGCCGGCGGGAAGCCTGAAATCCTGGCCTTGCATGCCGGCGCCATGGTCTCCCAGAACAAAGATCGTGGCATTGTCATACGCGTTTGCCTGCTTGAGCCTGTCCAGGTACGCGTTGATCGCAAGCAGGCCTTGCATGGCGACACTTTGGAAATCTTCACGCGAAATGCCCGCATCAGCGGGTTCGGCGCCAGGGTCGGCGGCAGCAGCGAAGTAATCAAATCCATGTCGACCGTATTTCCTGAGCGGCACATGCACCCCTTTCAGGTGGATGATCTTGGCAACCGGCTGATCGATCAATTCGGTACCGAGCCGCGACAGGTTTCCTATGAAACGAAGGTTGTTGTCGCCTATGTCGAGGATATCAAGTACCGTGTCCGATACCAGCCTGTAGATAGCGCGTTTGGCAAATTGCGGCAGCACTGAATACAACGCCACCAGAGCCATTTTCGCCACGGCAGACGATTGCGGCAACCGATCGCGAGCGAAATTCGACGCCAGTTCCGAAAGATGAGGGATCGGCGTCGCCAATCCCCAGCGGTCGACTTCGACGTAGTAGCCGTTTTCCCTCAGTCTTGTCAGGATCGACGTCGGTCCGCGATATGCGCGAAACAGGAAACTGGCGTAAGGTATCTGGTTCTCGTAATCCATGCCGGTGAAGACGCTGGGCAAGCTAACTGCGGTGTAGGCATACACGGAGGCGGCATCAGGGAAATAGGTGAAACCCGTTAATCCGGCTGCAAGCTTTGGTTGCCTTGCGATCAGTTCGGCGAACACATCTGACTGGAAGGTGTCGAGTACGATCAGAATCAGGTTGTGCTTTCGCGACAGGATTTCTGTAACTTTTGGTTGAACGCTGATCGTCTCCTTGGCGAACAGCGCGTCGAACGACTCGTCGGAAACCAGCGGCGACAACCAGCCCAGATACAGGATTTGCGCCGAGCACATAAATACGCAAACCACCTTGCGGTTGTGGATGAGCCACTCGCGCTTCGCCACCGTGAAATACGCCACCAGCAGGCACACCGCCAGATCGGCCCAGCCCTGCAGTCGGTACTGTTGCCAATCGACGCTGTTCCCGCTAAATGTACCGTAAGACCAAACCAGAATATTGCCATGGACCCACGCGACTGCAGCCAGTGCCATCATTGTCAGGGCGATCATTGGACGCCACCTCGCGCCGCAGACCATGCCCAAGGCGAGCACCACCAACGTCAGCACAAGGGCGGCCGTGGAGAAGGCGAGCAGCACGTGGCTGAACGCCAGCGGAAACACGGTAAGGTTCTGCAGCTCCACCCTGATCGCCGGAAACAGGGTCAACGAGAGGGCGAACGTCGCGGCGGGCCACGCCAGGAACTCACCCCTGAATAGCTGTCCGCTCAAATCGGACCGACCTCTCTTGGTTAACAGCGGATCCCGCACGCACCGCGATTGCCGGTGCTGGCACACGATGGCGTTCAAATTGGCGTCATCAAAAACAGCGTCCTCTCGGTGCCGTGGATTCTGTCTTCGCTAACGACCTGGAAATATTTCCCGAACGCGTGCAGAAAGCCTTGCCGGTCATAATTCTCGAACACGTCTGCGCGGTTTGCCAGCATGTTCTGCACCTGCGTGTCGGATTTGGGAACGAATTCGATGATCAGCGATCGGCAAAGCCTCGCGAACAACGCGGCGATCTCGCCAAGCGGAATCCCGCCCGCGATCACCAGATGATGCACAACGGCCAGCGCCATGATCGTGTCGACTGGCCCCCGGTCGAGGAACGCGCTGCGCTCGATGCCGGCCCAACCGAGGGCAGGCGTGGGATTCGCCACGTCGATCAATAGCGGCAAGACGACGTTACCGCGCAATCGCGAACACTCGAGATAGTTTTGTTCCACCGTCGCCGGATCGCTGTCGAGCGCCACTACGTATGCACCCTTGGCGCCGGCAATACGACTGAAGTCACCGCGGTTGGCGCCGATGTCCCAAACGGTTGCGGGGGCGACTCGATCAAGATAACCCGATACGATTGATTTCTTCGCCGCGACCGACTGCGCCGGGTAATGCGTGCGTGCATAGTAGTCCACCCAATGTTTGTCCCGCGGTCTCCACGTCAATCCCGATACCGCTGCTTCGAGGCTGTCGAGGATACCGAGCAATCCCGTGCGGCTTACTCTGCGCCCCAGCTTGTGGTGAACCGTGGAACGGTAGATTCTCTCTGCGCGCGCGTGCAGATGAAGGTGCATCAGCAACGGCAATTTGAAGCGGCTGCGCAACGGCAGCAGGTTGCTCGCCAGATCGAGCGGGATGCCATCTATAAACGCACGCGCCAGTTGGTTCAGCCTGACATCGGCAAGGCTCATCAACGCGAGCGGCGCCAGAAAGTGCTGGCAAAACTGCCGGTACGCGGGCCATGGATGACCTTCGCGGTAGATCTCGATCGACAATGTATCGATCAGAACGGGACGCTCGGCGCGGAACTGGATGTTGAACGCACTGCAATCCTTGAGCGACATGCCGAATGTGAGTGCCCTGCGCTGGATATCGAGCGTGGTCAACGCCGCTGCTTTGATCTGGCTGAAACACCATTCATAGGGATATGAAATAAACGGGATTCGCTCGGGTTCGATGATCTTGTAAGCTTGCTTCGGTTCTGACGCGTAGAGGCTCCGCTCAGTGTGGGAAATCAGCAGTTCGCGTTCGGTAAGCTCGTGGTACAGCCTAGACTGCCTCAGATGATCGTAGTCGTCCTTGTGACACCAATTAACCTGGCGAAGCAACAGGCCGTCTCGGACGAATAAAAAACCGGCCGGGTCCCGGAACGATGCCGGCAGAATGTCGGCACAGCTCATATTACGTGGTAGCATTGACCTGCCCCCAGCTGTTAGGCCACCGTTCAAGTTCCCTCACACCGACATGACCCGCCCCGCAAATGTATACCGACTACGATGCGAGAATTTGGCCTGCGCGTGATCGGTTTTGGCACGCCTGTGCGGCGTGCGAACCTAGCATGACTCACCTGAGTGTCTCCAGTAGTTCGTGGGAATCCTGGCTGACAGGGCTGGTCATGGTCCTCCACTCGGCCGCAAAGGTGACGGGGGCGTGATCATTCAGCGCACTATGGGGCCTGACCAGATTGTAGTCCTGCTGCCAGCGGGCTAAGAGTCAATGCCATTTTTAGTTGAACTTGCGAAGCGACCTCCAGCGTGGGGCGCGCCGGTCCCGAGGCCTTACAGCTTTTTTCGGACGATCTCCTGCAACATATGTCGATCGAGCGAGAGATCGGCCACCAGGCGTTTCAGCTTCGTGTTTTCCTCCCGCAGTTGCCACAACTCGCGCAGATCGCCGAGGCCCAGCCCCACGTGCTGCCGCTTCCACAGGCAGAACGTTTGCTCGTTGATTCCCACCTGCCGACAGACATCCACCACGGTGGTGCCGCCCTCCACCTGCCACAAGGCGACGAGAATTTGCTCTTCGGTATGCCCACGTTGTCGTGCCATCGTCGGCTCCTCCTTGGTGAATAGAAGACCACGCCGCGGGCCCCTTCCTCAAGCGACCGCCGGCCTACTTTTTGAGTTTTGGGTCAAGATTGAAGAGCGGACGCACAGCGCAAATAGAGGATGCGACACCTTTGGAGTTCATCAACAACCACCAAGACAGGTCCCAGGCTGCACAGAAGTCAACGACGGTGCCTCTGGTGTAACGAACGCGGGAAGGTCGGGCTTCCTCTTATAGACAGACAAAAGAAGCGCTTTTTCCACCAACTCGTAGTCGTCCTTGACCGCGGCGAAGACGTCTTTCAACAGATTCAGCCGCTGCACACGTAGCAGCGACTCGCCTCCTGGATCACTGACGTATGGAAGCCCAGCCACCACAATCTCACCATTCAAGTTCCGCTCAATATCCGTATCCACAAACAAGTACGGCGGTTTCTTAGTCTTAATGCTTTCAATGCAAAGGTTCACCTCATTCTCAGTAAGAAGAACCCACGGAACATCGAAGAACGGCATCGCACTATATTTCTTGGCCAGAAACGGCAACAGGTTATCGTATTTCGAAATGATGGAGATCCCGTTTTCGGAATTCGCATAGTGCTGGATCAAGGATACGGAATCGACAAAATACTTCGGGTCCATCGTCGACCGAAACTGAGCCCTCTCTAGATTCCACTCATGGGTCCGATGGGTCGCAAATACCCGTTCATATTCACTCTTTGTTGTGTAATACGCAAAGAGACCGGGGACATACACAAACCCGAGCGCTCCAACAATTAACGCTCCCACCAACACATGGTCGTACCTTTGTAGGCGGCTGTGGTCGATCACGAGTTTCAGAAAAACGACCCCACTTAACACCAACACAGACGCGATGTTGAGCAAATGCTTGTCAGTCCCCCATATTCCGTACACGAGGAGGCCCTGCGAGTAGAGGAGGAGAAACAGGGCGAGATACTTCCATTCACTCGCCATTCGCTCCATTCGTAAGAGCAGCGGATAGCACCCGCTTATGATAAATACAATGAGGTACAATCGCTGAGGGCTAGTCGGGAATCCCAAGAATCCTTGGTGATAATAAGGGCTCATTATATCTCTGCCTGGATCTCCCCATAGCAAGATGAGCCCCAAGACAACCGCGGCCCCCACCACCCACCTCACCTCGCGGTGCCCGCCACCTTCCCGCTCCTGCCAAGCTTTGACGAGCAGCGTCACCAACAAGGCCCCGACAAGAAACACACCAAATTGCTTATTGTTCATCACCCCGATCAGCCCGAACAGCAAAGCCGGCGCCAGCACGCCAACCCGCCGCGTCTTGAGATACCAATACAGACAGGCGATGACCGGCAAATCCAAGAAATGGCGGATCGGGTTGAGCCCTGGGCCCAGGAATAGGAACTGGTAGTCGATCTGGTTTACAAAGCCAAAGGCCAGTATGCAAACCAAGGCCACATAATACACATTCCTGAAAAGCAGGAAGGCCAGCGCGACGAACAGGGCATAGTAGACCAGCCACCACGCATACCACTTCTGAAAATAGTTCTGGTAGGAAATTCCCCCGGTTTTTTCCAGCAACCATCTCATCATCACTACATTGAATAATCCATATTGGGCATTGATTTCTTGCAACGGCTTGCCTAGAGCATATTCGTTGATCGGTCCCAGCACAAAGTTATGGTGGTGCAGCACCCAACGGTTCAGAATCTGCCAATGCAGCTCAAACTGATTCTTGCTAAGAAAGTCTCGTTCCTCAGCGATATAGTCAGCCCGAAGCAACCGATCATGCTGGTACTCCGACATAGAGTACAACCAATCAAGCCGGACCTGGTGCTTTTCCTGCTCAAGCACCACGGCTAATTTCTCATATTCATCAGGACGCATGGCGCGATGGATCACCAATGCTCCCAGCCTGTCGTCATAATGGTAATCCCATTTATGCTTTTCGATGAACCGATCAAGCAAGTCGGTTCTCGGAACTTCAATAAACGTGTCTGGTCGGGGAGGTGGGGCGTTGCCACGGTCGGCATCCGGATCATATTTCAGTAACCCGCCAAAGTTATGCTGCCGAAGATAGTCAGCATTGGAGACATAGCGATTCCCCATCCAGGTGTACTCTGGGATGTCCATGTACTCATTGATCATGAACAGCTCCCCCCGGATGTAGGGGAGAAAGACCATGATGAACTGGGCACAGACGAACACTCCAAGCCCCACCACAGCATAGAACCAGACCCGCCCTTGGGCGCAGGCATTGGCAGCGTGGGACGCCCTCCAGAGGCTCTCCTGAATCTGTCGAATGGACGTACAAAACGGAAACATCAGGATACCGAGCCAGACGCCCCCCAACAGAAATCCGGCCACAGGGATTGAAGGGCGAGCACCAGAGGGAAACCCGATAAAGACAATGACATTGAGACTCACTGGAAGCGCAATGTACAGACCCAGAAATTTGAGGCTCCCATATTCCGCCAGTGTATAACTCTTGGTCAGCCGCTCCTCTCCTTTCCTGATGATGAACAAGACAACTGCGTAATACAGGAGCAGGCTGATAGCTGCTGCGATAATAAAGATCAGCTCTTGCGGTTTATCAACGTTAAAGAACGGAATGGCCCAATCCTTAAAGGCGATGGCCTGCTGTCCAATGAGCCGCGCGGCATGCAGTTTCCACGAGAGCCCATAAAGGATTCCAGTCAGCCCGATACTGCACAGAAACCAATGGAGGAGCAGGAGTGTCTTCTTTGATATACCCATCTGGGGACTTTCAGGTGGCACTGGATTGGCCGGCATTCTTGGGCAAATGAACGTGAGAAATGACAGGATTAAGGACGTGGAGAGATCACGCGATTCCCATCTAGTGGAAGAAATGGTCTGGCTTCTTCAAACTTTGTCCGATCGAAACGTATAATGCGCATGCCAAAGATAACTGGTCACAGCAGTGACAATAATGAGAAGCCCTTGGCCGATGACAGGATTCAGCCCTAACAATTCCACCAATGCCGGCAAAAGAATGAGGTTCGCAGCAAATGAGAGCCAATAGAACGTACAAAAGCGACAATATTCCCGGATGAGATTTCCCTTCGTTTTGAACACAAACCTCTTATACACAAGATACGCGCTGGTGACGTTGATGACTTGGCTGAGTAAAAGCAGGATGACATAGTGGATGTGGAAGGGCGCAGTTCCATAATATAAGGCAATAAAGACGCCATAGCCAAAAACCGTGTTCCATCCACCGATCAGAAAATACTGAAGCTTCTGGGCATGTTTTGCGTAAAGCCGTTTCACAGCCCTACGGTTTCTTTGACAATAAAGTTCGGGCGCTGTTTCACTTCTTCATAGATCAACCCGATATATTCCGCAATCACTCCCAACGCAGTAAATGCAAATCCGAACATCAGAAGCATGATGGCCATGATGGTTCCAAAGCCTGGAAAGGGAACACCCCACCAGTACACTTTCAGGACGATGCCGATAAGCAGCAGAAAGGAAACGGCAGAGACCGTGATTCCCATCATCGTGATCAACTTCAGTGGCAGATAAGAATACGCGAAGATGCCTTTCAATGCGAGCTCAAGTACGTGCAGGGTATAGGCCTTCGAATGCCCTGCAAATCTCGGGGCCCTCTCAAACTCAATTCCAACTGACTTAAAGCCGGCCCAAACAAACATTCCGCGAAGATACCGATTACGCTCCTCCATCTGATTGATGGCTTGATAGACTTTCTTATCGACTAATCGAAAATCGCTCACATTTTTTGGCATCATACCGCTGGTAATTTTATTGATCAGCCAGTAAAACACCTGTGAATTGAACCTCCGGACAATGTTTGTTCCAGGCCTTTTGGTGACAATGCCGTAAATATTTTCATACCCTTCTTCCCATTTTTTGAGGAATTGCGTAATTAACTCGGGAGGATCTTTAAGAGCTGCGGTCATCATGACGGCCGCATCCCCTGACGCATACTGCAATCCCGCCGTGATTCCCCCATCCATTCGAAAATTTCTGGCCAGTCTGAGAATCTTGAAACGCGGATCCCTATGGTGGATCTCTGACATCTTCTCATAGGTGGCATCCGTCGAGCCATTTTCCACTAGGATGATCTCAAATTCGTATGCGCTATTTTCGGCGAAGACCTTCCTCAGCCTTTCGGCCAAGGCTTCAATTGATCCCTCTTCATTGTAGGCTGGGACGACGATGGACACCTTTTTCAACATCATCACACTGCGCTCCATTCACGATGAAGAATCACCGCCGCCTTATTGCTTAGCGGGATCCCAAGGTTCGACGATCATATTGTCCATGAATTCCTTGCGATCAAGAAAGGGGAACATATCTTCAAGGGGCTTTGAGACCATGGTTCCATCCGGACGAATTTCGCTGGCCAGTTTAGGGTAGAGAGTCTGGCGCGGCGACATGATGACATCACAAAGCATTGGACCTGAATGATCCAGAACGCTCTGGATCACCTGCTCCATTCCCTGATGATTCCGAATGCGGAGTGCGGCCAAACCATACGCTTGCGCCACCTTCACGAAATCTGGGAGTGTCACGCCGCTCGATGAATCGGCGGCCACATAGCGACCAGGAAAGTAGGCATCCTGCGTGGAACGGATAGCGAGGTAGCCGTCATTGTTCAGGACAAATATCTTGATCGGTAGTTTGTGATGAACGATCGTCTGTAATTCTTGAATGTTCATATGAATACTGCCGTCCCCTGCGATACAAACGACCCGTTTCTTCCCTGACGCAAAGCACGCCCCAATGGCAGCCGGCACATCATATCCCATTGAGGCACAACCGGAATTGGTAAACAGCCTTTGGCCTTGCTTCAAACTGATGGCCTGGAAGGTACACGTATTCGCAGTACCATCACCTAACACAATCACATCGCCTGGAGACAGCAGCTTTGAGAGCACTTCAATGAAATAGTAGGAATTGACATAGTCCGTCACTTGTCGATATTCGGGAATGACGCTCGGATATCGGCGCCGGCGAATTGCGCACCATTCGATCCATTCATGTTTCGGCATGATGGGCTTGCTTCGTAATTGCCGGGCCAACTCCTCCAGTAAGATCTTCGCGTCACAGTGGACCTTCATATCGGGGAAAATTGTTGGTTTCTGCAATTCGTAGGGATCAATATCAACGACAATTTTGTATGCTGCCCGCGCAAAGGCCTTGTACAAGTAGGTCACCTGCCTCACACCGAGTCGCGAGCCGAGCGTTAGAAGCAGGTCTGAGTTCTGAATGATGAAGTTGCTGGACCGGTCACCGGTGACACTGGGACGGCCGAAAAACAATTTATGATCGCTCCAGATCAAATCATGCGCCCCGAGAGCTGTTTGTACGGGAATATTTAAGAGTTCTATGACCTCATGAAAGGTGTCCACGGCTCCGCTTAATCGAATTCCGTTCCCCGCCAGCAAGACCGGCCGCTTGGCCTCTCGAACCCGCTCAATAATGGCGGCTGCCTGAGCCTTGACTTCTTCCATATTGAAACTGATCCGATCCTCAGCGGGATCATAGGCCGGCAACTTTTCGGGCTCGATCAATGCAGCCTGGACATCGAGCGGAACGTCAAGCCACACTGGCCCCGGTCGCCCAATACGTGCCAATGTGACCGCCTTGTCAAAATGATATCGAATCCTCTTTGGATCTTTGACCATCACCGCATATTTCGTGATGGAACGGACGATAGCGATAATATCGGCTTCTTGGTCTCCTAATTGCCGGAGCGGGAGGCCAGTACTTTCTACTGTCGTGCCATACTTGATTTGGCCTGAAATAAATAAAGCCGGAATGGAGTCAAGCCAGGCCCCAAGAACTCCGGTGATCGTATTAGTCCCGCCAGGTCCGCTGGTGACTACCGCCACTCCGATATTGCCGTTTGCTCGAGCGTACCCTTCCACGGCGATGGCACAGGCTTGTTCATGATGGTTGCAAACGTACTCGATGTCCGGTGATTTGCCGAACGAATCATTGAGATGCATGGCACCACCACCCGAGATCATGAACACATGCTGCACCCCGAGTTCTGCAACGCGCCGAGCAAGATACTCAGATACCTTTATCATGCCACTTCAACCTCCAACATTACTTATCAACAAGGAGCCGATCCTTCTCAATCAGATGCCGATTGTGGTCATACCACGAATAAAGAGACGGGATGCTTTGACTAAACGGGGTCAAGCGGAGATGCGGCAACGATTTTCGCAAACGACCATTATCTCCGCTGTACTCTATCCCGAGCCCTTCTTGTCCGATGATGATTTCCGACTGCTTCCCCGAAACCTGGCGCACCATCTCTGCCAGGGATTTGAGTTCAACGGCCTGATCAGGGGAAACATTATACGTCTTATGTTCTGCATCACAACCAATGAAATGCTCGACTATTTGAGCAAGATCCTCGACGTACAGATAATCGAAGCGTCGATTTTGTTTGATTGTTACGGGTAAACCCATAATAGATTTACAGACGGCGTTTGAGATAAACCGAATCCCATAGTCTTCATACTTCCCAAAGACCCCAAACAGTCGCAATTCTATGATCCGATTTGTTCGCTCGATATACTTCGCGCAAATGTATTTAGAGAACCCGTGCTCATCGGCTGGCACATAGACATCGAAGTATTCTTCTTTCATTTTAGGAACATAATGCCGCATGTCATAGAGTGCGCCCGAACTGAGAAAAATCATCTTGCCAAACCGGTGGCAATTACGGGCTAAGCCGAAAAACATCCTTAGATTACGCACGGCAAGGTCAGGAACGGGAGGCGCATTCCGATGCCCAGGAGTGGTTGCTGCATGAACGACCACATCGACAGTCTGTCGGGAAAAAAAGTCATCGATCGCCTGGTCATCAAGCAGATCTAATTCCTGCCGGGTTGGCGCTAAGATGTGATGAGTTCGGCTGAGGGATTCGATGAGGTTTTTCCCAATAAAACCTGACCCACCGGTGATCAAAACAATCAACTGTCCCAGCCCTCCGTGCTGACTCTTTTTCGCTACCCGACAATCTGACCGGAACCCACAGAGAACTTGCGGGGCTGGCGACAAAACCTCGTAATAACCTCGATCATATACTCCACCATCTGATCCGTCAGGCCTGGGTAGACGCCAATCCAGAAGGCATCTTGCATGAGTCGATTGGTATTTTCTAAATCACCGACCACTCGATAGCCTTTTTTCTCCCTTCTCATGGCATCGAAGCAGGGATGTTTCAGAAGATTCCCCGCAAAAAGCATCCGAGTCTGAATCAGATGCTGTTCGAGATAGCTCACAATATCTTGCCTGGTAAAGCCAGCGCGGTCACGGACTGTCATGAGGAACCCGAACCAACTGGGGTCACTGTTGGGAGTAGCTTCCGCGAATATGAAGTAGTCTTGTAACGGTCGAAGTCCTGCGTGCAATCGAGCAAAATTTTCGCGCCGTCTTGTACTGAATTTGGGCAGTTTGTCCATCTGTGCACAACCAACAGCAGCTTGCATATCGCTAGCCTTCAGGTTGTAGCCAAAGTGCGAATACGTGTACTTATGATCGTAGCCGAAGGGCAACTCGCCTAACTGGTGCTCAAACCGCTTCCCGCAGGTATTGTCTTTGCCTGAGGGACACCAGCAGTCCCGTCCCCAATCGCGCAAGGACTCGATGATACGGGCCAGATCCTTGTCGTCCGTATACACCGCCCCTCCCTCGCCCATCGTGACATGATGAGGAGGATAAAAACTGCTGGTAGCAATATCGCCAAAGGTGCCGGTGTATTGTCCTCGATACGTAGAGCCTAACGCATCACAATTGTCTTCGATCAGCCAAAGACCGTGATCTCGACAAAACTTCTTCACCCTCCCCACATCAAATGGGTTGCCGAGCGTGTGGGCAAGCATGACAGCCTTCGTCGCTGGCCCACGAGCGAGATCCAGCTGATCGACATCGACATTTAGTGTCCGCAAGCTGACATCCACAAACACGGGAACGGCCCCATACTGGACGATGGGTGCCACAGTCGTGGGAAATCCAGCCGCGACCGTGATGACCTCGTCACCCCGCTGGACTTTCCGGTCCCCCAGGTCGTCGGAGGTCAGGGACATAAAGGCGAGGAGGTTGGCTGACGACCCGGAATTGACCAGGTTACAGAACCGCACTCCCAGGAAGTCGCAGAACTTCTTTTCGAACTCTTTGGAAAATCGTCCGTAGGTCAGCCAAAATTCAAGCGCGGCATCCACAACGTTGATCATTTCGCGCTCGTCATAGACACGGCCCGCATAGCCGATTTTTGTCGTGCCTGCGATGAACGACGAAGATCCTTGATGGACCAGACGATAGTACTCTGCGACTTTACCGAGTATTTCTTGTTTGAGTTTATCGGGACTCACGAAAGATTCTCCTGCTTGGCAGTCCATACTGCATCTTTTTTGATAGCCGCCTGAACATATCGAGTGATGTACTCGGAGCTGAAGGTTCTGACGTCCAACTCGGGATTGCGGTACTGTTCACGATACCAATTGACGGTTTCAGCGATTGCTTGTTCAACAGACAATACCGGCTCCCAGCCTAATCGGAGCTTTGCCTTCGTAATATCCAGGCTGAGTATACGGGCTTCGTGGGGTTCACCGTGCTGGGCCCCTGACGCCTGTTTCCATGTCCCATTCCCCCAAATAGCGGCGACATGATTCACGACTTGAGAAACCGGGAGATTGCTGGTGCAGTGCGGACCGAAGTTCCAGGCTTCGTCGAAGCCGGATGGTTTGTTCCACAGACAGGCGCCCAACCATAGATATCCGGAAAGAGGCTCAAGCACATACTGCCACGGACGAATCGCGTGGGGATTTCGCACAACCACGGCCTGACCACCTGATAATGCACGGATAGAATCGGGGACAAGACGATCCTGTGCCCAATCCCCTCCTCCAATGACATTCCCCGCTCGCGCACTGGCGAGACGGACGGGACGCGTATCTCCGTTCAGAAAAAACGAGTTCCGATAGGCCGCCGTAATCAATTCAGCGCAGCCCTTGCTGGAACTGTAGGGGTCAAATCCACCCATTGCATCGTTCTCTCGATAGGCATAGGGCCACTCGCGGTTCTCATAACACTTGTCGCTGGTCACGTTGATGCAAGCCCTGACACTCGGTGTCATCCGAATCGCCTCAAGCACGTTCACGGTGCCCAAGACGTTCGTTGTATAGGTTTCGACCGGCTGATTGTAGGAATATCGAACCAGCGACTGGGCTGCGAGATGGAACACAATCTGAGGTTGATGCTGTTTCAACACGTCTCGAACTTTGTCTCCATCTCGAATATCTCCCTCAACCTGCGTGATCCCTTCTTGAAGGTTGGCCAGCCGAAAGAGACTTGGCTCAGTCATTGGGGGAAGCGCGTAACCGATTACTCTTGCGCCTAACGATTGAAGCCACAGCGCCAGCCAGGCCCCTTTAAAACCCGTATGGCCCGTGACGAGCACGGTTTTCCCCTGATAGATACCGCCGAACAGTTGATCCATGGTTACCAAACTTTCCAAGGGGCCTTGCCGTTTACCCACAGATCTTCAAGGTAATTTTTGTCTCGCAAGGTATCCATGGGTTGCCAAAAACCATGGTGCTTGCAGGCCAGCAATTGACCATCATTGGAAAGTTTCTCCATTGGTTCTTGCTCAAGCGCTGCCTGATCGTCAGCAATGTACTTAAACAGACCCGGCTCCATGACGAAAAATCCCCCATTAATCCAATTCCCATCACCGGAGGGCTTCTCTTTGAACTCTCTGACGTAGTTATGTTCATCCAATCTCAAGGCTCCGAAACGCCCTTTGGGTTGGGTGGAGGTAACAGTGGCCAGCTTGCCGTGATCTCGATGAAACGCGAGCAACTGGCGCAGGTTGACATCCGCAACACCGTCACCATAGGTCAAGAAAAACGTTTCTCCGTTTACATAGGGTGCAACCCGCTTGACTCGTCCGCCGGTCATGGTGTGATCGCCGGTGTCGACCAGAGTGACCTTCCAGGGCTCGGCGTATTTTTGGTGGACTTCCGTCTTATTGTGAAGAAGGTCTAATGTTACGTCGCTCGTGTGAAGGAAATAATTTGAAAAGTACTCCTTAATTACATAACCTTTATACCCGAGACATATCACAAAGTCATTAAAGCCATAGTGGGAATACAGTTTCATGATATGCCAAATAATGGGTTTCCCACCGATCTCAACCATGGGTTTGGGACGGGCCACAGTTTCTTCCGATAACCGCGTCCCCAAACCTCCAGCCAGTATAACTACCTTCATCATTCCTCTCCTATGTATTGCCTACAGACGATCCACCAAGTGCCGCCATTTCTCCACGAAGGTGAACGCATAATCTGTTACCTGAACTCTGGTAAATTGCTTCAGTCATTTACCTTCAGGAGGGCTCTCCCCTATACCGAAACAACATGATGCCGTTTTGGTTTCTCATTTCTTCATAGCCCTGGACCGTAGTCAGCCATTCCGCAAACTCACGTTGCTGCTGGAGTTTCAAGGCGGACGTTTTCCCCGGCTCTGTGCCAATGACGACATAATCCGGCACCCACTGGGGGACCGGCCGCCTGTTCCCCACATCAGAGTCGGACGATGGTTTTCCGTCGGCAATAGTCCAATCACAAAGCTCGCCTGCAATCACACTAATCTTACATATGCGATGGCGGTTGATCAGCAGGGGAGCAAACCGCACGTCGGTCGCAACAGCGGCATCAGGTGGTACAAGACCGGCAATCTCAAATGCGGACGCAGCAAATTCTGGATTCGTTTTACCGATGTCGTAACCAGGGCTTCGATACACATTCAACGCGATCATGAACAGCATGCCGGCCAACACGATATTCCACCGCAGCTGAGCCGAACTCCACCGCCGCTCAATAAGACGAACAGCGTTCGACAGCCCGTGCACAACGCCGAAAAAGAGAAACGGAAGCGCAGGCGCACTATAATGAAATCCCAACTTGTTCATGCCGGAATTTTGGCTCAGGAACATAATCGAAAGAGGGACGATCAGAAGACATGCCTCTCTCCATGCAAACAGCGGCAAGAAAACCACGGGAATCAAAAAATAAAGAAGGTACACATACTGATTGCGCGCGACAAGTGTTTCGTAGCCAGCCCAGAACGGGTTACTAAGAAGATGAATGAGCGCATCACTCAGGTCTGTACCCAGATTGGCGTAACGATGCCAGAAAAAGAGTCCGGGATAGGGGCTAAAGAATGGAAATACCACCTTAATAATGAAAACAAAATATAGGACTGCGCACAGTGCCAGTCCTGTTCCAAAAATCCGCCAGCCTGGGCGGAACGCGGCTAGATAAAGGCCACAGCCGGCAAGTGGGAGCAGAATACTTTCCTCGATTGAAAAAGCCAGGAGAGCGGCTGCAGCTGCAAGACTTTGCTTACCGGACTCAACAAAGACGAGCATCCATAAGACGGCTGGGATCGTGAGGGGAGATAAGTGAAAGTCATGGGCATTGCTATGATGCAAATATGGGTTGAACAGATAGAAAAGCACAACCACACACGCAAGGGCGAAATGAACACACCGCAGAAGAGCAAGATAATAGACCGCCACAGCGCCGATCCCCAGAGCAACACTTTGAACCACCAACAAGGTTAAGGGATGTTCTACGAGCCGATACGCAAGACCAATCAAGACGAAGACCGGCGAGAAGTGCCCACCCAAAAACGAGGTATTGTCCAGTGAATTAAAGAACCACGGCCCGTGGACCATATGCCAGGCCACATTCGCCTCAACCGCCATATCCCACATTGTTTGCAATTCGAAATACTGACGGATACGCAAGTAAATCAGGAACGTCGCAAAGAAAGCTCCAAGCAACCACGCGACTTTTCGATGCTGGGACATACTCATTCTGTTGAGATGAGCGACCACGGCCATCATTCGCTTAACCATCGCCTTTGAAGCAAGCAGCCACACTCCAATAGCTGTACAAAGAATAATTATTCCCGTTTTAAAGAGATTAAGGTGGAACGGCTTCAGGCCCAGCAAATTGACATTTATGTAGGTCAGTAGATCAATCATCTCTCTATCGGCAATAATCCCCACTCACAACCGCCACTCTCGAGAATGTCAACAAGTCCGTTGAAATTTTCTGAGCGGCTCCCATAGTTGTTTCACGCTGCCTTCTTTGTCGGAGCGGACTGCGGCTCCGCGTCCTCGGCCTCGATGGTCACCATGACTTGCGCAATCCCTGCAAAGCCGTTCACGCGCTTGAACTGTTGCTCGCAGTACAGCAAGACCGTCCCCAGCCACCGCTGAAGCATCGCGCTACATCGGGTCCGCTTGATATTCCGCTCGCTGTGCAGGACCAGGGAGCACAGGCTCTCGATCGGGTTGGTCGACATCAGCGTTGTGCGCAGCAACGCCGGCACCTTCAACCGATGCAGGGTCAGCAACTCCTCGAAGGCCTCCAGGAGGGAATCCGCGGCCGACTCGTTCTTGGTCCGCAGCCACGCCTCCAGCTCCAGCAGCAGCTGTTTGGCCTCGGCGTAGCTCGTCTGTTCCAGTGCCGTGGTGAGCTTGCGATGCGCCTCGTTCCGATACGGCTTGGCCAGATGCCGCTGGAGGTTCCGGCTCTGATGAATCGCACAACGCTGCTGCACCAGCTTCTTGCCCAACCGCTCCCGCAGCGCCTTGAGCAGGCCGCTGCCGCCGTCGGTCACAAAGAGCATTCGCCGGGAGAGCGCCAAGCCCCGCCGCTCCAGATCTCTGAACAGCGCCTCACAGATCTCGTGATGCTCCGAGGAGCCCTGCCAAAATCCCAGGGCCATCTTCTCGCCGCTCAGGTCCACACCCAGCGCAACAAGGAAGGCCTCGCCCCCGCGATGGATCGTGTCCAGGAAGAGCGCGAACGGCGTGACGTCGGCCCACGAGCGCTCCGTGAACGCGCTGAGCTTCTTCGCGGTCACCGCGACCAGCTTGCGCGAGACCGAGGAGGGCGACACCCCAACGACCTCGGCTGCATGGATGACGGTGTCGGCGTCTTTCTGGGCCGACACGCCGCGCAGGATCTTCTCCAGCAGTTCCTCGGAGAACACCCCAGGGGCACGCAATCGGGCATAGGACTGGAGGGTCACCGCCCCCTGCTCCACGTGCCGCCACCGGGGGCGTGCCACTTTGACCGTCTGGTCGCCGAGAGAGAGGGAGCCCTCCTCATGCGCCCACTTCTTGAACGCCGGGTCGGTCGGATAATAGTCGGGGCCCGCCACTTCCTCCCGCTCGATCAGCATGACGCTCTCGGCCACCATGCGTCCCATCTCCAGCATCACCGCGTCCAGCGCCTGCTTGCCTGAGCTGATCACGCGGACCAGGGTCCCCAACAGCCTGTCCTGGCCCGCGATCGCCCTCCATCCCGCGAGGGCCCTCTTCCGTTGCCTCGTGTCTTGTCTCATCGGTGGCTCCTTTCGTTCTCGTTCCCG
>CAZKRM010000006.1:0-133095 GCA_964555285.1 uncultured Nitrospiraceae bacterium
TCGGTGAAGCCAGGCTACCACTTATCACACTGTCCGAATTTTCGGGGCCCCTTCTGTTTCCGTCTTCGGAATCCTCTGTCAGGACGATTCCATGTTGTAGAACATCTGGTCCCTGATTGAACATACGCATGACTACTTCAAAATCTTCGTCAGATAGTAAAGTCTCCTTGCGATCACGGCCACGGGGCGACTGAACAGGTTCGAGGCGCTCTAGCTGCGCGTACATCGGGCGCAGGATGGTTTCGTTCGCTGGGTGATTCGGGAACAATAATCTGGTTCTAAGGAATCGCTCTCCAGTGAATCTCAACTCATTACGCAAGAGCACAAATGTGATCTGCCTGGGGCCTGCCTTCGCCAAGCTGGAGAATACTGCTTGTGGATCAAAGACCTGATGGATGATGCAGTCCTGGTCTGAATTCATTGACCGGATATCGCCGAAAGTGATAGCTGAAACTTTATCCTGGGGTATGCCAAAGCCATCCGGGTCTGGGAGTCGGAGTGCCCAGTTCAATCCAGTGGCAACGGAAGGGCTACTCACAACGAGAGCAGCCCGCCTATTTTTGCCAAGGCTCTCGTTTATTGCGTTCAGGACAAGTCGACGCTTTGGTGAATTATGCTCAAGGGAGTTGAATATCTCCCGAAATGCCTGAGTCAATTCTTGAAGTATGAGCTCCTCCCACTGACCCAGAGCAGCCATTTCGGGTAGACGATTTTCCAGCCCATTAAGCGGTTGAGAGACTGACCAATCGTACCAGAGACTCTCTGGCTGACCGGAGGCAATCAGCGCTTGTTCATAGGACCTGATGCCGATAGGCAGGCTGAGCATAATATTTCTGGCGCTTCAGGGTTCAGCATGGGTACAGCTCGAGCCCTCCGCAGCGAAAGTAGATCGCCGTCTTGAAGTTCTCCATGTTCCGGAAGCCGCAGGCCATGCTCTTGATCTTCTGAATCTTGCTGTTGAGTCCTTCGCTCATCGCGTTGGTGACCGGATGCTGGTCGTAGGTCAGGATGGTATCGATGTGCCTGCGGACCGTCTCCGCCGCCTTGCGAATCGGCTCCAGCCGACTGTGCGTCGCCCAGCAGTACCACCGTGTCCAGCACGTCCAGCCTGACGCCGGAGCGACGTCGTGCCACAGACGGCGCACCGCCTCTGTGATGGCCCACGCCCGGCCGACGTTCCACTCCTTGCGCATCAGCACCTCACACGCGTCACGCCGCCGCTCCGGCACGTTCTCCCGGCTGGACAGCCACAGGGACGTGCTGCCCTTGAGCGTCTCGTCGCCTGACGCCATGAGTTCCCGGTGCTCCTGCTTGCGGACCGTGTCCACCGCCTTGCCGACGTGACCCATGACGTGGACGCGGTCGAAGACGATCTTCTCGGCCGCCTCAGGCCCCTGCGCCCGCGTCGCCTGACTGGAGGGCTCCCACATGTCCATCGCCACCGCGTCGATGCCGTCGAGTTGCTCCTTCGTCAGCCCCGCGTCGGAGCCGTCACGACTCTCCTGCGTGCGGTCTTCGACGATGTGCTCCACCGTTCCCTCGTCCACGTCGCAGACCCGCGTCAGGTCGCGATGGCCCGTGGCCGCCGCCTGCTCCTCCACGCCGATTCGGCGCACGATCCGCGCCTGCGTGCGCGCTCGGCCGCGCCTGACCGCCCGCTGCATCAGCCCCCACGCGTCGTCCCAGCTGATCCGCACGATCCGCGTCGCGCCGCTCACGTCGCATGGACGCCGCACGTCGATGGCGACGCGCTCGACCAACAGCGTGACCCGCGACCGCGGCTCCGCCCATGGACCTGTGACCTGGACCACACCGTGTTCACCGCATGCCACCCGTGGGAGGCGCGCGTGCCGGTGAGTCTGGACCTGGCCGCGGTCCAGATGCCGCCAGGTCCGCTCCTCGGCGTGATCGGACAGCGGCAGCGTCGTGGTGCCGTGAGGGCACGCCCACGCCGCGTCCTCCGGGTGCTCGGCCCACACGTCCACGGACTGCCCTGTGACGGTCAGCTGGACGCGGCTCACGGTCGACGGCGACTGCAAGCCCAGCAGGTCTTGAGACAGCGCGGTGTCTTGCATGGTGGCCTCCTGACGAGGCCATCATCCGACCCCTTCAGACTACCCATGCGAAACCCGGAAGCGCCGAAAAAATGATGGTCCGATCTTTCAAAGCTGGAGAGGCTTTGCAAGAAGTCTTTCAGACCGAGGAAGATGGAGAAGGGAAGAGGTGTGACGGGCCCCGGGCCAGAAAAATATTTTTCTGTCTACACGGCGTCTACACAGGCGACTGGCGAGAAAACTGATATGTCTAAGTGGTTGATTTTGGTGGGCCGTGCAGGGGTCGAACCTGCGGCCCGCTGATTAAGAGTCAGCTGCTCTACCAACTGAGCTAACGGCCCACCGTGCTTGGAGATGACGTGTGGCGTGAGGGGTGAGACGTAAGGGGGAGCAGATTATATAGCTCGAATTTTACCATGTACACCTGACTCCTTACCCCTTACTTGTTCGTGG
Source organism: uncultured Nitrospiraceae bacterium (assembly GCA_964555285.1). Taxonomy (GTDB): domain Bacteria; phylum Nitrospirota; class Nitrospiria; order Nitrospirales; family Nitrospiraceae; genus JBBIQV01. The sequence goes on from CAZKRM010000006.1 coordinate 2,508, forward strand.
TGCGCCTGACAGGATTTGAACCTGTGGCCCTCAGCTCCGGAGGCTGATGCTCTATCCACTGAGCTACAGGCGCTCCCGCAAGCAAAGTCGCCGCCACCTTAGCACAGGGTTTTAGGCTCTGTCTAGGTGACCGGTCTGCAAACATCTGTTCCTCATCTGCACGCTCCTATGCGGGCAGAAATCCATACTGCAGCAGCATCTCTTCGCCCTGCGTTCCCGTCCGTTCGCGGATGCTGTCAAGCGCGGCGGCTTCTTTCTCTGCGAGCCGGTCTTCTTCTTCCCGCAGGGCCCGCGAGAGGCGAATGAGCGGGACGGCGGTCTGGACTTCACAGGCACCCTGGACGAGTCCTTGCTCGTCGGTTGGAATCCCCATCGTGCGGCAGGTGGCGGGCCGGTAGGCATAGACCCCGCAGCTGCCGTCGGCCTGAAGGGCCGGGCAGGGGAGATCGGCGAACTGGGATACGAGATCGTCCACGACCCTATCGTCCCATCCATCGAGGAAGGGAGAGGCGCCAAGCTGCGGATACCGGCGCTCTATCGCGTCGAGTTGCCGGCGTGCGCGCCGCTCGATGGCCTGCCGCTGCTCGGAAACCAGTGCCACCATACCCCGCTGTATTTCCTGGACATCCAGGATTGTAATAGGGAAAGGGCCGATGCAGCATCGGCAGCACCCCCGGCTACAGGGGAGCTCATTCAGCAGCGCAGCACGCGCATGTGCGAACCATTCGTCAATGTGCTGGAACAGGTCGGAGGGGGTCACAGCTGGGCCAGGCTACTCTTCGGTCGGGGCAGAGAGATCGACGATGAGTTCGCCGCGAGGCGAGAAGAATCCTTGGCCGTCCACTTGGACGATGCCGTTGCAGTGTTCCTGGTAGAATTGCAGGATCCACCCGTTGAAGTCGTAGCCCTCATCCGTGATGTCAGTGGGCACGAGTTGAGTGGTGAGGATGAAGCGGGCACGGGTCACGTGTTCGCGCATGAGGTCGGCTTCGATGTCGTCGAACACAGAGAGTACTTCCAGGAAATGAGTGCGCTCCTGTTCGAACACGTCTTGATAGCTGCCCCGGTCTCGCACGCAAAATAGTTGGATCGGCTTGCGGTCGCGATTATAGCCCAGCGCGATTTGCACCCAGGCCCACTCGTCTAATGCCGCCGGCTCTATGCTGTCGGGGACGATGGGCAATTGCCCGCGCGACTTGAGGAAATCGATCAGCAGGCGAAGCGGAGGCGAATTCTCTTTCTGGCAGAATACGCGTGAATACTGGTAAATCTCCGCCTGCTCCGGCGCTGCCGGCTGTGCAGATGAGGGCAGGATCGGGAGTTCTTTCGCCATGGCGTTCCTCGTATTGATGCCGCGATGGGGGATCGTTCAACGGAAAATTTTAATGTGTTACTGTACTCTCGATCCTACACAACCTTCAAGGGGCCAGTGCTCTTTTCCCCACGCCAGATGCGCGTTTTTCTCGTTGACAGCCTCAGAGCCTTTGGTTACACTCTCGCCCTGTTTTCGTCGCCACGCCCATCGCGTCGATAACACAAGGCTCTCACCAAGCGTAGGCTGATTCTTCGGGGGACACAATCCGGTTTGTACTCACACATTCACCTAAGTGTTTTATTAATCTTAAGGAGGTTCGTATGGCCAAATCGATGACCAAGTCGCAGATCGCCGATCACGTTGCCGGGAAAGCCGGCATCACCAAAAAAGCTGCAGTGCAACTGTTGGACGATTTCGCTGCGCTGGCGTACAAAGAGGCGAAGAATACCTTTGTGGTTCCGGGTATCGGCAAGCTGGTACTCGCCAACCGCAAGGCGCGCATGGGGCGGAATCCTCAGACCGGCGAGGCCATCAAGATCCCGGCCAAGCGCGTGGTGAAGTTCCGCGTCGCCAAGGCTGCGAAGGATGCGATCCTCGGCAAGAAGTAAGGCAAGCAAGGCCGGGTAGCGCTGAACGAGGCAGGACGGACTGTTCAGACAGTACACCCGGTGCAATGACGAGGCCGGTTTCCCAGTCTGGGAAACCGGCCTCGTTGCTTGTGGAGATGGCGTGGGAAGACGCCCCGGCTTGTCGAGTCAGTGAGAGGGGCCCAAGCCGCTTCCGCCCATGCCGTCGTGTCCCACGAGCTTGATGGCGTCCCCGTCATTGACCGTGGAATCCTCGCTGGCGATCCGTTTATTAATCGTGACGAGCACCTTTTTCTCTCTCAGCAACTGAAGCAGGTGGCGAAGATTGTCCCCTTGCCGTTGGATCACCTGCCGCACCGTCATGGGCCTGGGAATCTCACAAGCCAGGTCACGCTCTCCGTCTGCGGTCTGAAGCTGTCCCATCAGTGTAATGGTGATCATGCCCTTTTCCCGATCCGGTCGACATCAGACGGTCGTTGCGCTCCCGCTCATCGAGCGGCTGCAGCAAGTCCATCCTCCTCCCGATCCCGATGACCACTCCAAGCCAATGTCACCATTCCGCGACGGGGTGCTTGGCAGCCGCTTCCACCGCGCTGTCGTTGAACCATAACAAGAAGCCGGAGTGCGACGCAATCCTGCCTTCTTCTTGACGGCAAAACCAGGTAAGATGGTCTCCTGGTTACGACGACTGTGTGACGGGAGAGAATCGTGCGCATCATCGAGACGCCGTTGCAGGGCCTGCTGATCATCGAGCCCGATGTCTTTCGCGATCCGCGCGGCTTCTTTCTCGAAACCTACCACGAACAGCGCTATGCCCAAGCCGGTATCGCGGGACCGTTTGTGCAGGACAATCTCTCGTGGTCTGCGCGTGGAACCCTCCGCGGGCTGCACTATCAGTTGACGAAGCCGCAAGGTAAGTTGGTGATGGTCGTCAAAGGGACGGTGTTCGATGTGGCCGTCGATATCCGGCGCGGCTCGCCGACCTTCGGCCAATGGTATGGGACCGAACTCGCTGCGGATAATTTGAGGCAGCTCTACATCCCTCCTGGTTTTGCACACGGGTTCTGCGTGATGAGCGAGGAGGCGGGGTTTCTCTATAAGTGCACCGACGTGTATGTTCCGGCCGATGAACGCGGCCTTGTCTGGAACGATCCGACACTGGCGATCGCGTGGCCGGTGGCTGCACCGACGCTGTCGGCAAAAGACCGGGCGTACAAGACGCTGCCGGAGATGACGGCAGACCTGCCTTTCGCTTGGACTCGATAGGCGAGTGGGCCATGCATGACGTTGATCTTCAATTCAGGCCTGTGTTATTGAGGAATCGCAGCTCACAAGGTCAACCGGTCGTGATTCGTCACGCCGGCGACTTTTATCATTGAGAGAAGGAGGAGACGATGGGAAAGAGCCTCAAGGGAACCAAGAGCCATGACAATCTCAAAGGCGCGTTTGCTGGAGAGTCTCAGGCGAACCGGCGCTATCTGTATTTCGCGCGCCGCGCGGACATTGAAGGCTATCCGGACATCGGGGGGCTGTTCCGCGATACATCCGAAGCGGAGACCGGCCACGCCTTCGGGCATTTGGACTTCCTGAAAGAAGTCGGCGACCCGGCAACCGGCGTGCCGATCGGGAATACGGAGGCCAATCTCAAGTCCGCCATCGAAGGGGAAACGTACGAGTACACGCAGATGTATCCCGGCATGGCGAAGACCGCGCGCGACGAAGGCTTTGCTGAACTGGCCGAGTGGTTCGAGACGCTGGCCAAGGCCGAGCGGTCGCACGCAAACCGATTCACCAAGGGACTGGAGAGCCTGAAGCAGGGTTGAGCTGAGGGCTGACTGCTTCCCTGCCTGCATTCGCATGAAAGGTCTCAGCCTCATCAATCCGGCCGATCGCGCGCAGCTGGGAAAAGACACGCTGCGAGTCTACGAGATTTGTGACAGCTGCCGCCGCTGTTTCAATCTCTGTCCGTCCTTCAATACATTGCTGGACCGTATCGATGCGTACGAAGGGGCGGTGGACAAGTTGGCCCCGTCGGATCATCACCGTGTGGTGGACGAGTGCTACTACTGCAAGCTCTGTTACAACCATTGCCCCTACACCCCGCCGCACCAATACGGGATCGACTTTCCCCGGTTGATGATCGTCTGGAAGCGGTGCCTTGCCGCCACGCGCGGCGTGCGGTGGCGGGACCGGTTGTTGATCCAAACCGAGCTCGTGGGTACGGTCAGTTCATGGCTCGCGCCGCTGGCCAATTGGGCGTTGCTGCAGCCGTGGATGCGGAGGCTGATGCAGTCGTGGCTGGGAGTGCATCAGGACCGGCAGGTGCTGCACTACCAATCTGAGACTTTTGCCCGGTGGTGGGATCGTCGCCTCAAGCCCCAGCCATCGTCGGGCAATCGAAACGTCGCCCTGTTTGCCAGTTGCCTCGTGAATTATCAAGCCACGGATGTGGGGAAAGCGACCGTCCAGGTGCTGGAGAAGAACGGCGTTCACGTCGTCGTGCCGGAGCAGCGCTGTTGCGGGATGCCGTTCTTCGACATCGGCGACACCGAGTCGATCGTGAAGGCGGCTCGGGCGAACATCGCGTCGTTGAAACAATGGGTGGACCAGGGGTATGACGTGGTCGTGCCGGTGCCGAGTTGCAGCCTCATGCTGAAACGGGAGTACCCCTCTCTCGTTCCGGGCGAGGACACGGCACGTGTGGCCGAGCGGACCTTCGATGTCTGCGAGTATCTGATGCGATTAAAGAAAGACGGCGTGCTGGCGCAAGACTTCACGCGTAAGCCCGGCCGCGTGGCCTATCAGATCCCCTGCCACCTGCGCGATCAGAATATCGGTTTCAAGTCGAAAGAACTGATGGAATGCGCGGGGGCCCGGGTCGACGTGATTGAAAAATGCTCCGGCCACGATGGGAGCTGGAGCGCCAAGACGGAATTTTTTCCGCTTTCGATCAAGATTGCGGAGAAAGCCGTCCGGGCGATCGAGCAGACACCGGCCGATCTCGTCGCATCCGATTGCCCGCTGGCCGGACTACAGCTTGACCAGGCCGGAGCGGCTGCCCATGCCGGCGGGAAGAAGACGCTGCATCCGATCCAGATCGTGCGAGACGCCTATGGGTTGCCGTCATGAACGGGCTCACACAGGCCGACCTGATCTCTTTGGCGGACTACGAACGTCAACGGGAGGAGTATCGGAAGCGCATCATCGAGTTAAAACGCCGGAGGCGGATCGCCCTTGGGGACCTGATCGCGCTCGTGTTCGAGAGCCGTGACACGCTGCAGTTTCAGATTCAAGAGATGATTCGCGCCGAGCGGATCTCCGACCCTCACAAAATACAAGACGAGCTGGATGTCTATAACCCTTTGTTGCCGGGTGACGGCGAACTCAGCGCGACGCTGTTCATCGAGATCACGGAGTCCGAACGGATGCCGTATTGGTTGGATCTGTTCATGGGTATCGATCACGGGGAGAAGGTCGGTATTACCGCCGGATCGGAGACGGTCTATGGGGAATTCGAAGGCGGGCACAGCCACGAAACCAAAATCAGCGCGGTGCATTTCGTGCGGTTCCGACTTACAGCCGCCATGATCGCGGCCTTCGCGCAACCGCAGGTTCCGGTCGTGCTCCATGTGGACCACGCGACCTATCACGAAGCCGCGATGGTACCCTGGGAGATGAGGCAGGAGTGGATGGCGGACCTGTCAAAAAGTTCTGAGTTATGAGTGCTGAGTTCTGAGTTATTGGGATTTGCTGAAATCAAAATTGACAACTCAAGACTCAGAACTCAGAACTCAGAATTCAGAACTCGATCGGGAACCCATGCCTTCCGTCCTGTTGACTAAACGCATCGAATTTGCCGCGGCCCATCGGTATCACAAACCCGAGTGGGACGAGATCAAGAACCGCGCCGTCTTCGGCGCGTGCTACAACGAGCCAGGCCATGGCCACAACTACATGCTCGAAGTGACCGTGTCCGGCGAAGTCGATCGTCACACCGGTATGGTGGTGAACCTCTTCGATTTGAAGCGGGTGCTGCTGGACGTGCTGGAGGAGTTCGACCACAAGCATTTCAATCTGGACATGCCGTACTTCAAAGACCGGATTCCCACGTCCGAAAACATTGCGCGTGTCTTATGGACGAAGTTGGAGACGCAAAAAGACATTGGAACGCTTCATGCGGTTCGCCTCTATGAGGATGAAGACCTGTACGCTGAGGTCACGGCGGCCGGCGGGCTGGATGTGGCCGGTGTTACTCGCCGCTACCACTTCACGGCGGTGTTTGGCGAGACAGAGAAAGGATCGGGAGGGCAGTGGGCCGGCCACACGTGGGATCTCTTCGTGACCGTCCACGGGCCGATCGATCCTGAAACGGGCATGGTGACGGACATCGGCGCGCTCGACCGGGAAGTGCGTGAAAAGGTCGTCGCGCCATTTGACCGCCAAGACCTCGGGCCTCTCCTCGGTATCCCGCGCGTGACGGGTGAACGACTCGCCCGCATCATGTGGGATCGCCTCATCGGACACATCTCCGGCAGCAAACTCGAACGCATCCGCCTCGTGCAGACCCGGGATCTGGCTTTTGAATATACGGGCTGAAAGGGGTCTGAGGACGTGTACGATACGGGCGACAATTCAGTCAGGTTCACGAGCAAGGGTCATGAACACATTCTATACATCACGACATAAGTTCTGTCCTGTGTGTCATTCCGGGCTTGACCCGGAATCCAGTTCCTTCCTGGATTCCCGCTTTCGCGGGAATGACAAACTGTGCGGTCATACACGTCGCCATGTATAGATAAAGCAGGATTCCGCTAAGGTGTCGCGTAGCATTCAGCATCGTCGCTTCGGGTCAGCCTAGCTGTGCCGGCTCGGGCGTGAGGTCAAGGTCCTCAAGACCTTGCCGAATCTCCACAGTCGCCTCCTCCGGCCCAAACCGTTCCCTCTTGATCTCGCTGCCATTGCTGGTTCTGTACACCAACTCGTCGGTATCGAGATCGTATTCCGGGATCTCGGTACTTTCCCATTTCTGCACGAAGTATTGGGAGCACAACGTGTACAGGCCGTGGTCCTTCAGGTTGTGCCGGAGGACATATTCCGGCATCGTCTGGACATCCAGATCGGTATGGTAATGCTGTAGCCAGAGGTAGTCTCCAAGAATGACCAACTTGACGAGCGGGGGGTCCGAGTAGAGCTTGAGCTTGACGGCTTTCCCGATCGCCTTGAGCCGCTTGAGCAGCTCGATGCTTTGCCTGACCTCTTCTCGAAAGTTCTCAAGCGTATGATCGGGATGCGCGATCGCCGATATGCGCGTGCTCGCTTCCGGACTGTAGGGGTTCACCAGGAGGATCCTTGCCCCCAGGCACTTTTCCAGTACCGTCGATAAATCTCCCACTTGGTCGACAAAGGTTCCGTAGCCGCTGGACCCGATCGCCATGATCGTCCTGCCCGTGCCGTGCTTTTCCTTTAATTTCTTGATCCGACTTTGCGCACGACGGCCGCGCCGGGGAAAAAATGAGACCAAGCCGGCCCCGGCAGCCATCTTCGCGAGGGCCCTGTCCCGCAGGCTGCGATGGATGAAGTTGAAGGACAGGATCAGCACAATCGCCGCCGTCATTTCCACCGCGATGAGATAGAGCTTTTCATTCTCGACCCGAGACCAGAATGCCAGGAAATGTCTGGCGACTGCCGGTAGCGAGAGGGCGAATCCCGCACTCAGGGCCACCACGACAATATGATAGACGCTCCCGGCCGCACCATGCAGGAGCTCACGAACCTTCGACAATGTTTCTTTCAACAACGATTCACCTCTTCATATTTCTGACAATGATACACAAGGTTGCGTCACTGCCCGGCAGATCCGCACCTCCATCCCCTCAATTCGACTCGACTGGGAGATTCTTGCTTCCTTCGGGAAGGGTAGGAATACAAAAACCGCGTAAGCCTTCTCTGTCGATTCGAGGGTTGCGGCCCCCGAGGCCAGGAGGTCTTACGCGATCGAGAACCAACCTAGCACGAATGATCACGTGAGGCAAGGAAGAGAAGAGGAAGCGATCGCTGCCTCAACTACTTCAGGAGATGATCCGAAATCAGCGCCGCGAGTTCGTCGGCTTCGAGTTTGCCTTCGCAAGCGAGGAGGAGCTTCCCGCTGGAGAACAGATGAGTGGTCGGGTAGGTTTCAAAGCTGTGCATCTTCGACGGTTCCCATTTCGAGTGCTGAGGGCCGAGTGCTGAGGACTGAGGTGACCGGCGCAGATATCGCTCAGTCCCCAGTCCTCATCGCTCAGCCCTTCCTCACGTTTAGCTCAGCTTCGCGAGGGCGGCAAGGATGTCCTTGTCGTCCCGCGCCGTCTTGATCTCTTGCACCTTCACGTAGGCGATCTTGCCGTTCTTGTCCACGATCACGGTCGCGCGCTTCGCGCAGTTCAGCGGCTCGAAGTACAGGCCATAGGCTTTGCACGTGGTGCGGTGCATATCCGCCAGCAGCCGATGCTTGAGGCCCAAAGAGTTGGCCCAAGCCTTATGGGAAAAGAAGCTGTCACAGCTCACGCCGAACACCTCGGCATTCGCCCCCTGGAACTGAGGGAAGTCGTTACTCAGGCACGCGTTCTCTCCCTGACACACCGGACTCCAGTCCAGCGGATAAAAACACAGCACCACGTTTTTCTTCCCGTGGAACTCGCTCAGTTTCACGTCCTTCTGGTCCTGATCCTTTAACGTGAAATCCGGTGCGGTATCGCCCACTTTTATCTCTGCGGCCACGTCAGCCATTGTCATCCTCCTCCTAGGTTAAAGAGATTCTCTCGATCGAACCTAAGTTTTGTAACCTGGCCGCCGAAAGTTTGTCAACGGCCCAGAAGGCCTAGAATACCGTCAAGGCCTCTTGGCCAGGAAGACTTAGGGGCGAGAGATTGCGGAGAAGGTCACCGACAAGGGGGGTCGTAGCTCACGCATTATTTTTCAGTCATCTGCACTGTTTCAGTCACCTCAGGTTCTTCGATTGTTGAGGGTATAGATCGGTCCAGCGCCTTCAGCGCGTAGATTCCGACCGGCTTTTCTTTCCCCTTCACTTTCACCGATGCCAGAAGGTGCAGCGCGACATGCCCCAGCCGCCCTCGGTTGTCCGGGGTATCGGGAACTTCGACCAATCGCTTCATCTGTGCCGCTGTGTGTTCGGTGATAAGAATGGGGATGCCGAATTTGCGTGTCAACCCCGAGACGCGCGCGGCAAGATTCACATGGTCGCCGACCGCCGCGTACTTCATCCGTTTGCCCTCGGCCCCCATGTTCGCCACCAAGACCTCGCCGGTATTGATCCCGATGCCGTTCTCCAGCGGCACCTTGCCCTCCGCGTTCCACTTCGCCTGCAGCTCGGCGAGACGTTTGCGCAGATGAAGCGCGCATTTCACTGCACGTTCGGCATGGTCGGGTTGGTCGAGAGGAGCGCCCCAAAAGGCATACACTTCGTCCCCCATGAAATCCACCAGCGTGCCGTTCCAGTGGAACACCACCTCGGTCATGGCTCCGAGGTACTCGTTCACTTGACTCACGACCCGGTCCGCATCGTGTCGTTCGCAAAAGGTGGTGAACCCCACCACGTCGCAGAACAACATGGTGATCTCTCGACGTTGGCTCAGACCGACCCTCGCCTTGCTGGGATCCCTGATCAATTCCTGCACGATCTGCGGCCCAACGTACGGGGTGAAGAGTGTTCTGATCTCGTCCTTTTCCTTCTCGACGGTCATGAAGCGAAGCACCGTCACCGCAACAAAGACGAGGCCGATCGTCAAAACCGGAGTCACCAGGTCAAGCACCAGTCCGAGGGAAACGAACAGGTACTGCACGGCTCCCACGTAGCCGAGCAGCGCCGCCCCGGCGATTCCCGCACCGGTCAGGGCGCTCACCTGCGGAAGAACAGAACCCAACAGGAGTCCGAACAGGACGATGGTGGAGGCAGTCAGTGGAGCGGACCACAGGGTCCGTTCCAGGAACTTCTGGTCGAGGATGTTCTCGACCACCGTCGCAATTTGCTCGACCCCGGGGAAATTCGCTGTGAAGGGGGTCGCCTTCTGATCATAGGTTCCCAGGGCGGTGGTTCCCACGAGCACCGCCTTGTCGGAAAAGATTCCTGGATCGACCCGCCCATGGAGGACATCGGTGGCCGACACATAAGGAAAGCTTCGCTCGGGCCCGGCATAGTCGAGGAACATGCGCGCTTTTTGATCCGCAGGAATGTCCACGTTTCCCAGCTTGACGCCATATCCCAATACTAAGTCCATCCGGTCACGCGGAAGTCCCAAGTAAGCCCGTGCCACCTCAAGCCCCAGCGATGGGTAATAGTCTTGGTCCTCGCCATACCGTAACGCCAGATATTCGAACCGTGTCACTCCATCCGTATCGGGAATCCCGTACACATGCCCCAGACTCAGTGCCGCCTCCGCGAGCGCCTGGAGCGGCGGATTCAGATTGGCAGCCTGGAAGGGCTCCAGTGCCTGTCCCCCACGGATGTCCCTGACCACCATGAACTGAACTCGCTGGAGGTACTCAGGCGCCTCGGGAGCTTTTTCAGGAGATCGAGTGACGCCTCCCGTCTTCGGGACGATCAGAGGAAGGGCCAAGACCGTGCGAGAAGACATCCGGAGGCTCTGCGCGAGTGTTCCATCGGTGTCGGCATCCTCGATCTTCCGCAAGAGGAGTCTTTCGACCGGGGTCCCGTTAGAACCGATCGCCTTGGCTTCTTTCATCACCGCCGTGAGATTGCGGTAGGTTTCCGTGACTTCCGGCTCGGTATAGAGAATATCCAGCCCGATCACTCTGGGAGTATCTCCGCTGATGGCGCGGACCAACGCGGCTTGCTTGTCCCGCGACCAAGGCCAGCGTCCGACCTCCTGAAGGCTTTTCTCGTCGATGGCCACAATCACGATGTCCGAGCCGACGGGGCGCGTTCCACGAAGTTTGAAGCGAAGGTCCAGCGAGACGTTCTCAAGGCGGGTGAACAGGGTTGGAGCAATCCACACCAGACACAGAATGGCGAGCGTGATACCGGACGAAAGGGCAAATCCCAGGCGGTGGATCGTCTTGGTCTTGCCCAGCCAGGTCTGTGGCATGCTTGGGCTCTCGAGGCGTTGCGTCCGTGGTGCAGCGTGGCGAGCACAGTATGCTGAGCCAGGGACCCAGTCAAGTGGAGCGCATATCCATACCAGATTGAGAATCCCGGATATCTCTTTCGATATTCTTCCTGCCTTACCGGATACAGGCGAGTCACAGACTCCCTGGCCTGATGTATAGAATTTCCCTGTAAAACTGCGGAGTCTGTAGCCGCGTTTCCACAAAAGACTTGTTCCCCTCACTTGGTATAAGCGTTGCTCCAACTCTCGACAAAAAGTTCAGTGTCGATGAGGAGACTTCAGCTTGAAACTTGTTAAGGAAGTGGACTATAAGGGCTTCCCCGCTCACCGTGCGCGAGGAGAGTTGATGGCTGTACTTTTGCCGGCACCGCGACGCTCGTGGCTGCGCGCAGGATTGTTGATGTGCCTGGCGGTGGGCAGCATCTGGGACCTGACAGACCTCGCTGCAGCGCAATCCCCCCTTGATCCCCAAGCCTACGAGCTGAACCTGTCAAAAGGGCTGATCCGCTATGGCGAGGGCCAATACAAAGAAGCCGAACGCTTGTTCACCCAGGCGCTCACCGCCAATCCAGAAGACCCGGACGCCGGCTATTATCTCGGACAAACGCTGATCCGGCTCAAGAACTATCGGGCCGCCGAGGAACGCTTCCGTCAGATTCTGAACACCCATCCCGCCGAAGGCCGGTCGCTCCTCGGCTTAGGCATGGCGCAGTATCACCAGGGGCGCTATCGAGAGGTCCTCGCCAGCTTGGCGGCCGCCGAGAAAATCTTGCCGGACGAGTCGCTGATTTATTACTACCAAGGACTTGCTCACAATGGATCGGGTGCGTTCGAAAATGCGCCTCAGCGTTTGTTTCGGGCGATGGCGCTGAGCCCGGAGTTGGCTCCGGAGTCCCATTATCACAGCGGCATTGCCTATTATCGGCAAGGTGTGCTCGACGAAGCCAAGAGCGAGTTCGAAGCGGTGATCGAAGCCGAACCGCAATCGGAACTGGCTCGCTCGGCACGGGAGTTTCTTCAGCAACTCACCGAGGCCAAACCGAAGGGGCCGAAGCGGTGGGATGTGAACGTGAGTGTGAGTGCCCAATACGATTCGAACGTCGTGTTGTTGCCGCTGGGGGTGCAACCGCCCGGAGGCGCCACTGGCATCTCGAAAAAGGACGACTTTGTCACCGCGCTGTTCGCGCGTGGAGAATACCGCCTGATTCAGACAGACACCTGGACGGTCGGCGCGGGCTACGGCTTCTACCAGAACTTTCACCGGTCCCTGAGTAGCTTCGATGTCCAGGACCACACGCCGATGTTCTACATCCAGCGTCAGATCGGTCCGGTGCAAGTACGCCTCCAGTATGTCTTCGATTACGTCACCGTGGGAAGAGACCCCTACCTGCTCTCCCATGCCATCCAGCCGATCATCACGCTTGCCGAAGGAAGCAGCGCCTTCACCCAGTTCCAGTTTCGGTATCAAAATAAGGATTTTCAGGATGATCGGTTCCGCTTCAACTCCACCCGCGACGGCAAGAACTGGCTGGCCGGCGTGACCCAGTATTTCTTGTTCGCCAAGAATAAGGGCAATGTCCGTCTCGGCTACACCTATGACACGGACCGCACGGGCGGGGGTTCGCCGACGAGCGCTATATCTGGAGTGCCGACGAATGCGGACTGGACCTATACGGGCCACCGGGCCTCTGCGGGAATCGGATTGCCCCCCATCTTCACCATCAGACCGGACCTGGCCGTCGACTATTACCGCCAGGACTACAAGAATCCGAACTCGTTTTCTTTCACTCCCACGACAAAGCGCAAAGATGACGTCTACTTCTTCACCGGATCGCTTAGCCGTGACTTGACCTCGCAGCTCCGGCTGGCGTTGCAGTATTCGTATACGAGGGATCAGGTGAACATCGCTGCCTTCGATTACGCGCGAAGCGTCGTGTCGCTGACCCTGGGCGGGCAATTTTAGATGATGCAGTGACTCAGTGATTGTGTGATTAAGTGATTAGCGAACTGACAAGGAGTATGAGATGACGGCACAGTTGTCCATAGGCATTCGGCTTTGTACGGGAGTGCTCGTACTGGCGGTGTGGACTTCTCACGCTGCGGGGGCGAATCCTGAGGCGATCGGGACCTTTACCACCGTGCAAGGGAAAGTCCTCGTGCAGCACAGCGGCGCGCCGGCTGCGGTCTCGGTGAAACAGCATGATGACGTGTTCTTTCGCGCCGTCATTGAGACGCAGCGCGCGTCGAAGACCAGGGCCTTGTTCCTGGACGATACCCTGCTCACAGTCGGTGAAAACAGCCGCGTGGAGATCACGGAACAGATCTACGATCCGGATCGGAACATGCGCAGTCTCGTGGCGAACTTGGTGCGCGGCAAGATCCGCGCGCTCGTGGGGCGCATTTTCGAGGGAGCGGGGTCGAAGTTTGAAGTGCATACGCCGACCGCTGTTGCCGCTGCACGCGGAACGTACTTTGTGGTCTGGATTGAAGAAGAGAAGCCGGCGCAGGTTGGGGCACGCGCGCGCACGCCGCAAGTCCGACCGGTTGCGTTCTCGGGGGAAACGCTGGCCCAACTTCCCGGCGGAGCGACCGGCGTGGCCAATATCGGCACATCGGGGGCGGTCAGTTTAACCTCTGCCGGCCAGACCGTCCTAGTGAATCCTGGACAATTTTCGATCGCCCCGCCCGGTCTCCCGCCGATGCCGCCGGCCATTATGGCGCCGACCGCGCCGGCAGCCGCCTCGGCAGCCACGGCCATCAAGTCGACCGAGGTCAAGGATGCTCCTAAGCCGGAGTCGCCGAAAGAGGTCTTGCAAGCTACCGGGGGCAATGCGCCTGTCGGAGCACCGCCGGCTCTGCCGGCACCGGCTCCGACACCGGTCGCTTCAGGAGGTCAGCCGGGCGGCACAGATTCCGGAGGAACCCAAGCCCCCACGACGCCGGTGACTCCTCCGGCTGTCGTGTCAGGAGCAGCGCCGCCGGAGGTGAATCCAGCGGCCACAAGTCGAATCACCTTGGGGATCAGGCTCCCATGAGTTGCAGCAGTCCCCACGCTTGCGAGACTAATCTGTCTCAAGAAGGGTGCGCCAAGCCTGGTGCACCAAGCCTGGTGTGTCACTGGCTGACCTTGGCGCTGGGCCTCGTGCTCCTGGCCGGGTGTGGCGGTGGGTCTCCCCCGGAGACGGCTCCCGTCACCCTGAATCTCGTGATGGCGGGCCAGACAGCCGAGGCTCCGACGGAGTTCCACCGCCTCTGGGCGCAAATCAGACACTGGTTTCCCGTTCGCGCGGAAGCCTGGGCCGCGGGCGTGGCCGACATCGCGTTGATCCGGGTGGAAGTGAGCGCGCCGGATATCAGCCCGCCACAACGAGTGGAGCAGGCGGTGAGCAATCCAGCGAGCGGCCAAACGATTGCGATCGACCTCGACGTCCGGGCCGGGTCCAACCGGACGCTCACCGTGTCGGCATTGAACGCAGCCGGCGCCGTCATCTTCATGGGCACCGCAACTGGGGTGAATCTCAGCACCGGCATTCCAGTCACAATCACCATCACGTTGGCCAGCGTCACGGGGGTCGGGATTGGGTTCCCGCCGGAAGTGGTCGCTCGCAACCCCGACAGTGGCGCGACAAATGTCCCGACAAATGCGACCGTCACGGCCATCTTCAACACCGACATGGATACCGGCACGATCACCACGAGTACGTTTACCATGACCGATCAGTCCGGCTTTACGGTTCAAGGCTCAGTCAGCTATGACCCCGGTACGAAAACCGCAACCTTCAATCCTGGCGGGTTGGGAGCCAGCACGGCCTACACTGTGAGGCTGACGACTGGAATGAAAGACCAAACGGGAGTGGCCTTGGCGTCCGATGTGGTGTGGTCCTTCACTACATCGACCACTCTCCTTCCATTGGTGAGCGGGTTGAATCAGCTTCAGGGGCTCGGTGTAGATGATTCCTTTGTCTACTTTACAGAAAGAGGGCCGACACCCGGAACCGGCACCGTCAAGAGAATCCCGAAGAACGGAGGTACGGTTACGACTCTGGCCAGCAACCTCGATTTTCCTTCGGCCTTCGCGAGCGATAGCACGTCGATCTATGTTGTTGAAAACGGTATCGCAAAGACTGTGAAGAAAATCTCCAAGACAGATGGAACCGTCACGACCCTGGTGTCCACCGGTTTAGTCAACCCGGTTGGAGGAACTGTCGATGCCAACTTTGTCTACTTTGTTGACCTCGGATCAACGAGTGGGACCGGCAGGATTGGCAAAGTTCCAGTTGGTGGAGGATCGGAGACGAATGTAGCGACCGGACTGAACTTTCCTTTTGGTGGCCCAGTCGTTGACAACGTGTTTCTGTATTTCAGTGAAATAGGAATAGGAAGCGGCAAGATCAGGAAAGTTCCCCTTGGGGGGGGGGCCGTGACTGACCTGGCAACGGGCTTGTTTACTCCACAGCCTACAGTCTCCGTCGACAGCACATTTGTGTACTTTGGCGAAGCCGGTTTCTCAATTGGGAGCGGCATGATCAAAAAAGTGCCGTTGGACCCTGGAGGCAGCGTCTTCGCGCTGGCCAGCGGCCAACGCTTCAACGTTAGTTTTCCCATAGCTATGCGCCTCGACAATAGCTACGTCTATTTCGTCGAGAATATGCCCGTCACCTCCGGGGGAGGCACGGTGAAGAAGGTGTCGGTGAACGGAGGTACGGTGGTCACGCTGGCCAGCGGGTTGGATGTACCCAACCGGCTGGCTTTCGATAGCACTCATGTGTATTTCTCTGAGTTTGCCGCTGGAGTTTCTGGAGCCGGAACCATCATGAAGGTGCCCAAATGATCCACCGCTTGGCACTCCCGCTCGTCGGGCTGTGGCTTCTTGTTGCCTGTAGCCAAGGTAGTCCTTCGCCGGCTGCTTCCGGTCCGGTTTCCACGGTCACGGTGCATGTCGGCGGGTTCACGGCCTCTACCACCTCGGCTGCGAGCGCAGCCGCAGCCGTCCCGACCGGGGTGGTCACTATTTCGGTCGCCGTGACGGCGAGCGACATTGCTCAGCCGATCGCCGCGTCCGTCTCGGTCACCCCTGGACAATCCACCGTGTCCCTGAGCATGAACGTGACGGCGGGGACGAATCGGAGCTTTACCGCGAGCGCGGCGGATGCGGCAGGGACCATCCTTTTTCAGGGGCAGGCGACGCTGGATATCTCCGCTGGAACGTCGGCGACGGTGTCTATCGCGCTGGGTCCGCCCGCACTCAGCCGGATCGCCAGCGGGCGGGCCAAGCTGGCCAACCCGAATTACCAAGTCAGCAGCGCCGATGATGACTTTCAGCAAGCCCTCAACATCGACGTCACGAACCAGACGGCCAACGCCTTCCACGCGTTCACGCGCATCGCGCGGCTCTATGAAAATCCCGACGATGGCGTGGGCACCAATAACAACAGCATGGCCGAGCTTCTGAGCCGGTTTGGGTTGATTGTCAGTGGTGGTGGCGGCACGGTCAAACACCTCTTCAACGAGATTGTTCCCATCTTTCCTGAGGACGCCACAGGCCACCTCCTCTTGCCCTCCAACGCGCCGACGGGCCAGAATCTCCAGGCCTATCTGCAAACCGTCCTGATCCCGGAAATTGACGGCGCATTGGCGAACTTGGCCAGGGTCACAAGCACCTTTTCGCTGACTCTGTCCACCGCAGAGATCAGTCGAGACGCCACATCTCCGATAGAAATCGATTTTGGCGACGTCAAGCTGTACGAATCCGCGTTGCGCGCCCTCAAAGCCCAATCGCTGGTCCTGCTCGCCTACAATGCGAATGTGGATATTGACGATATGAATGAAAAGGACCGGCTGAACCTGGATGCCAATCTGCTCACTGACTTGTTCGCGAACGATCAGACCTTGCTCACGCCGGCAGCCGGTGCTTCGACGCTACTTGCTGCGGCGAAAGAGGAAGTTCGAGCGGGGATCAATGCTTATTTGGCCGGGTCGGATTTCATCCGGGCGGAGACCGACGATCAGCGCGATGATCTCTTTGCCTTCTTCGATCCGGACGATCCCGTGTCTGTTCAGCAAGCAGATTTGTTGGATGAGGCCAAGATCCGGTCACGTCTGGTCGAAATCAGGACGTCGTTAGACGGGGTGAGCACGATTATTTCCATCCCTCCGGTTGAGCCAGGGGCAGACCCCTTCCGGTTAGATCTCACCAAATTCTTTGGCCTGGTTCCGAATGTGCGAGACTTTCGCCCGACTTTTACGTCCAACAATGACATTGGCTCCTGTTTCCCCGACCCGACCTTTGGCAGCATCTACCCGGACGGGACGACTACCAATACCGATATCACCGACCCGGTGATCGATAAAACCTCTCTGCCGATCGGGAATGCCGCGAGTACCGCCCCCCTTACAATCGTATTCCGCGACGAATGTTCCGGGATCAATAGCGGTTCGATCCAGATCTCTGTGTTCGGTCCGCTCTCCTTTGGCACCAGTGCTTTCGCACTTAGCGGCAGTGGGGCTGCTGTCACCGCCTCCAGATCTCCCGCCACTGCTTTGCCCTCGGGTTCCTACTTCATGTTTATGAACGTCAGTGACACTAAGGGAAATTTTGACTCAGAGTTTCACTCCTTTAGCGTGCCCTAAGACTCCTTTTGGAACTCGTATTGCGTGATCCGGCCGTCAAGATCAACGGAAAAGGCGGTCCGGCGTCCCCGGATGTCACCCGTCCCAGTTTTCAGTCGATAGGTTCCCTGAACCTTGAAGATCTGCCGGCCGGCCTCCCAGTGGGCTTCCTGCGCCTCCAGTGTCTCGCCGGCCAGGGTGGTCAGCACGAAGTGGCCCTTGAACGCGACCTCGTGAACCGTGGGAGACATGGTGGCTTCATCCGCCACCAGCACGAGGAACTGGCTCTCATCCCGGTAGTTGATGATTTTGATCCGGTGGATGGTTGCGCGTGACACCCCCTCCAATTCGGACGTCAATATTTTCTTCAACGTGTCGCCGAAGGGGAGGAGAGACAGGGCCGCGTCGTCGTTGACCGTGCCGTTGTCCTGTTCCTCCTGCTCATTGCGATAGCGGTAGGATTCGATCAGGACATTCTCGAGGATGGCCTCGCGCAATGGGCTGATGACCAAGTGCCCGAGCTTTCGCCGCCGCGTTTCGATTTTGTCCGCTTTGATCGACAGCTTTTTTCGGTCCTTGCGGGTGTAGGTGGTGAGTGCGAGTCCCGTGATGCCCGGTCTTCCAGTTTGGCCCAAGGCGGCGTGAACGGGGGCGGGCGGTCTGAGGGCTTCCAGTTTCTCCTTGAGAAAGAGCCACACGGCGCCAATGAGGCCGATGCAGATGAATACGCTGAGTATTCGTCGTATGGCTTGGACACTGATCCTTAGCGATCGCATCGCTGCATACGGAAGCACAGCGCGCGCAGTTTGGTCAAGCCAACTCCGGTACGACCTTTAGTGAGATGGATCGCTCCGCTCCATCCCAGCTCACCCACGCCCTCTCCCACCTAGAGAAAGGGCATATCCGGGAGAATGCTGCTCGCTCCTCAGTCTCCGCTACCGCCTTCACGTCACGAAATCAGAAGGAGAGACATCAGAATGAGACACACGATGAGGAGTGCACCCATGTTGGCCATAACTCACCTCCTCCAGCCCATGCTGGAATGCTTCTGTTTCTAGAGATGCCTGCAACACTTGCCTCTTTTCATAATCCTCACCGTAGATCCTGGAATGGATGGTCTTGCCCATTGCCGCGACCTTGGCCAGGTTGCCGGGCTCGACCCGGCGTTCCCAGACGCCTGCTCTTCGGAAGTTAAGAGGACCTTTTGGTCCATAGAGCCTTCAGTACCAGCGTCAACAGTGAGTACAGTGTGATGCCTGCTGTGATGATTCCCCACACCATGGTGTTTCCCTCCGTTGTTAGATGGAGTAAATCAGCCCTCGACGAATGCACTGCCGATCAGATAGCCGAACATGAGGAACAGTCCCCAGATGAGCAGAGCGGCGATGAGTATCATGGTGGCCTCCTTAGCTTCCGAACTGGTTTCTTTGCCGTGCGTCCGTTCTCACTGGGATGTTTCAGCAAGGGAGGTGCCGCTACGAGCGTCTTCCTCATGGCACGCGAGACGACAGGAGAAGTGATTGATTTTGCGATCGGCTCGGCGGATGCTCAGCTTCGGACGGGTTGAAAGGTGGGGCGATGATGAACTGATTTCTTATCTCGAAGGATAAGAGACTTCTCCAGGAGGATAAGATTGTTTGAGCCGGGGAGAGACTGGTATTCCGCGTTGAGTTGAATTGTGCGGTGAGGCAAGCCACGAGGCTTGGTGAGGGGACAGAAACCGCCTGAACAGGAGGAGAGTCAGGGGTTCTGTCCGACCTCACCTCGCCATCTCCCTGTTGGGTAGGGAGATAGACTCCGGTTCCACGTGTCAGCTTGGGAGATACTTGAGCATGTGCGCGGCTAAGTCCTCGGCCACGTCTTTCAAGCTGGGTTTGAAGAACATGTAACTCTTGGTCTTCTGATGCCGGCCTTTCCAGACGATGAGGCCTTTGTTCGAGTCGATCAAGCGGAACCCGAGTCCAACCTTGGCTAGGTTGTCCCCTTCCACGCGCGTGTATTCCCACACGTTGACCTTGGCAACCAACAGCGCATCGACATTCAGCGCTCGTCCCAGTTTGGCGGCAGCTTCTTTGTCCACCTGGCCGGTGGCCTCGAGTTTGGAGTTAAAGGCGATCAGATTGTCGTACGCCTCCTTGGAGGCCTGGAAAGTTGATGCCACCTGTTCAGGGCCCGCCACCCGCTCGTACTGGGACTTTTTCTGGAGCAAGGCAGCCAGCACGTCTTGGACCTCTTCCCGCGCGCCTTCGTACTGGCCGACCATCGCCGGCAATACCGCAATAGATTTCGGGTGAAAGGACTCAGCTCCCGGGCCTTCCCACATTTCCTGAAGGCCGCTGCAACCGAACAGCAGAAGTCCGGTCATCATGAACAAGCATGTTGAAAGTGAAAGCCGTTTCATTGTGCACCTCCTGTGTAATGTAATAGGGGCCTCTCTCACCAACGGAGACAAGGCCTGGTGGATGATTGCGATGCCCGCTTGCTTCTCTCTCGCCACTTGCTCTCTGGCGCGTGCCACGAGAGACCGTTCAGCCTGTTGACCGCTCTTCCTGATCGCACGATTCTCTCGTTCCTGACAGTCCATTGGCTTAGAACCGGAACCCGATGCCTACCGTAATGCCGGGGAGTGATGAGGACCCTGTGGCCGCTGCTTTCAAGTAATCGCTCTTGGACTGCTTGTACTCTCCGATTTCCACGAAGGCGAATGAACCCTTGGTCGCGTAGAGCCGATGTGCTGCATGGGCATGATGATCGAGAGGAGATATGGTGGTTCCCATGTTGGGATCTTTTCGTTCGGCGACCGGTCCATTGACACGACCGCGTGATTGGAGCGACTCACCAGGGTTCAGCCCCAAGACGCTGATGATCTCGCCGGCCGTTGAGGTTGCGCTTACGAACGTGGTCACCGCGCCGGTGCTCTCATGCTTTTCCGGCTCCATGCCTTGAGCGTTGCCTGAGAAAGAAGCGAAAACGACCAAAAGTGCGCTGATCAAGAGACCGGGATAAGTTCTCATCGCCTGCCTGCTCTCCGTCTCCGTCCTGGGGGTTTTGTTTTCCATGTCCCGCCCTCCTGCCCCAGTGATTCAGCAAGCGAAGTGCCCTTATGATCCTCGTTCGATCAGGCTTACGTGGAAGTGCCGTAACTGCTGGAAGTTGCAGGTTGATTTGTTGAAGACGGTTCAGGAAAGTGAAGGGCAACGAAGCTCCTGGCGAGGTTCCTGAGCTATCTAGGAAGATAGGTACTTATCTAACTCGATAAGGTGTGAGGGACGGAGGCCGGTTGTTTTGTGGAGAGGGGGCTTGCTACAATTGCGCCCCTATCATGACCAGCTTACAGTCTCAAGCTTTGCGGGGGTTGTAACCATGGCGTTTCAAGAGTATGCGGGGCCTGAGCGACGTAGAGATGCTCGCGTTCAACGATCCTTCTTAGTGCCCTTCCGCCTGCGTGACGGTCGCGGGGTGACTGTGCTTAGCAGCGGGGAGGCGCGGGTGCACGACCTCTCTTTCAGCGGTATGTGTCTGGCTTTACCAGGTCCGCTCACGCATCCTCCCAAGCAACTCCTGGAAGAGCACGCCCGCGTTGAGTGTCACCTGCCGATTGAGGATCAAGACCTTTGGTTGCATGGTCGCACGGTATGGATCGGCCACGCAGGACACGAAAGGTCTGGGACGGGAAACGCGGGCTGTTGCCTTGGGCTGGTCTTTGAAAAGAACCCGCTGGTGCGTGCGGCCATGGACCGCCTGCTCGGCTTCCATCCCGTACCCACGAGCCAATCCCGCGAGCAATTGGCTGCGCTTCTTGAGGTGAGCCACCTCCTCACGTCGTCCCTTGTCCAAGAGCATCTCCTTCAGTTGATCCTCGACACTGTCAGCCGACTCTTTCGCGCCGATGGGAGCAGCCTGCTTCTCGTCGATCCGCATAGCGGTGAACTGGTGTTCTGGCTCCCCTTCGGGCCTGGCAGCGAAAAGCTCAAGGAAGTTCGTTTGAGGCCGGGACAAGGGATTGCCGGCTTGGTGGCGAAAGAACGACGCCCGATCGTGGTAAATGATGTCCAGCACGATCCGCGATTCTATGCCAACATCGACACGCTCACAGGATTTAAGACGCGGTCGATTCTGGCTGCCCCGCTGCTGGATGGTGAACGGCTCATCGGCGTCATCGAGGTGCTCAACACCAATAAAGAAAAACGGTTTGTCCAGGAAGATCTCGAGCTGATCTCAGCCTTTGCAGCCCACGCGTCGGTGGCTCTTCGCAACGCGCGACTGTTTTCCACGATGCAGGAAGAGAAGGCCTACTTACAGAACGAGGTCGAAGAACGGTACCGGATTCTAATCGGCGAGAGTTCCGTCATGCAGGAGGCTATTCGGATGGCTCGGAAGGCCGCTGCAACGCCCGTGACCGTCCTCTTATTGGGGGAAAGTGGGGTGGGGAAAGAGATCTTCGCCAGATCCATCCATGCTTGGAGCGCGCGCGCGCGAAAACCTTTCAGAGCGGTGAATTGCGTGGCACTCTCCGAGCATTTGCTCGAAAGTGAGCTGTTCGGTCACGAGCGAGGCGCATTTACCGGCGCAATTCAGCAGAAGAAGGGGCTTTTCGAACAGGCGAACGGCGGCACGCTGTTCTTAGATGAGATCGGCGACATGAAACCGGAATTGCAGGCGAAATTGCTGCGTGTGCTCCAGGATCACACCTTTGAGCGGGTGGGCGGGACGCACCCTATTCATGTCGATGCTCGCATCATCGCCGCCACAAATCAGGACCTCGAAGCGGCCGTCCGAACGGGAAGGTTCCGGAAGGATCTCTTTTACCGTCTCAACGTCGTCACGATCACCCTCTCTCCATTGCGAGAACGCAAAGAAGACATCCCCGCATTAGCGACCCTGTTTCTCGAACGGTACAACCGGGAACTGAAACGCTCACTGACCATGAGCCCCGAGGCCCTGGAATTTCTCCAGCAGTACGATTGGCCCGGCAACGTCCGTGAGCTCGAGAACGTGATCGAGCGAGCCGTAGTTCTGGCGGGAGACCCTACGATCCGTCCGAAGGATATTGGGCTCGGTGTGTCCCGCACCCCCTCAGAGTCCACAGCTTCGCCGACAGACCTGCCGTTCCACGATTCGCTGGAGGTCCACAAGAAGGCGGTGATCGAGGCGGCGATCGCCAAAGCCAGCGGCAGGAAGCACATGGCCGCCCGTTCGCTCGGGCTTAATCCCACCTACCTGTCCCGTTTGTGCCGGCAACTCGGGATCGACTGAGACTGCCTTAGTCGAACGCCAATTCGCGTAGAGTCAGCAACCTTCCTAATGGAGTCGCAGTCCGATGTTTCACGAATCGGACCGTGCGGGCTGAAGAGGGAACGTCCAACGAAGTCCCGACCTTCTGATTCTGTCCTTTTCGGAGGACCTCGTCCACGACTGCCAGAAGCAGGTCAATTGATGCGGTGCTGGGAAGTCCAGCCGGCTGGAAGAGTTCCAGTTCATCCAGCCCGAACTTGCTGAGGCCCAGGGTATGGAACCAGGTCCGTGAGTCGGCCGGAGCCTCGCCCTGGACTGCCGTGATGTGATCGCGCGTCTGGAAGATGTTCAGTGCGCGATCCTGCCAATCGGACGGGTTCAAATAAGCCTGGGTGGTGAGGTCGAACGCGGTGCCCTGGGTCAGCAAGGTCAGGCCTCGCGACAGCCGGGCAGCCAGGAGGATCGTATCGGCCATCTCCGTTGGCGCGACCACGGATGGCGCCACCGCTCCCATCGTCTTGTGTTCCCAGGCGAGCTGCTCCGCCATGCGCGCAGTCTGTTCAGCAGGGAAGGGCATCACCAGATGGGCGGTCCAGGGTCCATGCTTCGCATGCCACGACGCGGGCGCGCCCGTGACGGTACTGAGTGTCAGCGGACCGCCATATTCAAGATCAAACCAGGCTGTGAGTTCATCGGGAGCCGGCGTGGCTCCCCGATACCCAATGAAATAGAGCGGGGGGCGGTGAGCAGAGGGCTTGGGTCCTTTCTTGCGGATCTTCATCGGCTCTCAAAATTATCAGGCGGGGTGGTCCGGCTGATCCCCCACTGTGCGCGTCCACTCTATCTCTCTTCCATTTAATGTCCGGCATCGGTGGGTGGTTCCGACTGCGGCCGTCGAGCGAGCACTTTCTGAAGTGCGGGCTCCGGGAGCAAGGGAACCACCCACCGGTGCCGGACAGTCTATTTTCCGCTCTTGCGGGCTTTTCGTCGGTCTTCCGGATTCAAGAGCCGCTTTCGGATTCGGAGATGCTGGGGCGTCACCTCGACCAGCTCATCCTGGCCGATATACTCCAGGGCAAACTCGAGTGTCATCTGGCGGGGAGGGGTGAGGACGAGTGCCTCGTCCGACCCTGACGCCCGCATATTGGAGAGATGCTTTGCCTTGCACACGTTGACGTCCATATCTTCATCGCGGCTATTCTCTCCCACGACCATCCCGCGATAGACCTCGACACCGGGCCCGATGAAGAGGCTGCCGCGTTCCTGAATCATGAACAAGCCGTATGCGTTGCTCGTGCCGTCCTCATAGGCGCACAACGACCCGTGGGGAGCGATCATCAAGTCGCGTTCGTCCGCCGGCTCGTAGGCACTGAAGACGTGGTGCATAATCACGGTGCCGCGTGTTTTCGCGAGCAGGAGGTTCTTGAGCCCGATAATCCCTCTCGTCGGGATGTGGTACTCCAGATGCATCTCGCTGAGGTTGCCCTCGGAATGGACCAGTTTCATGTGCCGCAGCTCGCCGCGCCGGCGTCCGATTTCCTCAATGACCGTGCCTTGGTATTCCGACGGCACCTGCACCGCGAGTTCTTCGTAGGGCTCAGAGACTTTCCCCTCTTCCCGATGAAGGATGACTTCCGGTTGCGACACCTGCAGCTCATACCCCTCGCGTCGCATCTGCTCGATCAGCACGCCCAGGTGGAGCTCGCCGCGGCCCGCCACCAAGAACCGGTCGGGGCTGTCGGTCTCCTGCACCCGCAGGGAGACGTTGGTCTCGAGTTCTTTGAATAACCGCTCTCGCACATGCCGCGAGGTCAGAAATTTCCCTTCACGGCCGGCAAACGGGCTGTTGTTGACGGAGAAGGTCATCTGGACGGTCGGTTCATCGATCGACACCCGCGGCAGGGCCAGCGGCTGCTCCGAGTCCGCGATCGTGTCGCCGATGCTGATGGCCTCCAATCCGGCCACCGCCACGATTTCTCCCGCGTCCGCCTGTTCCACGTCCGTGCGGTCCAACCCCGAAAAGACGGCCAAGTCGGAGACCTTGCCCTCCAGGTGGCTGCCGTCTTTCGTGATATAGACGACGTTTTGACGGCGTGCGATGGAGCCGGACTGAATTTTTCCGATGCCCATCTTACCCTTATACGAATCCTGTGCGAGTGCCAACACGAGCATCTGCAGCGGCGCCTCGGCGCTAATGGCCGGAGCGGGGATGTGGGCAAGGATCGTATCCAACAGCGGCGCGATCTCCGTGCCTGGTTTATTGATGTCCAGCGTGGCGACGCCTTTGATGGCCGCCGTGTAGACGATCGGGAAATCGAGCTGTTCGTCCGTGGCCCCGAGGTGGACGAAGAGATCGAACGTGCGGTTGACGACGTCGTCGATCACGGCATCAGGGCGGTCGATCTTATTGATGACCACGATCGCCCGGTGGCCGAGCGCCAAGGCTTTGCGCAGGACAAAGGTCGTCTGCGGCATCGGCCCTTCTTTCGCATCGATGAGGATCAGCACGCCGTCGACCATGCGCAGCGTCCGTTCCACTTCACCGCCGAAGTCGGCGTGGCCGGGCGTATCGACGATGTTGATCTTGACGCCGTTGTACGTGACGCTCGCGTTCTTGGCGCGGATCGTAATGCCCCGCTCGCGCTCCTGGTCCATCGAGTCCATGATGCGCTCGCCCATGTCGTCGATTTTTCGATGGACATGGGTTTGGCGCAGCACGGCATCCACCAGCGTCGTTTTGCCGTGGTCGACGTGGGCGATAATGGCGATGTTGCGGATGTCGCCGCGCCGGCCTTGCGGCGGGCGACGAGTCGGATGGGCGGCTGTTGCGGTCATGTGCTGTTCCATAGCGATTGGATGATCTCCTTCAGCGATCTGCCCGGACAATTCGCCGGGCCCGAAAAAAAAGACGCCTCGGAAGAAGGCGTCGGCATCAGTATACCCGAAGCGTCATGCCTGTCACAAGCGAAGATCCGTGCGGCTGCTCGCGATGATGAATGGTCCGCGGCTTGAGTTTTAGAGACCCTCATTGTAAGGTGAAAAGGCCTGTCCTTCCGACAAGAGCCTTCTCTGGAGAATCACCCGATGCCGGATAGCGATCGCTTCGTCGAAGTGCGTGAGCCTGCGCCCCGGCGCCGGCGTTGGTGGCATGTCGCGATCCTGGGAACGGTCTTCCTCGCTCTGTTGGGGGGCGGAACCGTCGCCGGCGTGCTGTGGCATTTTTCGCAGGACCTGCCGCCGCTGGATCTCCTCCAAAATTATCAGCCGAGCCTCGTCACCCGCGTGTATTCCGATGATCGGCAAGTGGTCGGCCAATTCTTCATCGAGCGCCGCATCCTCACCCCCTTGGGCGAGATCCCCAAGCCGCTCATTCAGGCCGTCATTGCCGTCGAGGACGTGCGGTTTTTCGAGCATCCTGGGATGGATGTCGTCGGCATTCTCCGCGCCGCCTGGACGAATCTCCGGCATGGCGGCAGGAAAGTGGAGGGCGCCAGTACGATCACTCAGCAGTTGGCTCGCTCGCTCTTTCTGTCGTCCGAACGGACCTTCGATCGGAAGGTGCGGGAGTTGATCCTGGCCTACAAGATGGAATTGGTGTTGAGCAAGGATCAGATTCTCGAGCTGTATTTGAATCAGATCTATTTCGGCCAGGGGGCCTACGGGCTTGCCGCCGCCGCGCAGAGTTATTTCGGCAAAGAGCTGTCTACGCTGACGCTGGCTGAATCGGCATTCCTCGCCGGGTTGCCGAAATCGCCCAACAACTTTTCGCCGTTCAAGGCGCCGGAACGGGCGCGTAAGCGACAAGAGCACGTCCTGGCTCGGATGGAGGATGCCGGGTTCATCGCTGCGGCGGATCGGGAGCAGGCGCTGGCGGAGCCGATGAACTTCCGGCGCCCCGGTGTCGAGCATATCGCGCCGTACTTCGTCGAGTATGTGCGCCAGCTGTTGGTCGCGAAGTACGGCGAAGCGATGGTCTACAAAGGCGGGCTCGAAGTCCACACCACGCTCAATCTCGATATGCAAAAGGCCGCTGAGGCCGCGATGCTCAACGGTCTACGAGAACTGGATAAGCGCCAAGGCTGGCGTGGGCCGCTCCGCACGGTCGATGTGGCGACGCTCACCGTTCCGCCGTCTCATTCCCCGCCCATGTTCAAGGAAGGCGATCTCACGGAGGGCGTCGTCAGGAAGCTCGCCAAGGATCACGTGCTGGTGCAAGTGGGGGCGGCCACGGCCAAAATGACATTCAATGATTTCGCCTGGGCGCGCCGGCGGCTGAAGGGGCCCGATCCGATCGCGGACGTGACGGTCATTCAGAACCCGAAACTGCTTCTGAAACCCGGTGACGTGATCGAGGTGGCGATCAAGAAGGTGGATCGCGAGGGCCTTCATCTCCGGTTGGAACAGACCCCGATCGTCGAAGGAGGACTGGTCGCCCTGGATCCCAAGACGGGCGCCATCCGGGCGTTGGTGGGCGGGTACGATTTCGCGCGCAGCGAGTACAACCGGGCGGTGATGGCCCACCTCCAACCCGGCTCGGCGTTCAAACCGGTCATCTATGCGACGGCGATGAATCAGGGCATGAGCCCCGCGACGCTGGTCCTGGATGCTCCGGTGGTGTATGAGCAGGAAGAGGAAGACAAAATCTGGAAGCCGGAAAACTACGGGAGAAAGTTTCACGGCATGGTCAGCCTCCGCGACGCGCTGGTCCATTCCCACAATCTCGCCACGGTCCGGCTGCTGGACAAAGTCGGTGTGCGGAACGTGATCGAGTTCGCGAAGACTGTCGGGATCACCAGCCCGCTGGCCGCCGATCTGTCGCTCGGGCTTGGCTCCTCGAGCGTGGGACTCTTGGAGCTGACATCCGTCTACGGCGTGTTCGCCAATCAGGGGATGCGGGCCGAGCCGTATTCGATCGCCCGTGTGCAGGACAATACCGGGAAGACGCTCGAACAGGCGGCGGTTGAACCGCATGAGGTCGTGTCGAGAGAGACCGCGTACCTGATTACCAACATGATGGAAGATGTGATTCAACGGGGGACCGGCCAGGCGGCGAAATCGATCGATCGCCCGATTGCCGGGAAGACCGGGACGACGAACGATTTCATCAACGCGTGGTTCATCGGCGCGACGCCCAATCTGGTCGCCGGCACCTATGTGGGGTTCGATGATCGGCGGTCGCTCGGTGAGACGGAATCGGGGGCCCATGCCGCGCTGCCCATCTGGATCAACTTCATGAAAGAGGCGCTGAAGCAGCTTCCGGTGGTCCCCTTCGAAATTCCCGACGACGTCATCTTTGTGAAGGTCGATCCCTCGACCGCGCTCCAGGCGTCGGATCAGGATGAACAGGGCGGCGTCGTGGAGCTGTTCGCCAAAGGCACGGAGCCGACCCAGACCGCGGCGCCACGAATCGACCCGACCGACTTCTACAAGCTGGATCAGATTCCGGAAGGCCAGGGAGGTGGGGGAGAAACGCCGCGCGAGAAGGCTCCAGTGGGAGCTGGAACTCCATGAGTAGCGTGAGTAGTCGGTTGACCCCTCGTGTGTCCTGACAGTTCGTCGCGCGCGCCCGTCGCACCAGCAATGGGTACTCGGCCGCCGCGCGGCCGCCCGCCGGCAGTAAGACCATCACCGACCACGCCGCTGTGTGCGTGGGTCTGTATCCCGTGATATGTAATGAGGCTTGGAGCGAGAGCAGGTCAGAAATTCACGCGCAGGGTGACCGAACCGACATGGTTGGTCGTCTTGTATGTGCCGTCCGCATTTGGATCGGGGTTGCCTGTCACGGTGCGCTTCTCGAACAAGATGGCTTGGTACGCGAGGTCGATGCCCAGGGCTTTCCGGCTCAAGAAACTCCCGGAGCCTGAGCCGCAGGTAATCCAGCCCAGGAACGTGCCCGATTCTCCGCACAGGAACCCTGCGCCGACCGACAGATCGTCGGTGAGCTTGTAGGCCATCGTCGGTTTGATATCCAGCAGCGGCAACTGCGCGAAGGTCACGGAGGACGCGAACGGCCCGCTCTCCGGATATTTCAGCGCGAAGCCGTAGAGGTTCAGGAAGCCCAAGCCCACCGACAGATCCCCCAGCGCGCGGACGCCGAGATCCTTAAGATTGGCCGTGAGAAAAAACTGGCCCGGTGGCGGCAGGCCGATCGGGAAGGGGCGTTCGTTCTGGGTCTTCACTCCGGTTGGGCTGGTGTAGTTCACATTCACGCTGACGAACTGTACCCCCACCGCATTTTGGAGGCCGTGGAGTTGAGTCATCCCGGCCGGGTTATAGAAGATGGCGGTGGGGTCGTCGGCTTGCGCCGCAAAGGCATTGCCCTGCGCGCTGGCCGCGGCACCCTGAAACGGATTGCGGAAGCCGTCGGCGTGAGCAGTGGATGAAACACTGAGGATCAGGACAAAGACGAGCCGACAGACCTGCGCTGCGTGGCCTAAGCGCTTCACAGCGTCACACATGTCGGTATCATGCAGGCCATGACCCTGAAGTTGCAATGCCATGACGTTCGATCATTCCAATGTTCGGAGGGAGGGCAGCGGTCCGTAGGGGTGTCATACTAGCCCCAGCGCAGGAGCGAGTCAACGAGCGATTATTGATTTTCTTGCGTGTGGCCA
Organism: uncultured Nitrospiraceae bacterium; assembly: GCA_964555285.1. Taxonomy (GTDB): domain Bacteria; phylum Nitrospirota; class Nitrospiria; order Nitrospirales; family Nitrospiraceae; genus JBBIQV01. The sequence continues at coordinate 31,993 of CAZKRM010000006.1, forward strand.
ACGGACGTGAGACCATTCGCGTCTAAGACCATCCTGGGGAGAGCCCGATGGCCCAATCATCGCGTCCTCGTCGCCGTCCTGCCGGGCTGGCCAAACTCAGCCCCCCCTCGTTACCGCTCATCCTTGAGCGGAAGCGGCTGTATCGCCGGCTGGATCAGGCGCGCAAGCGCCCCATCGTCTGGATCACCGCGCCGCCCGGCTCTGGCAAAACCACCCTGGTCGCCGGGTATCTGCGTGCGCGCAAGCTGCGCGCACTCTGGTACCAAGTGGATGAAGGCGACGCCGACCTTGCGACGTTCTTTCACTATCTCGGTCTTGCCGGCCGAAAAGCCGCCCCGCGTGCGCGCCGACCGCTTCCGCATCTGACCCCGGAATATCTCCAGGCCCTTGAGATCTTTGCGCGGCGGTTCTTCGAGGAACTCTTCGGTAGACTCAAGCCACCCGTCGTGGTCGTCTTCGACAATATCCAACTCGTGCCGGACACATCTCACTTCTATGAGGTGCTGGAAAAAGGATTGAGCGAGATCCCTCCGGGGGTCTCAGTGTTGCTGGTGAGTCGCGCGGGTCCCCCGCCGGCGCTGGCCGCCTTGCGGGCCGGCCGGCGCATGGCCACGATCGACGAGGACTCGCTCGAGCTTGCCGACAAAGAAGCGACCCGCCTGGTCACGGTCCACGCGCGCACGAACAGGCAGCCCGTGCCGCCGCCGGTCCGGGCCCAGCTCGTGCGCCAAAGCCACGGCTGGGTGGCGGGGCTCGTCCTGTTGCTGGAACAGCGCAAGACCGGACAGCCTCCCGCCGGCACGGGCGTCGGCGGGACGCCGGAGGTGGTGTTCGAGTACCTTGCGCGGGAAGTGCTGAAGCAACTTGATCCCGAGACGCAAGGCTTCTTGCTCAAGACGGCGTTCTGCCCCTCGATGACAGCGGCTATGGCGGAGCAGCTCACAGGAGTAGCGGCGGCGCAGCAGATTCTTGCGCGCCTCCATCGGTCGCGCTATTTCACCGAATGCCGGCAGGGCGCAGAGTCCGTCTATCAGTACCACCCGCTCTTCCGCGAGTTTCTCCGCGCCACCGCTGCACGGACCTTGAGCCTCGCGTCGCGCGCGGCGGTGGCGCGCGAGTCGGCCAGACTGTTGGAACAAACGGGGCGGGTGGAGGAGGCGGTGACGATCTTCCACGAAGCCCGGCAGCACGATGAAGTGGCGCGGGTCATTCTCGCCCAGGCGCCGGCCTTCCTGGCTCAGGGCCGGGCGCGCGTCGTAGAAGACTGGATTCGGCGTCTGCCGGTGGAGCAGGTCGAGCACGATCCCTGGCTCCTGTTCTGGCTGGGCAACAGCCGGATGCCGTTCGATCCCAATGAGAGCGCGACGATCTTCGAGCGAGCCTTTCATCGCTTCACGGCGACGCGCGAGACCGCCGGCGCGCTCTTGACCCTCAGTCTCGTGATCCAGACCATCACACTCTCATGCAGCGAGAATATTCAGCGCATGGAGCACTGGCTGGATCGGCTGCCAAGCCTGGATGCCGATCACGTCGCGGCCGAGGCGCCGGCTCTCCAAGCGCGTCTGGCCTTTGCCAACATCCTCGGCTTGTTTTGGAGACGGATTCATGATCCGGAGGCGCGCGCATGGCTCACGCGCGCGGCTTCGTTGCTCGAACAGATCGAGGGGTTGGAGAACCAAACGATGATGGCCTGGTACCTGGTGTCCTTTCGTCTCTGGCTGGGGGATCTCGTTGAAGCAGAAGAGGTCGTGACCCGCCTCCGGCACCTGGTGGCCTCTCGTCCGGTCAGTCCCCTGGCGAAAGCCACCTGCCTGGCGGTCGAGGCCCAGTACGGGTGGCTGGCCGGCGATCCGGCCACGGGCTTGCGGGCCGCGCGCGAAGGGTTGGCCCTAGCCGAGGAGCACGGGCTGTTTCTCGCCGCCGCGCTCCTGTGGCCGCAAGCGTGTTATAACGCGATCGCGCTCAGCGATCGCGAATCGGCCGAGCAGTGCCTGAAGGACATGCAGCCGGTCGTTGAGCCGATGCCCAGCGCGTTCGGTACGCAGTACCATTTCATGGCCGGCTGGCTGGAGGCGTTGCGGGGCGAGTACCAGCAGGCGCTCCAGCGGATCGACCGATGCCTGAAGATCGTGATAGGAGAGCACATCTTCTTTATCGAGGTGCTCTGGCGGCTGGCTGCGGCCCACGTGCTCCACGAGCTGCGCCGTCCGGACGAGGCCGACACGCACCTGACCCGCGCGGAGGAGATCACAAAGGCCGCCGGCAGTGTGTTGCACGAATTTCAATGTCGCTTGATTCGTGCCCGATGGGCCTTCGATGCGGGGCGCGAGCCGGAAGGACTGGATGTCCTGCGCGAGGCGATGGCTATCGGACGCACCAAGCGCCTCGTGAATTTCTCCTGGTGGTGTCCTGAAGTGATGGCGCGGTTGTGCGCCAAGGCGTTAGAGGCCGGTATTGAACCGGACTATGTCACGTTCTTGATCGGCAGGCGGAAACTCAGCCCGCCTGCATCGGCATCGGAAGCCTGGCCCTGGCCGGTGAAAGTGAAGACGCTGGGTCGGTTCGCCGTCGAGATCGATGGGCAGCCGGTCGCCGGTTCGAGGAAAGCGCCGCGCCGGCTGTTCGCGGTGCTCAAGGCGCTGATTGCCGGAAGCAAGCAGGAGACGCCTGCAGCCTCGGTGACGGATGCCCTCTGGCCGGACTCGGAGGGGGACGCGGCCTATCGCAGCCTGGTCTATAGCCTCTCTCGCCTGAGAAGGCTCCTGAAGCAGGATGCCGCGGTGGCGCTCACGGGCGGCCTCGTCCGTCTCGATCCAAGCGTGGTCTGGACGGACGTGGCCGCGTTCGAACGTCTTGCCCAGCAGGCCAATGAGGCGGAACACAAAGGCTGTGGGCCTGAAGCGCAACAGCTAACCGAGCGCGCCCGCCTGTACTACCAAGGTCCATTCCTGCCCGACGACGTCGATGAGCCCTGGACACAACCGGCTCGCGAGCGGCTGCGGACGATGTGGATGCGGCTGGTCCAGCGCCAGCATGAACGATGGGCGCGACAGAAAGAGTGGGACCGCCTGAGGGAGAGCGCCGAGCGCGCCATTCACGTCGATCCTTCCGTCGAGGCCTGCTATCAGGACCTTATCCTCGCGTTGGTACGCCAAGGCCGGCACGAGGCGGCGCATCAGGCGTATCGCCGGTGCCGCTTGGCGCTCGCCGGTTTCCACGGGAGGGAGCCGTTGCCGGACACAACGGCGTTGCTGAGGGACATGCCCTCCTCCCGGCCACGCAATCTCTGATTCTCGCCCGCCGAGTCACGCGCCACCCCGTCGGCAGTCTCCGGATCATCCCTTGTCCCGTACCACTCGGCCAGTCACCAGCGTTCCCGCGAATCTGCAACCAATCTGCAACCACCACAGTGCTATAAGGCGCGCAGACTGGAAAGCCTCCGGAACGGAGAGGGTGCCGTGTTCACCCTCCTGCTTGTTATGAGGAGAACTTTGCGGTGGCCACCATCATGGCACAGCCGGCTCTTCAGCAGTGGGGCCATCATCCCGTCGATCGGCGGCATCCTGATCCTGACCGGCGTGGGCAATGCGCTGTGGAGATGGAGGTGCCGGTGATCCGACCGCTGCTGCTCAGCTTAGGATTCGTACTGCTCGCGAGTCTGCCGGGGTGTGGACCAGGCGACGGGTCAGAGGCGCGAGGCACGGGGCAAGAGGCAAGCCATCTTGCCCCTGTTGCCTCTAGCGGCTCGACCGAGCTCGCCGAAGTCCCAGCGCCCCTTGGCCCTCGCCTCGTGCCTGCCGGTTCAGGCGAAGCGCGACCGGCAGACAAACTCGTCGTCCCCGACTGGATGGCCAACGATCTCGCCTCGCCCGATGTGCCGGTGCGGCTCACGGCCCTGGACCGCTGGGCGCAGCAGGGACCGAACGCCCCGCTCGATCCCTTGGTCGTGGCGCTGGATGACGAAGATGAGCAGGTGCGCGCGAAGGCGATGGAGTTGTTCGAGCAGGCCTGGGCGGCGGAGAGAGGTAAGGGGCGATGAAGGAAAAAGGCAAAAGGTAAAAGGTAAAAGGTAAAAGGCAAAGGGGGGCACCATGAGCGAGACACGCCATTTCACGAGATCCATCGGCATCCTGCTGCTCGGCGTTGTCATGCTGAACGCCGGCGGCTGCGGAGGCGACGGAGCGACCACCGTCTCGTCCGGCAATGATTGTTCGAGCGCCAAGACCTGCCCGACGGCCGACGCCGGGACCGCCAACCAGACCGTCCTGGTGGGCAGCCTCGTCACGCTCGATGGCAGCGCCAGCCAGGCCAATCCCAATAACCCGGGGCTGCTCTCGTATCAGTGGACGCTCACGACAAAGCCGGCGGGCAGCACAGCCACGCTCACGGGGGGTACGACGGTGCGGCCCACCTTCATGCCTGACCTGGCCGGCACGTATGTCGTCAGCCTGACGGTGAGCGTCGGGACCGCGACCAGTGCGGCGGACCAGGTCGTCGTCACAGCGGTGGTAGGCAACGCGCCCCCGGTGGCCAATGCGGGTCCGGATCAGAATGTGACGACGGGCCAGCTCGTCACGCTCAACGGGAGCGGCAGCACGGACGCCAACGGCGATCCGCTCACCTACAACTGGAGCCTCACGAGCAAGCCGGCGGGCAGCGCGGCTGCGCTCACGAATGCCACGAATGTCCGTCCGACCTTCACCGTCGATCTCGCCGGCGCCTATGTCATTAGCCTGACGGTGAGCGACGGGACCGCGACCAGTGCGGCGGACCAGGTCGTCGTCACAGCAGTGGTAGGCAACGCGCCCCCGGTGGCCAATGCGGGTCCGGATCAGAATGTGACGACGGGCCAGCTCGTCACGCTCAACGGGAGCGGCAGCACGGACGCCAACGGCGATCCGCTCACCTACAACTGGAGCCTCACGAGCAAGCCGGCGGGCAGCGCGGCTGCGCTCAATAATCCGACGACGGCCACGCCCACCTTCACGTCAGACTTTGTGGGCTCCTACGTGCTGGTGCTGGTGGTGAACGATGGCCAGGTGGATAGCCAACCGGATACGGTGGTGATCGACGCGAGCCTGCCGAGTTTTGTGAACGGGGTGCTCCAGGCCTATGCCAAGGCCTCGAACACCGGGGCTAGCGACCAGTTTGGCCGGAGCGTGGCGCTATCGGGCGGTACCCTGGCGGTGGGGGCGCCCCTCGAGGACAGTTGCACGGATGGCGTCAACGGCGATCAAACGAATAACGTCTGCGATAACGCCGGGGCCGTCTATGTCTTCACACGCTCGAGCGGAGTTTGGAACCAAGAGGCCTATGTGAAGGCGTCGATTTCCGAGGCCCTCGACGAGTTTGGCCACAGCGTGGCGCTCGCGGGCGACACCCTCGCGGTGGGGGCCCACTTCGAGGACAGTTGCGCCACGGGGATCGACGGGAACCAGGCGGACAACAGTTGCCAAGATGCCGGGGCGGTCTATGTGTATACGCGGACGGCGGGCCTCTGGAGCCAGCAGGCTTATGTGAAGGCGTCGATTTCCGAGGCCCTCGACAACTTTGGCCAGAGCGTGGCGCTCAGCGGAGATACCCTTGCGGTGGGAGCAATTAGCGAGGCCAGTTGCGCGACTGGGATTGGCGGCGATCAAACGAATAACGGCTGCGGCGACGCCGGGGCGGTCTATGTGTACACGCGGACGGCGGGCCTCTGGAGCCAGCAGGCTTATGTGAAGGCGTCCAACACCGGGGCCGGCGACTGGTTTGGTACCAGTGTGGCGCTCGCGGGCGACACCCTGGCGGTGGGGGCCTTACACGAGGATAGCTGCGCGACGGGGATCGACGGGGATCAAACAAATAACGGCTGCGGCGACGCCGGGGCGGTCTATGTGTACACGCGGACGGCGGGCCTCTGGAGCCAGCAGGCTTATGTGAAGGCCTCCAATACTGGAATCGGCGACCAGCTTGGCCAGGGCGTGGCGCTTGCGGGCGACACCTTGGCGGTGGGGGCCTTACTCGAGGATAGCTGCGCGACGGGGATCGACGGGAACCAGGCGGATAACAGTTGCCAAGATGCCGGGGCGGTCTATGTGTATACGCGGACGGCGAGCCTCTGGAGCCAGCAGGCCTATGTGAAGGCGTCCAACACCGGGGCCGGCGACTGGTTTGGTACCAGTGTGGCGCTCGCGGGCGACACCCTGGCGGTGGGGGCCTTACACGAGGATAGCTGCGCGACGGGGATCGACGGGGATCAAACAAATAACGGCTGCGGCGACGCCGGGGCGGTCTATGTGTACACGCGGACGGCGGGCCTCTGGAGCCAGCAGGCCTATGTGAAGGCCTCCAATACTGGAATCGGCGACCAGCTTGGCCTGAACGTGGCGCTCGCGGGCGACACCTTGGCGGTGGGGGCCTTACTCGAGGACAGCAACGCCACGGGGATCAACGGCGATCAAACAAATAATAGCGCCGTGGACAGCGGCGCGGGCTATGTGTATGAGGCGCAGTAGGGTGAAGTTGAGTATACCGGGCGGCGCGCGTGACCAGTGCGCGCCGCCTCGGTACACACGCGTCGTGAGCCTGTCATCTTGAGCGGAATGTCGTCGTGCTGGGGCAGGGAGCAGGATCCCCCCTGCCCACGTGCGGACAAGGACCCGCGATGCATCCAGGCTGATCGTGCAGGATATTGCAAAAGTCCGCAGCCCATGGGGGCAAGGCATCACCGGGGACCGTCCCCATTGTCCGGTCCTAATCGGAACAGGAGGCCGCGAGATAGTCGGTGCAATCAACCACAGTACCAAGGAGGGTGTCATGAGAAGCTGGAGTCGAAGTCGATGGGTCTGGAGCGTGAGTGTGAGCGCAGTGATCCTGGGCGCGGTGCTCCTCGTAGGCACGGGGGTGCCGCCGGCCGTCGCGGGGAAAAATCATAATCCACCGCCGCCGCCACCGCCGAACCCGTTCACGCAGATTCTCACCAAGCTCGACGAGATTCTGGCCGCCATCGCGGGCATCGGCGGTGGGGGCCAAGAGGGCAATCACACGCTGCGGTGGGACCAGGCCCTGCCGGCGGTGCAGCGGTTCGTTATCTTGGCCGCCTTCAATAACGAGGCTGTCTTGGATAAAAACACCGGGCTGGTCTGGGAGAAGTCGCCCGCGACGACGACCTACCCATGGAGCGATGCCCGTTTCCAATGCGCCAACAAGAACGTGGGCGGCCAGAAGGGCTGGCGGCTGTCCTCGTTCGCCGAGCTGAGCAGTCTGGTGGACCCGTCCGTCGCCTATCCGGGTCCGACCCTGCCGCCGGGCCATCCGTTCCTGAATGTTCAGTCGGCCGTCTATTGGTCGGCTTCGACGATCGCCGATGCTCCGACCCTCGCGTGGTTCGTGGACTTCAGCATTGGCTCCCTGGGCGGCAACGATAGGTTCAGCAGCCTCCACGCCTGGTGTGTGCGCGGTGGCATGAATGCGGATCAGTATTGAGGATTCGGTGATTTGAGTGATTTGATCATTTTGGGGGTGCAGGGGGCAGGATGCCCCCTGCTCGCCTCGCGGTGACACGATGGCCCGCTACGAACATCTGCCGATCTACAAAACTGCCATGGACTTGGCGGTGTATGTCGAGACGGTCGTGCGAAATTTCAACCGCTATCACAAGTATACGCTCGGGAGCGACTTGCGGCAGCAGAGCCGCGAGCTGGTAACCGTGATTATCCGGGCCAACTCGCGGCGGGAGAAGTTGCCGGTGTTGTGCGAGTTGCGGGAGCGGCTGGACGCGCTGCTCGTGCTGCTCCGCATCGGTCAAATGGGATTCCAGGAACCGGCATGGTCTCGCTTGTGCCGATCGTCATCAGCGAGGAGGAAGCCACGGCGGTGATTGCATACCTGCACACGCTGCTGGGCGAGCTGTGGCATTCGTGCTGGGCGCAGGCCTCTTTCCGCGCTTGCGACCGACTACAGGAAAGGCTAGACTTGCTGTATGGCTATGAGCACTGACCAGGTCTTGAAGAAGGCACTGCAGCTTCCCGAATCGGAGCGGGCGTGGCTGGTCACCGAGCTCTTGGCCACACTGGAGCCGGAGTTGCCCGCCGACAGACGAAGTGACCGGGAATGGATTGCCGAGGTGGAGCGTCGGGCGCGCGCTGCCCTTGACGGCGCACCGGCTCTCTCCTGGGCTGAAGCCCGTGCACGCGTTCAGGATCGCCTGGCGGGCAAGTGATCTCGATCCGACTGGCTCCCGAGGCGCGTTGGGCTTGCTGCCTCGCTTCCCTTACGCACTGGTGTTCATGGAACTCCGTGACCATGTGCGAATCATTGCGGCTGCCCATGCCAAGCGAGAACCCGGCTACTGGTTGACAAGGGTGGAACAACAGTAAGATGAGGGTCTGCAATCCAACATTCCACCGTCGGGAGGCACGCGAATCCGTCTCGAAGGTTTGAGACAGCGGATTACAGATCATCAAATCAAAATTGCGCTTGAACGCCGGCGCACGACTCCCAATGTGAGTCTCATCCGACATTGGGAAGTCGAGATCGAAGCTTGGGCATACACCATTGAGAACTTGAAGCGACGGCTGAAGAAAGGGAAGCGCCATGATTAAGAAACGAGGCCGGTCAATCCGCCCGACAGCGTCTTGATAGACTTGCTTCCAATGACGGATGCCAAGAATTCTTGGGAGGTCTTTTCGACACCGCCCAGGACGAGCGTGGTCAGGCTCTCAGCGGTCAGTTGACCTCTGAGGCTGTTGTGGGTCAGAGGCGATTCTAGGTCACTTGGTAGACGCGGCCGACTGCGGGAGGCGTGATTTCCTTGCGGCGAAAATCTTCTCGAACCTGTTCGAGATAGCGCATTGCCTGGGCCGAGTAGTACGCCTCCCCGTATTCCGCGCAGACCTCGGCTTCGACCGGCGCCGGCAGATGATCCTTGCCGACCTTCATCTCCGCTTCCACCTTGCCGGGCTTGACCTCACCACGCTTGCAGCTCACACAGTTCATCGCGGTTTCCTCGGTCGAAACTCGTCTGCTATTGTCGTGCAGCGCAACGAACTCGCAATCGTAGGCCGAACACCCTGATCTCGTGGCGAGGTTCAACACGTGATGAGAAACAACGGCATACTCGCGACCACTCATCCACCCTTCCGTTTCTCGAAGCAGATCAACTGCGATGGACAGCGTCAGAGTTTTTCTGCGAACGAGGCCGGCGAGGATGTTGCGGAATTTGGATCTCCAGAGGAGCGGGGCCGCCCAGACAGGATCTCGGAGGAAGACCGCTTCGGCAAGGGGCGTCTGGCGTGTACTGTCGAAGCAGCCGAGCCGCGGGCCTCTCTCCCTGAAGGATCTGTCGAAGGAACAGGATAGGTGGGTGGCTGAAGGGTGACGGGCTACGACTGACTCTCTTGAAACTCCTCGTGCCAGGCCATCTGAATCGCTTCGAGCATCTTTTCGTTCGATTTCTTGGGATCGTCCTTGAATTCCGGCAAGGCCACGATCCAGGCATGCATGTCTGTAAACCGGACGGTGAGGGGGTCAGTGTCGGGGTGAGTTTCTACCAGCTTGATCGCAATCTCTTCTGTATCCTGCCATTTCAAATCCATCAGTCACTCCTTGTATCTCGTCGCTCGTCGTTCGTGAAGCGCTTGCGAGATACGCTTCACGAGGCACGCTTCACGTTATCTCGGAGAGTTTCTTGTTCTCCAGCGCTTCCTTCAGCGCCGAGTCCATTAGAACTTCGGCCAGGTGATGCGTCGCCTTTTCCAGGTCCGAGATTCTGGCGCGGATCGACTTGTGGTCTTCTCCGGTCTTGGCCGTCTTCAGCGCGGCCATGGAGGAGTTGATCGAGGAGAGTTCGTCGGGACCGATCAAGTGGCGACCCCGGCCGAGGGCTTTCTCCGTCGCCGTCAGGATGGCCTCAGCTTCAGTACGGGCCTCGATCAACTGGCGAGCCTTCAGGTCGTCGGCCGCAAACTTGAACGACTCACCGATCATCCGTTCCACTTCATCGTCGCTCAACCCGTAGGATGGTTTCACGGCGATGGACTGGGTTTCCCCGGTGCGGATGTCCTTGGCCGATACATTCAGAATGCCGTTCGCGTCGATCAGGAAGTTGACCTCGATGCGTGGAATGCCGGCGGGCAAGGGGGGGACCTTCAATTGGAAACGGGCGAGGCTGCGGTTGTCCTTCGCGAGTTCGCGCTCGCCTTGGAGAATGTGAATGTCCACCGAGGTCTGTCCGTCCACATAGGTCGTGAACATTTCTTTGGCGCTGGCAGGGATCGTCGTGTTGCGACGGATCACAGAACTCATCACCCCGCCCATGGTTTCGAGTCCCAGCGACAGTGGGGTGACGTCCAGCAACAACAGGTCGGTCGTGCCGCCGCTCAGAATATCGGCCTGCACGGCTGCGCCCAATGCGACGACCTCATCCGGGTTCAACTCGCAGTGCGGGATTTTGCCGAACAGTGCCTGGACGCGTTGCCAGACGAGAGGCATGCGGGTGGAGCCGCCGACCAGCACGACTTCGTCGATATCGGCCGGGGTCAGGCCTGCGTCTTTCAGCGCCATGCGGCAGGGGGCGAGGGTTCGTTCGACGAGTTCCATCGTCAAGGTTTCAAGCTGGTCGCGTGTCAGCTCCCACATGAAGCGTTCCTTGCCGTCCGGTAGCTCGATGGCCGCTGTGGCCTTGAGTTCATCCGACAAGCGAATTTTGACGCGCTCTGCTTCGAGTCGGACGGCTTGCATGTGGTCCGGAGAGTTGGAAAGGTCGAGACCCTTCGCCGCTCGTAGTTCTTCCAGCAGGAGGTCCGCCACCCTCCGGTCGAAGTCGTCTCCGCCCAGATGCGTATCGCCGTTGGTGGCCAGCACTTCGAAGATGCCGTTCTTCAGCTTGAGGATCGAGATGTCGAACGTGCCGCCGCCCAGATCGTAGACGGCGATCGTGCCCTGCGTGCGCTGCTGAAGGCCATAAGCCAGCGAGGCGGCGGTGGGCTCGTTGATGATCCGCAAGACCTCCAGCCCTGCGATCATGCCGGCGTCCTTCGTGGCCTGCCGCTGGCTGTCGTTGAAATAAGCCGGCACGGTGATCACGGCCTTGGTCATACTCTCGCCGAAGTGCTGCTCCGCGCGGAGCTTCAGCTCTTTCAGGATCATCGCGGAGATTTGCGGTGGAGAATAGGTCTTCTCGCCGATGTGGATACGGATGACGCCGCCCTGCTCGTGGAGCTTGTACGGAAAATAGGCGAGTTCGCCCTCGACGTCGGCCAAGCCCTTGCCCATGAACCGTTTGACGGAATAGATGGTGCGCTCCGGGCTGCGGACGAGATGTTCCTTGGCCGGATCTCCCACGATGAGGCCGTTGTCGGTCAGGGCCACGACCGAGGGCACCATCGTTCGGCCATTCCGCCCCGGAATGACTCGAGGCGTCCGGCCGTCCATGTAGGCGATCAAAGAGTTGGTGGTGCCTAAATCGATGCCGACGATGCGTGCCATGGCGATGGGCTATCCGATCGTGGCGACCAGATCGGTCACGATGTTTCCAACGTAGGTGCGATTCGACAGGATCTCTCGCATTTCTTTGAGGAGGGCCTCGCGTTCCGCCCGTGACCGGTTCGTAGCCTCCGCGCAATCTTGCAGCGCATCCCACTGAACGAAGATCTGCTGAAGGCGAGTCTCCATGTCGCGTTGGCGCCGTTCGAGGGCCTTGCGATCGGCCTGGAGCTGTGCCCGCAGGGGGGGGAGGTCATTCGACGATGGAGCGGTAGAGGCCGCGCGAAATTCTTCGAGGGTCTCCCGTAGAGCCAGGATTTCTTCGAAGAGGTCGGCCGGTGGCGAGGTGCGAATTTCTTTGGCGGCGCCGGCTTCCAGGCGAAGCAGGTACTCTGCCCGCTGAATCGGGTCTTTGAGCGTGCGGTAGGCCGTGTTCAACATCGCCGAATTGCCGAGGCTGATGGCCTGTTCTGCGTCGCTCTTGGTCTGAAAGAAGTCCGGGTGAAGCGCGCGGCTGAGTCCGTAGAACTTGGTTTCCAATTGATTCGGGTCGATGTTCAATCGTCGGGGAATTCCCAGGCAAGAGAAATAGTCGAGCTCTTTCGAGACAGGCTGCACCTTGACGCAACGCTCGCAAAAATACTCGCCCAGTACCTCCGATTGGCAATGCCAGCACATGCTCCGCGCCATCTGGAGCTCGGTGCGGGTGGTCGATGTCTTCGGGTTCTGTTCCATCCTGTGCCTCTGACGCCACGGGCATGGCGCGCATCCCATGCCTCTGCAGAGTGTAAGCGATAGCCGGCGTGCTCGATGTGGGACGCGGACCGTTTAGGCGGAAAAGGACTCGCCGCACCCGCAGGTCTTGTTCGCGTTCGGGTTCACAAATTTGAAGGCGCCTCCCACGAGGTCCTTCTGGAAATCCAGCTGTGTGCCCTGGAGGTAGATCGCGCTCTTGGCATCCACAATGAGTGTGACGCCGTCGATCTCGTAGACGGTGTCGTACTGGCCGATCTTCTCGTCGAAGTTAATCGTGTAACTCAAGCCGGAACAGCCGCCGCCTTTGACGCCGAGGCGGAGCCCGCCTTCGCTGATGCCCTGCACGTTCATCAGCCGCTTCACTTCCTTCAGGGCTGAGTCACTGAGCGTAATGACAGGGGCTGTTGTCGTGTTCTCAGGTGTCTCCATGATTCACTCCTTCAGGCGAAGAGAGAAGGCTTACTTTGTGTCCTTGTCGTCGGTTTTCTTCTTGAAGTCGGCCAGGGCCGCTTTGATCGCGTCCTCGGCCAGCACCGAGCAATGGATCTTCACCGGCGGTAGGTTCAGCTCTTGTACGATGTCCGTGTTTTTGATCTTGCCCGCTTCCTCGACGGTCTTTCCCTTGAGCCATTCAGTGGCCAGGCTCGAGCTGGCAATCGCCGACCCGCAGCCGAAGGTCTTGAACTTCGCATCGACGATCGTCTCGTTCTCGACCTTGATCTGAAGCTTCATCACGTCGCCGCACTCCGGCGCGCCGACAATGCCGGTGCCCACCCCGTCTTCCTCTTTCTTAAAGGACCCCATGTTGCGGGGATTATTGAAATGGTCAACCACTTTGTCGCTGTATGCCATCGGAGCCTCCTTCGTATCTCGTCATTCGTGAAGCGTCTCTTGTCTTGTTCGCTTCACGCCTTACGTGTCACGCGTTCAGTGGGCTGCCCATTGCACTGATTTCAGGTCGATCCCTTCCTTCGCCATTTCGTAAAGCGGGGACATCTCCCGCAGTTTCTTCACCACTTCGATAATTCTCTTGATGGTGTAGTCAATCTCGTCGTCCGTGTTAAACCGTCCGATACCGAACCGGATAGAGGAGTGTGCCAAATCAGATCCCACACCCAGGGCCCGGAGCACATACGACGGTTCGAGCGTGGCCGACGTGCAGGCCGAGCCGGAGGACAGGGCGACTTCTTTCAGGCCCATCAACATGGACTCGCCCTCAACGTAGGCGAACGAGATGTTCAGATTGTGCGGCAGGCGCTGGGTGGGATGGCCGTTGAGATAGACATCCTCGAGTCGGCTCATGATCCCGGTCTGAAGCCGATCGCGCATAGCGGCAAGTCGCGGGGCCTCGGTCGGCATCTCTTGCTCGCACAGTTCGCAGGCTTTTCCGAGCCCGACGATCAGCGGAACCGGCAGCGTGCCTGAGCGCATCCCGCGCTCATGGCCGCCCCCGTCCATCTGCGGTGCGATACGCACGCGCGGCGCCTTCTTCCGGACGTACAACGCGCCCACACCCTTGGGGCCATACATCTTGTGCGCGGAGAACGACATCAGATCGATCCCCATCTCCTGCACATTGACCGGGATCTTGCCGACGCCCTGGGTCGCGTCGCAGTGGAAGAGGATCCCCTTCTCCTTGGCGATCCGACCGATCTCCTTAACCGGATTGATCGTGCCGATTTCATTGTTGGCCAGCATGATGGAGATGAGGATGGTTTTATCGGTGATAGCATTCTTGACATCGTCGGGATTGACCATGCCGCACTTGTCCACGGAGAGATAGGTCACTTTGATGCCGCGCTTGGCTTCCAGCGTCTTGGCGGTGTCGAGGACGGCGCGATGTTCGGTGGAGGAGGTGATGATGTGATCGCCCTTCTCGTGATACATCTCCAGCACGCCCTTCAGCGCCAGGTTGTCGGATTCGGTCGCCCCGCTGGTGAACACGAGTTCTTTCGGATCGGCATGGATCAGCCTGGCGATCTGCTTACGGGCGTTCTCGACGGCTTCTTCCGCTTCCCAGCCGAATGAATGGTTGCGGCTTGCGGCGTTACCGAACTTCTCGCAGAAGTAGGGCAGCATGGTGTCCAACACCCGCGGGTCCATTGGGGTCGTGGAATGGTTGTCCAAAAAGATCGGGAACTTCATCGTTCGACTCCTTGTGCGGTCGCGATCGACTGAACGGTAATGAGCGGCGTGCCACCCATCATGTCCTGGAGTGTCATATTGTTGAGTAGCTGGTAGATGCTGTCCTGGACTTTCAAGAGCGGGGTGCGGATGGTGCAGTGTTCCCGCTGCATGCACGAATCGCCTTCTTTCTCGTGCGAGCAGTCTGTTATTCCCAGCGGTCCTTCGATGGTTTCCAATACTTGAGCGATCGTGATGTCTTGCGCGTTCTTCGCCAGCAGGTATCCTCCCTTTGGGCCGTTGTGGCTCTCGATCAAGCCGCTCTTGGCTAATATCTGAAGCACCTTGGCAAGCAGCTCGAGAGGAATGTGGTACTCCTCCGCAATCTCCTTGGTGTTGACGATGCGCGCTTGGGTCACGTCTCCGAACTGAACGGATGCAATGTACTGGAGCGCCATCAGTCCATAATCTGCTTTTTTGGAGAACTTCAACATGACTATTGCCGATTCCGCTAGTCGGAGACTATAATGATCTCCGATCAATAAGGTCGGACAAAGATTATCATGACGTTCTCGATCCTGTCAACGGCCCTTTTCTGGTCAGGCAGCTTAGGCAATTCGAGGACTTGATATAGCCACTGAGAGTTCATGCCCCCTATGGTAGAGTTCGGCGCTCACTGAAGAGAGAGGGAATCCAGTTATGGGCGGTACTAATCCATACATTGAAAAAGCTGAGGCTGAATTACCGACCAAACCCTACACCATCACCTTCATTGCGCCCGATCGAACGGAAACCAAGGTGCAGGTAGAACCGGGCAAGATCCCTTATGGGTCGACCGGACTTCCGGGAAGTATCTTGGACATCGCGATAGGGAATGGCGTCGATCTGGAGCATGTCTGTGGTGGGGTCTGTGCCTGCTCGACGTGTCACGTCATCGTGAAGCAAGGGTTGGAGTCCTGCAGCGAAGGGACCGATGACGAATTCGACCAGCTTGAAGAAGCGCCAGTGATCACCTTGCAGTCCCGCTTGGGCTGTCAGTGTGTGCCGAACGGTACGGTCGACGTGGTGATCGAGATTCCCGCCGTCAACAAGAACCTCGTGAAAGAGGGGCACTGACCACGTCCCCGTTGAAGCGGACGATTTCTTACTCTGTCTATACAAGGCAAGACCCGCGTGTTATAGATACCGGCCTTTGGAACCAAACTGCAGCGCCGCGACGATCTCATGGCACAAGTCCGAGTCCGCTTTGCTCCCAGCCCGACCGGCTTTTTGCACATTGGTGGAGTCCGCACGGCCTTGTTCAACTGGCTTTATGCACGCCAGCAAGGGGGGGGCTTCATCCTCCGGATCGAGGACACCGACCAGAGTCGCTCGACCGACGAATCCATCCAGGCCATTATCGAGGGCATGAAGTGGGTGGGGCTCGATTGGGACGAGGGGCCCTTTCGCCAGACCGAGCGCATGGACCTCTATCGATCCCACGCGATGCAGCTCCTCGAAAAAGGACAAGCCTATTGGTGCGTGTGCAAGGCGGAGGAATTGGAATTTCGCCGGAAGGAGGCAGAAGCCAAGGGGCTCTCGCCGCGGTATGACGGCCGCTGCCGCAATCTGGGAATCGCCCCGCCCACCGGGGAGGCAGCGCTGCGCTTCAAGGCGCCGCAAGAAGGGCAGACCGTCATTGACGATCTCATCAAAGGCCGGGTCGTGTTCGACAACAATGTACTGGACGATCTGATCATTCTGCGCTCCAACGGCTACCCCACCTACAATTTCTCCGTCGTGGTCGATGACGCGTTGATGGGCATCACCCACGTGGTGCGGGGGGACGACCATCTCACCAACACCCCCAGGCAGATTCCGATGTTCCAGGCCTTAGGCTTTCAAGTGCCGCGGTTTGGGCATCTCCCGATGATTCTGGGGTCGGACAAGACCAGACTGTCCAAGCGACATGGGGCGACCTCGATCATGGCGTACAAGGAGATGGGCTATCTCCCCGAGGCCATGATCAACTATCTGGTGCGGCTAGGCTGGTCGCACGGAGACCAGGAAGTCTTCTCCATCAGCGAACTGATCGACAAGTTTTCCTTCGACCATGTGCAGACCTCCGCGGCCGTGTTCAATCCGGAGAAATTGCTCTGGATGAATGCGCACTATATCCAGCACGGAGCCCCGAGCCATGTGGCCCAGCTTCTCATCCCGTTTCTAGAACAGGCAGGGCTGGGAGCGGAGGCCAACGCTGTTCCGGCCGAATGGATGGAGCGCCTCGTCGTCATGGTGAGGGAACGGACCAAGACGCTGGTTGAGATGGCCGGCTGGGTCACGCCCTATTTCGGCCAGGAGGTCGCCATCGAAGAGGAGGCGGCCAAGAAATTCCTAACGCCGGCCATCGCGCCGATTCTTACCAAGTTGACCATGCGTTTTGAGGCGCTGCCCGACTTCTCCAAGCCGGTCTGGGAAGAGAGCTTCAAGAAGCTGGTCGAGGAAGAAGGGGTGAAAATGGGGCAACTCGCCCAGCCGGTTCGCGTGGCGCTGACCGGCCGAACTGCCAGCCCCGGCCTGTTCGAGGTCATGGATCTGTTGGGGCGAGACCGGACGCTCTTCCGGCTTCGCTACGGGATTGAACGAGCTTCGAAATAGATCGGATCATTCCCTGATCGCTCTTGACTCGATCGGAGCCCTTATATTAGGGTGAGCAACGGTTGGGGGATCGTCTAGCGGTAGGACGTCAGTCTCTGGATCTGACTACCTAGGTTCGATTCCTAGTCCCCCAGCCACTTTTCTTCTTCATGATCGCCGGTCGGTTCCGCACCGTGAGCCACCCGTCGTATTGTGTCATTATGGGTCGGATACGAGCCTTGCGTGTGAGATCGCGCTGGGGGATCGTCTAGCGGTAGGACGCCAGCCTTTGGAGCTGGCTACCTAGGTTCGATTCCTAGTCCCCCAGCCACTTTTTGATGCGATCAAGAATGAGCCAGCTGATGCGAGGCTGGCTCTTGTTGTTTCTGAGGGGGGCGAGAAAGGGGCGGAGCAATGTTCGACAATCGGCTTATTTCTTCTGCTGCGCCTTCTCGATCTTCGCCCACGTGTCTTTCAACGTGACCGTCCGATTGAACACCAGCTTCTCGCTGGCTGAATCCGGGTCCACGCAGAAGTAGCCCATGCGCTCGAACTGGAGGCGTGTGCCGGCCGGTGCGTTCTTGAGGCTCGGTTCGACGCGGCAGTCTGTGAGCCGCTCCAGTGAATTCGGATTCAAGTTCACTGTGTAGTCCTGGCCTTCAGGAACGTCGTTGGGATCGGCCTTCGAGAAGAGGTGGGTGTAGAGCCGGACCTCGGCCTCTGCCGCATGGTTAGCCGACACCCAGTGAAGCGTGGCTTTGACCTTGCGGCTCGCCTGAGGCCCACCGCTGCGGGTGTCGGGATCGTAGGTGCAGTGCAGTTCCGTCACCTCGCCGGTGTGTTCATCTTTCACGACGCTCACGCACTTGATGATGTACGCGTAGCGGAGCCGCACCTCGCGCCCCGGCGATAAACGGAAGAACTGCTTTGGTGGGTCTTCGCGGAAGTCGTCTTGTTCAAGATAGATGATGCGAGAGAATGGCACCTTCCTGGTTCCCGCTGACGGGTCTTCGGGATTGTTCACCGCGTCCAGTTGTTCGACCTGCCCTTCAGGATAGTTGTCGATGACTACCCGGAGCGGGCGCAACACCGCCATGACGCGAGGCGCGCGACGATTCAAATCTTCCCGGATGAAATGCTCCAGCAACTGCACCTCGACGACGGCGTCCCGTTTGGCCACGCCGATCGCTTCGCAGAAGGCACGGATGGCCTCCGGAGTGAAACCGCGACGTCGCAGCCCTTTGATGGTCGGCAAGCGCGGATCGTTCCAGCCGCTGACGAACCTGCGTTCCACCAGGTCAAGCAGCTTCCGCTTGCTCATGACCGTATAGTTCAAGTTCAGCCGCGCGAACTCGATCTGCTGCGGCCGGCATCTCGTCTCGCATTGCTCCACGACCCAGTCGTACAAAGGGCGGTGATCCTCGAACTCGAGCGTACAAATAGAATGGGTAATGCCTTCGATGGCATCGGAAAGCGGGTGTGCATAGTCGTAGGCCGGGTAGATGCACCACTGGCTGCCGGTCCGATAATGGGCGGCGTGTCTGATGCGATAGAGCACGGGATCGCGCAGGTTGATGTTCGGCGAGGCCATGTCGATCTTCGCGCGCAGGACGTGCGCCCCATCCGCGAATTCCCCCGCCCGCATGCGCTGAAAGAGGTCCAGGTTCTCCTCGACCGATCGGGTCCGATAGGGGCTGTCCTTGCCGGGTTCGGTCAACGTGCCGCGGTGCTGCCGCATCTCGTCCGCAGTCAAACTGTCGACGTAGGCCTTCCCTTTCTTCATGAGCGCGACGGCATACTGGTAGAGCTGTTCGAAGTAATCCGAGGCATAGAACATCTTGCCGTGCCAGTCGAAGCCCAGCCACCGGACATCTTCCTGAATCGCCTGCACGTATTCGGGGTCTTCTGTCGTCGGATTCGTATCGTCGAATCGCAGGTGGCAGATTCCGGCCTGGTTCTCGTTGGCGATGCCGAAGTTCAAGCAGATGGATTTGGCATGTCCGATATGCAGATAGCCGTTCGGCTCCGGCGGAAATCGCGTGACGACACGTCCGCCGTGCTTGCCGGCCTTCAGATCGGCGGCGACGATGTCGCGGATGAAATCGGAAGGAGCTGAAGAGTCGGGTATGGCCATCTTGAGAATGCTTCGTGTGAAATGATGGGAAGAACAGCGCCTCTGCGCGTTGTTCTACCACAGACGGGCACCGATGAGAAATGGGTTGGCGGACGGCGGAGGTGACGCGAGGAAGCAGCACTTACGCTGTTTGGTGAGTCGGCATCTGCATGACGTTGAAGTCCTTCTGGGCGATCAGGTGGCCTTCCATGAGGAGGCGGAATTCATACCGCCCCGGCGCTGGAAAGATGAGGGAGGGGATGTTGATGCCGAAGTCGGAAATCTGGAGGCGGTCGCCGATCACGATATTGGGGAGAGCGGCGCGGCACACCAACTGTTCGGTGTTCAGATAGATCAGGTCGATGTCGAAGTGGTAGGTCCCTTCGGCATCCGTCAGGCAGAAGTACAGCCCCATCTGCTGATGTTGGAACGGAAAGGTGACCGCCTGCAGATGGGTGAAGATGCCGATCAGGCTTTTCTTCTTCGTGAGGCTGTCCTCGATGACCGAATCGCAGACGAGAAAGGCCTGCACGCTGGGCTTAGGGATGTCAGTCATAGCGGTATTCTAAGGCATAGGCCTCCGATGTCAAACGAGTTCTATGTTTTTCGGTTCTTCCGGCTTCTCCGTGGGTCTGCCCGCAGCCATGCAGGCGGGTCAACTCCTGTCCGTCATTCCCGTGGAAACGGGAATCTAGTCTTTCCAAGTCGTTGCATGATCTCTGGATTCCCGCTTGCGCGGGAATGACTTGAGGCGCGGCCATGACGCGGCATCCTGACACCTGCCAGAGGGAGCAGAGAAATCCCTCCACCCACGCTAATTCCGGAAGAACCGGATTAGAATTCATGCTGCTGCGCGAGGGAGAAGAGTCGCGGCTGTCGCGGTATGCGGTATCTGGCCACGATCGAATCGCGATCCACGAGCCGATGCTCGTAACCTGCTCGTGTGGTGTTGATGGCAGCCCTGCCGGCGTCGTCTCGTCGGCGAATCAACGCGCTCTGCGCTAGCCGATGGAGGCGATCCCGCCGCGGCTCTCGATCACATCTCCGAACATGGTCAGGCTGCTGCCGATGCGGCAGACGTGGGAGGTGATTTCCACGAGCTGGCCTTTGTGGCTGTAGAACTTCCCATTCACGACGTGAATCTTGGCGTGGTCGGCGAGGGCAACTTCCAAGATGGTGTCGCCGGTTTGGGAGTCGGAGACTTTGATCCAGCTTGGCTCTGAGAAGAGCGAGGGAGATGAGACACTGGTAGTGGTGAAAACAAACCGGTCGGCCGCGTTGATGGCCCACGTGTTGCGACGCAGGTGGGCGACGTGCTTGCCCTCGCTGTCGTACAGATCCATGGTGAGCAAGAGCTCGTGGTCATCGGGTCGGAGTTCGAGGACGATGTGCTCCTTGCCCTGAATCTTCAGGATGCCGTTCGTGTTCCGGAAGATGTTGGACCCGATGTTGAGTTCCAGCGACGGCTTCTGTTTGTCCGCCTCAACAGGCGGCGACGGTTTCACTCCGCTCATCGTCATTCTCGGTGAATGCCCAATTTCTGCACCGGCCGGACTTGCCGGCCATCCGGCCGTGACTCTGCCGCTCGATCGAAACGCGGGTAGCGGCAAGGCTAGCTGTCTGAAAGAAGCCTGTCAAGAGTGTGTTCTGGGGCGATGGATCCTGCTGACAGTGTGGTGGAACCGGCCACCATCAGGTGCTAACGGGAATTCCGAACAACTTCCTCGCTATCCGGTATGGCGTGCTCATTTGAATGAAAAAAGCTGCGATGGAAGGTTGATCGTGCAGGCGGGGTTTGCAATCCCGTAAAGTCGTATGGTACTGTGCTACCCCGTTTTTCTATCGACGTACCCGGAGCCTCGTATCGAGGTTGCAAAAAGAATCAGTGCTCTTCTCTCCGGTCCCATCGTCTAGCCTGGCCTAGGACGGAGCCCTCTCAAGGCTCAGACACGGGTTCAAATCCCGTTGGGACCACCATACAAAGCTCGCTCGACCCCGCGCTTCGAATGTGCGCGGGGATATCTCACTACCTCCAGTGAAATATGATCCGCACTTTGTGTGGGCCGACGCGTTCGATCAAATCGCGGCGGATATTCAATACCTCAAGGGAATTGCTTGCGTGTGCCGCGTGCTACTCTCCCATTGGTGCACGCGGATAAAATCCTCAAGTAAAAGCTACTCCCGAACCGCGCTCGCCTCTCAAAATGGGAGCGACCGGATAATCCCACCAGCGATTCTGAGTTTCTACGATGCGCGCGACCTCATCCATGCCGATTCCCCGTCGGAGGCATTCTCCACCCTTCTGGGGCATTGTCGCCGCCGTTCCCACCTCGTAGAGTGTGGCTCACAACACTGGTGTTCAGCGATGTGTAACAGCCCACGCCTCCATCAACGCAGTGTCTCCCGCGTCCCGGCGAATCACCTGGTCATGTTCACGACCTCTCGGGAAGTGGGCTGTGGACGGTTGTTGAATGTCGGCCTCCCCGGCTGTGCCATTGAGAGCCCACGACTTCTCACCAGAGGGGAGTATGTGAAGCTCTCCGTCCTGTTGCCGGATGAGCCGGAGCCGGTGGTGATCACGCTCGCCAAAGTGCGGTGGTGGGCCGACGGCTATGCTGGATTGGAGTTTCTTTACATGTTTCCAAAGGAAGAGACCCGGTGGCGGGCGTTGGTCGGTATGTGACCTGCCTCGAAAACGAGCAAACCGACCTTCGTTCGCGCCGCCGCGCTTAGGATGTGCGCGCGGCGGAATTTTGCACGTCCGTCCTCGTGTATCACCGCACCAAGCTCGTTCAATCTGTTGCCTCCGCCTCTCGGCCTCCCCTCCGGTGCGTGTAAGGCGAACGTGAATTGACGCCTCTAGCGTCGGTTGTGTATAAGGGAAGCGCCGCTCGGTTCTGCTTGTCAACGCCGGAGTCCTCAAATCGTGCACGCACGCGAATTCCACGACGGAGCCAAAGACGGGTTAGAGGCGCTGGAGCCGCTGGATCCGGAGAAGATCCGATCCTTTTCCGACCTGCTCGGCGCGATGCGCAAAACGGCTTTCGGTGGCCGGCGTCTCGGCGAAGCGTTTGAAGTGCTCGCCGCCATGGTCGAAGACTCTGACTGCTCAGTGATCCTCACGCTCTCGGGCGCCATGACGATCGCCAAAATGGGCAAAGTCATCAGCACGATGATCGATCGCGGCATGGTGCAGGCTGTGATCTCGACCGGCGCGCTCATTGCCCACGGCTTGAGCGAGTCGGTGGGCAAAACCCATTACCGGCACCAGCCGTCGATGAGCGACGAGGAGCTGTTCCGGAAAGGGTATAACCGCGTGTACGATACCCTCGAGATGGAATCGAACCTGAATTACGTCGAGCATGTGGTGTCGCAGACGATGAAACGGGTCCCTACCGACCAGCCCTTGTCGTCGGAACTCCTCACGCGCGAGCTTGGGAAGACACTCGCCGAGGAATTCGACGGAGCGGGCATTCTCAAGAGCGCGTATCTCAAGAAGGTACCCGTATATATTCCGGCGTTCACGGATTCAGAAATGGGTCTCGATGTGGGCACCTGGGCGATGGGTCAGAACATCGACAAGGCTCGGTCGCAGGTGCAACAGGGCGGAGACTTGGCGGTGTTGCGATCGCTGCACCGGTCCTGCCCGTCGTTTAATCCCTATCTCGACTTGAACAGTTATGCCGACCATGTACTGTCGGCAAAGCGTTTGGGCATCTTCACCATCGGGGGCGGGGTCCCGCGCAATTGGGCCCAGCAGGTCGGCCCCTATGTTGAAATCGGGAACGTGCGACTCGGACTCAACGTGAAACCGCCTCGGTTCCAATACGGCGTGCGCATCTGTCCGGAACCGGACTATTGGGGCGGGCTCAGCGGCTGCACCTATCAGGAGGGCATCTCGTGGGGGAAGTTTATTCCCTCCGACGAAGGTGGACGATTCGCGGAGGTCCTCAGCGACGCGACGGTCGTGTGGCCGTTGCTCCTGATGGGGTTGCTCGAAAGACAACAGGCACAAGGACAAAGGTAACAGTGAACGGACAACACGCGAGGACAAACAGGTTTCTCCTTACCTATTACCTTTTGCCTTTTACCTTTTTCCTTTTGGCCACGGCGTCGGCGGCAAGCGGATCGCAAGCGGCGGATTCCCGGATCAGAGGCAACGCCGAGGCGCCGGTCACGATGATTGAGTACTCGGACTTTACCTGTGGTTACTGCTTGAAGTTTTTCCGTGAGACGTGGCCTCTCCTCCAAGCCAAGTATGTCGAGACCGGCAAGGTGCGGTTCCTCTATCGGGATTTCCCGAGAGCGGACCAGGGGCCAGGACTCGAAGCCGCTGTGGCCGCTCGCTGTGCAGGCGACCAAGGGCGCTACTGGCCCATGCATGATCGGTTGTTTGCGGAAGGGGGGCGGCTCGACGAGGCGACTGTTACCGTGCATGCCAAGGCGATCGGCCTCAATCAATCGGACTTCAGCCAGTGCGTCCGCACCGGGCGGCACGTCGAACAGATTTTTCAGGACCGCCAGGAAGCGAACGAGTGGGGATTCCGGGGGACACCGGGATTCGTCTTGATGTACACAAAGAAAGCGCCGACCGACAAGGATCCGGCCATTGCCATTCCCGGAGCGTTTCCGTTCGAGGTGTTTGCAGAGGAAATCGATCGGATGCTCGCCGACACTCCCGCCGCTCAGAAGCAGCAGGGAAACAGGAACGCGAAGCCGGCCATGCAGCCTGCGAGGATCCCGTAATCTACCGAGAGGGAGTTGGAAATCATCATGTCTGATACACAAACATTCTGGTCTGTTTCTCATCATGACGGCGATCCGGATCTCTGGGTGTGCATGTCGTGCTTGAGCGAGGTGTTCCACCGAAAAGTTCCCATGCCGGACTGTCCGGCCTGTCACGGCGTGTCGACCTACGAATCCTTCACCCTCGATGCCATCCGTGACTGGGGGACGGAGGAGTTGGTCGCCAAAGCAGTGGCAGCGCTGGCCACAGTCGAGACCGATCGATCGGAGGCCGACGAGCCGGTCTCACCCATCGAATCTGCCGGGTAAGTTCCTCTCACCACCATGGAGTTCCTCTGTTGGAAGCCGCGCGTCCGTTCTTGAGCGGTGGTCGCTGGCACCAGAGTGCCACGACGGTCGCTGTTCACAATCCATTCACGGGCCGGCAGATTGCCGAGGTCTGTCGGGCCGGCCAGGCCGACGCGGAGGCCGCGGTCCAGGCGACGGTCGAGGCGGCGCAGGTCATGCGCGACCTGCCGGCCCATGCCCGTGCGACGGGTCTCCACAAGATCGCTGCGTTGCTTCAGGCACGGCAGGAGGACGTGGCCCGTACCATCACGGCCGAGGCCGGCAAACCGATCACCGACGCGCGGCGGGAAGTGGGTCGTGCTGTTCAGACGTTCACCATTGCTGCGGAAGAGGCCAAGCGGATCGGTGGCGAAGTGGTCCCGTTGGACTCGTCCCCCGGTCTGGAGTCCTATCTCGGGATCATGCGGCGATTTCCGATCGGCCCGATCCTGGGCATTACCCCCTTCAACTTTCCACTCAATCTGGTGGCGCACAAAGTCGCGCCGGCGCTGGCAGCAGGGAACCCCATCCTCATCAAGCCCGCTCCACAGACGCCGCTGACGGCGTTGTTGCTGGGCGAGATCGCGGTAGACGCCGGGATTCCTGCCGGCGCGCTCAACGTCGTGCCCTGTGACAACCAGGTGGCGGAGCAATTGGTCGTCGATCCGCGCTTCAAGCTGTTGAGTTTCACGGGCAGTGCGCCTGTCGGCTGGATGTTGAAGGCCAAGTGCGGGAAGAAGAAGGTGGTGTTGGAGCTGGGCGGCAATGCGGGAGTCATCGTCGAACCCGATGCCGATCTGGATTGGGCGGTCCAGCGCTGTGCCGCCGGCGGATTCGGCTACGCCGGGCAGACCTGCATCTCGGTGCAACGGATTTTCGTGCATCACTCGATCGTTGACGTGTTTACAACCAAGCTGCTGATGCAGGTGGCTCGTCTGCGGGCGGGAGACCCGACCGAAGAGAGTACAGTTGTCGGTCCTTTGATCGACCAGGGCGCGGCCCGCCGTGTCGAAGAGTGGATCGGAGAAGCCGTTGCGCAGGGAGCGCGCCTGTTGCTGGGCGGAACACGGCAGGGATCGGTGGTGGACGCGACGGTCTTGACGCACGTGACTCCGACGATGAAAGTGTCCTGTCAGGAGGTGTTCGGTCCGGTGGTGACGGTCACGCCCTATCGACAATTCGAGGAGGCCCTCGCGGCTCTGAACCGGTCCGAGTATGGGCTCCAGGCCGGCGTGTTCACCAAGGATGTCACCCGCCTGTTTCACGCCTTCCAGAAGCTGGAGGTCGGGGCTGTCTTAGCGAATGAGATTCCCACCTTCCGTGCCGACCACATGCCGTATGGAGGCGTCAAGGATTCAGGGATCGGGCGGGAAGGGGTCCGGTATGCGATCGAAGACATGACCGAACCTCGTCTGCTCGTACTCAATCTCCGTTAGACTCTCGTGTGGGTACAGCGCAAAAAAATCCGTCTGCCATATTGCGGAAGCCTCCTCAAACTTGATACAACAGCGGCCCTGTGCGAGCAGAGGTGATTGAGTGATTAAGTGATCAGTAATTCCGTGATGGAGGCGCACTTCTTCTCGATCACCGATTCATTCATCACTTAATCACATCGCGCAGCCAGGGAGACACGATGGTACCAACACATATGTTCCTGACGAGAGGGGTGGGGGTCCACCGGGAGAAGCTCGCCTCCTTTGAGCAAGCCCTCCGTGGCGCGGGCGTCGCGTACTGCAATCTGGTGAGCGTGTCCTCGATCCTGCCGCCGAGTTGCAAGATTATCCCTCGCAAGCGCGGCGAAACGTTGCTGAACCCCGGCGAGATCACGTTCTGCGTGATGGCACGGTCGGAAACCAACGAACGCAATCGGCTGATTTCCGCCTCGATCGGACTCGCCGTCCCCACCGACCGGCGCACCTACGGGTACCTGTCGGAACACCATGCCTATGGCGAGACGGACGAGGAGTCCGGCGAGTACACGGAAGACCTGGCGGCGCAGATGTTGGCCACGACGCAAGGCATCGAGTTCGATCCCAACATCGCCTGGAAAGAGCGCGAACAGGTGTTCAAGATGGGAGGGAAAATCGTCCGTACCTTGAACATCACGCAATCCGCGATCGGCAAGAAAAACCGTTGGACAACGGTGGTCGCATTGGCCGTGTTCGTTCCACCTGAGAATCTTCCCAAGCGCGAGCGTCGTAAGTCCTAAGAACGGGCGTCGCCCTCTCCGTTGACGTGGCACCCATCACGCGTGGATTCCGGCAAAACCGTCGAAGCGAGTTGCGGGCATGACCCTTCCAGCCGGTTGGCTCGACTCCGGCCAGAATTTTCTCGGCATCGACGAGCCCTGGTGTCATCCAGCGCACGCCGGCGTGTATGTCCTGCCGGCGCCCTACGAACACACCTCCAGCTACATCCTTGGATCGGATCGCGGCCCCTCGGCCATCATTGAGGCGTCGCAACAGGTCGAGCTGTACGACGAAACGCTGGGGTGCGAGCCCTACCGGGAATGGGCCGGGGTGGCCACGGCGGCGCCGTTGGATCTCGATGGGCGCGTGGACCGTGAGGCCGTCGATGCCATCGAAGCCTTCGTCCGTCCGCACGTTCAGCCCGGCCGGTTGGTGATGACATTGACAGGAGAGCATACCGGCGCACTGGGCGCGATTCGTGCCCATGCCAAGCGGTATCCAGGCCTGTGCGTCGTGCAAATCGATGCGCACGGAGATCTCCGGCAGGCCTTCCAGGGCAATCCCTTCAGCCATGCGAGCGTGATGGCACGGGTCGTGGAGGATGGCCTCCCG
This sequence comes from uncultured Nitrospiraceae bacterium, assembly GCA_964555285.1. Taxonomy (GTDB): domain Bacteria; phylum Nitrospirota; class Nitrospiria; order Nitrospirales; family Nitrospiraceae; genus JBBIQV01. The sequence goes on from CAZKRM010000006.1 coordinate 58,942, forward strand.
CTGGTGCAGGTCGGCATTCGTTCGATCAGCCCAGAAGAGATCGACCTGATCAAGAACACCAAGACTATTTCAACCTTCTTCGCGTCACAGATTGTGGATCCGACCGGTCCCTACGAAGGGAGAGCGGCGCGCTGGATTCCGGACGTCGTGAAGGCCTGCACCGGCCCTGTGTATCTCACCTTCGATTGCGATGGGCTGGATGCGTCGCTGGTGCCGGCGCTCGGGACCCCGGAGCCCGGTGGTTTGGGCTGGTACGACACGCTGGCGTTCGTCACGGCCTTGGCGAATGGGCCCGGTATCGTCGGGATGGATGTGAGCGAGATCGCACCCATCGAAGGATTCGTGGCGCCGCAGTTTTGCGTCGCGCGGCTGATCTACCGTATCCTGGGCCGCATCGGGGAAGCGAGAGGACGTAAGGCGTGAGGCGTCAGGCGTGAACAATGATGAGAGAACGGAAAGGACCGCACCCCTCACGCCTTACGCGTTCGAGAGCATCCGCATCAACAAGTTCTTCACCCAGCACGGCATCTGCTCACGGCGCGAGGCGGACCGGTTGATTGAAGCGGGGCGGGTGGCGATCAATGGTCGTGTCGCCAAGCTCGGCGATCGAGTCGGGCCGAACGACGTGATCACCCGAGACGGCGCGGTCGTGCCCTGGGGGAGCGCATTCGTCTATATCAAGTACCACAAGCCGGTCGGCGTGACGACAACCAGCGAGCCGCACGTCACGCGTAACATCATTGCCGAAATCGGGCACCCTGCCAGAATTTTCCCCATCGGCCGCTTGGATAAGGATTCCTCGGGGTTGATCCTTCTCACGAACGACGGCGATATCGTGAACGAGATCTTGCGAGTCGAACACGGGCATGAGCGGGAATATCTCGTGGAGGTGGACCGGGAGTTCGACCAGGCGTTTCTCGATCGCATGGCGCGGGGAGTGATGATCTTGGGTGCGCGCACCCGGCCCTGCACGATGACGCGCGTCGGCCACAGGCAATTTCGGATTATTCTGACCGAAGGCCGGAACCGGCAGATTCGCCGCATGTGTCAGGTTCTCGGCTACCGCGTCACGGCACTCCATCGCACCCGGATCATGCACATCACGATCGAAGGGCTGGGAGTCGGGCGATGGAAGGCTCTATCTGAAGATGAGCGACGATCGCTCTTCCGTGCGTTGGGTCGAAACGGAGGCGTGACGGATCGGTGCTCCTCTTGAGCCGGCGGCGGGTCGAATCCGATGGCGGTGTGCAGGAGCCGGCAGAGCTGAACGCGCGAACGTCACTCGCTGGGCAAGGCAGGGTTCGCGGTCTGGCTCACGGCGGGGAGTGGGGCCGATTCATTCGACAAGTCCTCACGACGCGAGGCGGCGGAGCGAGTCAGAAACAGGTTGAGCAGGGCGATGAAAAAGCTGCCGCCCACGAGCATGGCGCTCGTGCTGCGAATCGTTTTCGTCCCCTCATCCCTCATATCCTTGGCGACGTCCGCCACAGTCTCTAACAGCCGATCCAGCGCCAGACTCACTTGAATCATTTTGGGGCCGCCGCTGTCTGCGGCATTTTCTTCCGCTTTTCTACGAAGTCTGGAGGCCTCGGCCGGTGACGCTGCGTTCCACTCCTCGGTCAGCAGTTGAATCGTGGTACTCGCGACTGAGAAATATTGATCCAGGCTTTTTCTGAGCGCTTCGATGTCTTCAGGTTCGCTCCGCCCACTGCGGGAGACACGGAGTCCTGCGGCTGCATAGCGGTCCACAGCATGCTGGATGCGAGCGCGCTGAGCGGCCAATGATTCGGTGATCCGCTCGAAATCTTTCTTACTGTCCGTCTCGAGCGACCGGATGATGGTGTTGCGGTACCGCATCACGTCCGCCGAGATGTGGGCGAGGTCCGCAGCCCCGAGGGTGTATTCCGTGTACATGATCCGCATATCCTGATCGATCTGGCTCAGGGCCTGCCCGCTGAGCCATCCGAGCCCCGCGATCATGACGCTGATGAGTAGCTGGGAGGCGCTCGGCCAGGTGAATCGTAGGCGCGAGAACAGACTCACAATATCTTCCTCCTTCCTGCCATCGGCGTGACCGGTCGGGGCGGGTTCATCTTCGAGCCAGTCTAGCAGATTGCTCCGTGCGGGAGAAGACTCGGCGCATGTGAGTTGCGCGAGGGGGCAGATCCCTCTAGTTCGGCACGGGGCGACGAAACACCGGCGATGCGCTGCATAGATGCTGCGCTTCTCAATCCAGGGCAATCCTACGGTCTATATGTGGGGTCAGGTTCGGATCATTAGAGATAAAAATCACGGACCAGGGTTCCTCTTTCGCGCAAAGCCGGCGCAGGATCGTCTCCCGGAGCGCCGGCTGCATGTTGTGGATGATGCCGTCGAAGATGAGAATTTGTGGACGCGCGAGGATCGCGCGTGCAACCAGAATCCGGAGAATGTGGGTCGGGGCGAAGATTCGACCTGGAGCCCGGACGGGGGTTCTTAACCCTTGGGGGAGGGAGTCCACTTCCTCTTCCAGTTCGACAAAGCGCAGGGCCCACCGCACGTCGCTGTAGGGGATATAACTGCGGCCGAGGACGATGTTGTCCTCCAGCGTGCCCTCAAAGAGGGACAGCTGCGAATCCAGTACGAAGCCGCGGCACCGGTTCACGGTATCGAGATTCAGGTGCCTGAGATCGACGCCGTTATACCGGATCACCCCCGCCGTCGGGGCCTCCAAGCCGGCCAGCACTCGGGCTAGGGCTGTCTTAGCGACCGTGGTATTGACGTAGATGCCGATCTTCTCCCCCGGTGTGACTTCCAGGTTGAAATTTTCGAAGACCGGCGAGGCGCCGGGAGGTACGAACGACAGGTCCTTGCAGGTTAATCTGATCCCGTGGATGGTTGGATCGGGCAACGGCACTGAGAGGATTGCGGTGTCCCGGTCTTTCGGGAGAGAGAACAGGAAATCCAACTCCGTGAGCGCCGTCATGAAGTAGAAGATATGCCCCATGCGCTTGACGACTGCGTCGAAGTTCAGCAACAGCGTCCCGACCACGACCTCCGCCGCCACGAGCTGTCCGAGGGTGAGCTGTCCGACCGAGAGCAACCAGCCGGCGGTGGCGATCAAGCCGCTGTGGCCCAAGGCTTGAAACCCGACCGAGGTCAGGAACTGGCGAATCAGAATGGTGAATCGGGCGCGGCGGGCGGCCACATAGGAATTGACGAGGGCGTCGGTCTTGTCGATCAGCAACGGCTGGCTGTCGGTGGACTTGAAATGGAGGAGGTTGTAGGAGATCTCCTGTAGCCAATGCAGCGTGTCGTACTTGGCGTGCGACATGGTGATGGTCGCTTTCAAGCCGCCGTGACTCATGAGAAAGAACACCACGTTGAAGCCTGCCAGCAGCAAGGCGTTGAACAGCAAGAAGTAGGGATGATAGAAGACCAGGATGGTCATCCCGACCGCGCCGCCCACGATGACGTTGATCATGTCCACGAGCAGCACGGACAGGGCCCGCTGCATGAGGACCGTCTCGAAGAAATAGTTCGCGTAACGCGGCTTGAATCCCTGGAACCGCAGATGCGGCATCTGTTGCGCCATGGCGATGGCCACGCGCGCGAAAATCCGCCGCTCCAGGATTTCCACGGCATAGTACTGGAGCGCGCGGAAGGCGCCGACGAACAACAGGCCGAAGACCATGACCGCCGCGAGCGTGACGATCGTGATGGGCTGAATGGCGAAGGCGAAGGTGTTGACGAGTTCTTGGACCGTCAACGGGACGATCAGCGAGAAGAGCCCGATCGCCAGCGAGTAGGACAGGATCAGGCCAAGGACGCGCTTTTCCAGACGCAACAGAAGGCCGATGTGGCCGATGATCGTCTGGAACGTGTTGGTCGGCGCGTCAGGGTGGTTCGACTGCATGCTCCTTCCACGACCAATGGAATCGGCTTCGGCGTCCGACGAGACTGCCGGTCGATTCCGCAAGGCACGGCGCCCGGAGCGAGAACACCCCTTTGGGCGAACGAAACTCTGTCACCCTATCAAACGCGGTTTGAAAAAGCCACTCGTTCGCCGGGTTAGTCACGGGCCCGATACGTCACCGGGACGACCGACGGCAACGTCTTCGCCCAGGCGCCGATCGCCCATTGATACAGCGCGAGCGATTTCTGGTAATCGGCCTTCGCACGGATCAGCTGGTTTTCCGAGTCCACGGAATTGCGCTCGCGAAGGTTCACGAAGAGCACACTCGTCGCTCCCATCGTGAAGCGGAACCGTTCCCCTTCCTCGAGAGTCTTGGCTAAACGAAGCGATTCAGCCGCCACCGCCACCCGTTCTTTCGCTCGCTCGATGGCGGACAGGGCGTTATCCACGTCCACGATCACTTGTTGTTCACGGAACTTCTGTGTGAGAACGAACCGGTCGGCTTTCCCTTGCGCTTCCAGCACCTCGCCGCGGCTCTTGCGTTGCAGGATCGGAATTCTGAGCTCCAGGCCGAACCGATAGCCCAGGCCGAGGACGAATTTTTCAGGTGCGCGGGCAGGGGCTGCCTCGGCATCGAGGCTCGGCAAGAGGTTGTTTTTGGCCAGCTCGAGGTCGATGTTGTTGAGTTTGGCTTCGATGCCGACTTCACGGACTTCCGGCCGATCGGACTTCGCCTGGAGTTTATGCGACTGAATGATCTCCGGGTCGGGCACCGTGAGCTGGGACGGAAACTCCGGCGCTCGTTCGAGCGGCGGGGTCATCGGAGCGTTCCGCTCCCACAGGAACATGGATAGTTTGTATTGTTCTTGTTCGATCAGCCGCTGGGCCGCAATCAAGACTTCTTTTCTCCGTTGCACCTCCTGCCCGGCTTCCACGACATCGAGCGGCGCCACGGCGCCGGCCTTGGCGCGCCCCTCGACCTGCTTGAACCGATCTTCCGCGACCGTTAACGCTCGCCGCTGGATGTCCGTCAACTTCACGGCGAAGACCCAATCCCAGAACTGCGTAGCCGCGGCCAGGAACAAGTCCTGCCGCGTTTGTGCGATCCTGATTTCGGCTCGGGGATCCGCGAGCTGAGACCGCTGCAACTCGGCGTTCTCCGGATTCATCATGAGGCCTCTCAGGAGCGGGAAGAATCCGCCCAGGATGACCTGCTGGTTGCCGCCGCCGAATGATAGGTCGGGGATTTTCGCATCCCCGATGGCCTGACGGACGCCGGCGCTGCCCCGAAAACCCCAGGGATGTTTTGCTTCGACCAGCGTATCGTTGAAGCCGACGGTCTGCGTGCCGAATTTATCTTTCGAGATAAATCGCTCGATCTCGGTGTCGTTGATCACCGTGGGCTCGAACGCGCCTAAGGCCTTCAGCATGGTTCCGCGGGCCACGACCTTTTCGGTTCCGGCTCCCATCAGTAGCGGATGAGAGCGGTCGATCCAAGCCAGGACCTCTTCGACGGTCAAGGGAATGGGCGGCAACGGCTTGGTTTTCGCGCTCTCTGCCGCGAGCGCCTGCGTATTCCAGACAGCCGCGCAGCACACGAGAGCCGCGCACACGAACACCGACATCCATCGCAGCATGGCACAGGCTCCTTTCTGGTGGCGGTTCAGCCAACAAGGCGGACTTTTCCACTGGTATGGGTTCACGTGAGTCGGTTGGAGTATGAACTGGGCGTTGCTGACCAAGATCGCCAGCCGTGCGACTACTTGGCCCCTCGGCCGGCCTTCGGCAAGAGGGTATCGATCAGGCTGGGTGGCCGTTCCTGGTAGTCAGGCGGGAAGAGGTTGAACCGGCGCCAGAGCTCGTACCAGAGAGGCACCCGGTTCAGGATCACCCACCCCATGGCTTTGGTCCCTTGCCGGACGTGCGTCTGCTCGGGCCACGGCCGTTCCTCTGGATCGGGGACCACCCAAAAACGGAAGTTCCCTTTCCCGTCATCGACCTGGTCGATGACCTTGATCAGGCCGCCGTACGTGCCGGCCATCATTTCAGGCCAGGCCGGCAGGGGAATCGCCGGGATGCCGTAGAAGAGAATGCGGACCTTCCGTCCGACGTTCAGCAGTGGGGCGTCGAGGCCGTCCGCCATCATCTCGATCGCCTTATCGGCGCTGGCGGGCGAGATGCGGACGATCTTATCGCCTGGCCGTACCGTCTCACCGGCGCCGGCCTCGGCCATCTTAACGACCGTGCCGTCGATGGGGGCCAGGATGCGGCTTGCGACACGCCGCTGAGTTGCGTTGGAAAGACGGAGCGACACATCGGCCACCTGGTCCGTTGCCTTGGCAGCATCTGCGATTGACGCGTCCCGCGCCGCCTCGGCATCCAACAGACGTTGCAGGACTTCTGCGCTGATCTGGTCGCGTCCAAAGCTTAAGGCCTTCATGCCCTGCTCAGCGGCGCGCAGATGTGCTATGGCACCCTGTAGATCGGCTTTGGTGGCGATGGCGGACTGGATCGTCAATTCCAGTTCACGCTGAGAGACCAGGCCTTGTTCCGCAAGCTGCTTGTGCCGGTCCACGTTCAACTCAGCCGTGTCGACTGCGATCGTGACCGCGTACACCTTCTGTCGCGCTTCACGAACTTTGTTCTCGGCTTCGACCACCCTGGCTTCAGCGGATGGCACGGCGGCCTTCACTAGGTTTTGCATTTCTTTGATGCGTTTGTCTAACTGGTCGGCTCGCTCCAACGCGGCCTTCCGCGTGTCTTCGAGCGCCTTTCTTCGTTGTTCGAGGAGGCCCAGAAGGTCCGGCGCCATGAAGCTGGGATCCACGTCCTCCAACTCGAGGATCAGGTCTCCTTGCTTCACCCGGACACCCTCGAAGACGTGCCACTTCTTAATGCGGGCGGCGATTTGAGATTCGACGTCTTGTGGCCGCTCATAGGGGGTGTAGGCAGAGAGTTGGCCGGTGACGGTGATGGTTTGGGTCCAGGGCACGAAGGCGATAATAAGCAGGAAGAGGACGACGAGCTTGAGGGCGAGGCGAGAAGAAAACCGAAGCCGGTCGGGGATTTGAACCGCTTCCCACGATTGGAGTTTGCTGGTCGTGGCAAGATCGTCCACGGCGATCTCGTCCAACCCGGTCGGCTGGGTGACCAATGCCTTGAACTTCGACGTGAGGTTGTTTCCGACGCGCTGCATCCCTGCTCCAGACGCGCTTTCGTGCGGACCCTGCACGCGTCATCATAGAGGAATCAGCGGTGGCCGGTCAAATCAAGGTGGAAATCGGTCTACGTCGGGAGGCAGTTCGGACGCGGCCAGGAGACCTTGACCCCCTGCCGGAGAACCGCTATGGTGAACGCGCCGGTTGCGCCGGATCATCGGCACACACCGATCTTCTTGAGCAGAGCGGTCTCACAACAGATCCGACACATGGCTTCACGAAGCGGTTCCCCTCTGGTTGGCGTGCTGGGAGGCAGCAAGTCGGACTTTCCCGTTTTGGAAAAGGCCGTGGCCATCTTGGATGCGCTCGGCATCCCCACTGAGTTGTTGGTGGTCTCTGCACACCGCACGCCGGACCGCCTCTTCGCGTATGCCGAGCAGGCAGAAGGCCGAGGGATCGAGGTAATTATTGCAGGCGCCGGTGGCGCCGCGCACCTGCCGGGCATGCTCGCCGCGAAGACGCATCTTCCCGTCATTGGGGTGCCCATTCCGACGGAAAACCTGCGAGGCCTGGACTCGCTGCTGTCCATCGTGCAAATGCCGCGCGGCATTCCTGTGGCGACCGTCGCTATCGGGGGAGCGGAGAATGCAGGCTTGCTCGCGGCCCAGATTCTGGCAGGCCGCTATCCCGCCGTTCGGGAGCGACTGAAGCAGTTCCGAGCCGATCAGACCAGGGCCGTGCTCGAATCGCAACCGTCCCACCCTGTCCCGCAACCGACCAAGAAAAAGATACGTAAGAGCACATCGTGACCGCCTTACCCATTGAACCTGGTGCCACTCTCGGTGTGCTGGGCGGCGGTCAGCTGGGCGCGATGTTTGCGATGGCCGGCCAGCGCGTAGGCTATAAGATCGCGGTCTGGGATCCTGACGGCGAGGCGCCGGCCCACCGCGTGGCCGATGTGTCTGTTGCGGCTCCCTTCGACGATCTCGGAACCCTCGCTCAGTTTTCCACACAGGTCCACGCAGTCACCTACGAATGGGAAAACGTCCCGGCCACGTTGTGTGACTCGTTGGAGCGCAGCCTTCCTGTTCGGCCGGGTGCCCGCGTGTTGCGCCTCCTGCAAGATCGACTGGAGCAAAAGGGATTTCTTGCCTCTCGAGGATTTCCGGTGCCGCCGTTCCGGGCCATGTCCTCGCCGAGTGAATTGACGCTGGCCGAGCAGGTGGGATTCCCCTGCATCTGTAAGACCGCGATAGCCGGCTATGACGGCAAGGGGCAATGGCAGATGGCCGGTCGTGACGACATACCACGTGTGCAGCAGCAGCTCGGCCACATTGTGGGAGCGAGTGCCCGCTGGATCGTCGAATCGTTTCTTCGCTTCGAGCGAGAACTCTCGGTCCTTGTTGTTCGGGGGAGCGATGGCGAATGCCGAGTCTACCCGGTGGTAGAGAACGTGCACGAGAACGGGATCCTCCGCCTGTCCCAGGTGCCGGCGTCCATCTCAGTTTCCGTCGCGGAGAAGGCCACGACATTGGCTCGCCAGGTGGTCATGGCGCTGGAGGGTGTCGGCGTCTTCTGCATCGAACTGTTTGTGATGCCGGACGGAGCGCTGTTCATCAATGAGGTGGCGCCGCGTCCCCACAACTCGGGCCATTACACGCTGGATGCCTGTTCCGTGTCGCAGTTCGAGCAACAGGTCCGTGCTCTCTGCGGTCTTCCGCTCGGAGAAGCGCGCTTGCTGACGCCGGCGGTCATGGTGAATCTCATCGGCGACGAAGTGACCAGCGCGCGAACAGGCCAAGGTGGACTGGCGCTGTTCGGGACACCAGGCGCCGCACTTCATCTTTATGGAAAACGAATTGTCCGCCCTGGCCGAAAAATGGGGCATGTGACGTTCATGGCCGACAAGGTGGAGTCGGCTCGTGACCAGGCGATTCGATTCCAGGACACCTTCTTGAAAAAGACGTCGATTCAATAACCACGCAGGCCGGAACCTGTTCCCCAATCACCGCCGGGGTTCGTCCTCCTCCCGACTCGGCCGAGAAGTTCTTCCCAGCCGATCGAAACCCTCGCGATCGCCCGTATGCCCCAGTCAGTCTGGATAGCCGAAGGCCGAGCATTCCTGTACGCTTTCCTGTCATCCCGTCCCTCTTCCCGGACCAGAGTCGTTCCATTTTGTGAACGGCTGAGGGGTCTGTGTTCCAATATGGGCCACGCTAGTGCCCATCCGAATCGGTTAATGTGAGAAGTCATGATGAGTTTTGAATGGGTATGGAACTTGCTAGTTCTTTACCGCTGGTGAACGCAATGGACCTACAGTGAACAGCACAACTCCTACTGACGCTCCTGCCTGTTCCAATGCAGCCTCGGGTCTGGCTCGACTACTGAACGTTCCCCGGTCCCGTTACCTCATCCTTCAGAGCCTCGTGTGGATTATTTTGTCCTACCAGCTGATCTATGGGGAAGGGTCGATCGTCAGCCGTCCTGTCAGCGAAGCCCTGGTTGCCGGGTTCATGCTGATGATTGTGGCCATTGCGATGCTTCCGAGAGTGGCGCTGGAATCGACGTGGTTGCCCGGCGCGCTCATCAGCGTAAACACGGTCGCGGTCACGGGGACGATCTATCTTTCCGGGAACGCCAGGAGCGAATTGTATTTCTCCTACTTTCTCCTGGTACTGATTGCGGGGTCTGCGCGGACACTGGGCCAGATACTCGGACTCTCGTGGATCCTCTGCGTCGGGTATGGCGCGTTGCTCTATGAAGGTGTCCTGGAGACCGGCGCGCTCTCCGTCGGACATCTGATGGGCATCCCAGTTCTCCTGGTGATGGCCGTGTTCTATGGGGTCACCTTGGAGAGCCTGACGCTGGAGCGGAGGCTGAAGACCAGTCTGCGCGGAGATGTCGATGCGCTGCGAGAGACAGAGAAGGACTTACTCGCCACGCGCGAGCAACTGGAGTCTCGCGTGGCAGGACTGCGGCAGGATCTCTCGAACGCCACCACAACCATCGAGGTGGGCGCCATCGAGCGGCAAAGCTTAGAACGGCAGCTCCGCGAAGCGCAGAAAATGGAGGCATTCGGCCGAATTGCGGGAGGGATCGCCAAGGAGTTCAGTCAATTGCTGACGGTGGTTGGGGGGCAGACCGGGCTCATCCTGTCGAAGCTTCAACCCAGCGATCCGCTCTATCAGCCGATCGAAGACACCTTCAGAGCGGGAGAGCGTGCCGCTACGCTCACTGCTCAACTCGTCTCGCTCACTCTTGCCGACAATCGTCCGTGCGAGCCGGTGCCGCTCCATCTGACTCTGTCGGAACTGCAGGGCTTGCTGCAGGGGCTTCTGCCCAGCCACGTCAACCTGCGTCTGGACCTCGACCCGAAGCCGGCGATGGTGTCTGCGGATCGCGAACAGATCGAACAGATACTGCTTCATCTGGTCATCAATGCGCGTGATGCCATGCCGAGCGGCGGACATCTGGCCGTTGAAACGAAGCAGGTCACACGCCAGTTGCCGTCGTCTGCCACAGGCACCACTACTCAGCCTGCTGCGATGGTGCGGCTCTCCGTCTCGGACACCGGACGCGGGATGACACCCGAGACCCAGGCGCGGATGTTTGAGCCGTTCTTCTCCACGAAATCCACCAACGTGGGGCTGGGCCTCCCGACCGTCTATGGGATTGTGAAGCAGCTTGGCGGAACTCTGGAGGTGGACAGCAAACCGGGGCACGGCACGACGATCCACATCTATCTGCCCCAGGCGGATTCGTCGGGTCGCGCGTTGCACGGTGGGGCTAATCGGGCCATGATGGCCAATGGGAATGAGACAGTGCTGTTCGTCGAGGAAGATGAAGTCCTCAGGAAACTCGCAGCCTCCGCACTCGCTCGCCACAAGTATCAGGTACTAGAAGCAGCCTCGCCCGTCGAAGCATTGCTGGTCGCCCAGCAGCACACGGGATCGATTCATATGGCCGTCAGTCAGCTGGTCATGCCGGAAATCAATGGGCACGAACTCGTCCAGCGGCTTGTGAGTCAACGCCCGGGCGTCAAAGCGATCTTCGTGTCCGGGTACTCGGACGAAGCCATGCTGCACCACCGCATTCGCCCCCGGTTTGTCCTCCAACGTCCCTACCATCAGGACGTCCTCCTGCAAAAGGTTCGAGATGTGCTCGATGCAGCCTGACCGGTACGAAGGCTTCAGATGAAGGTGTCACGTCACCGCCGCCGGCGGTATTGCGCAGGGGCAAAGAAGCGCACATCCGCTCGCTTGAAGAGGCCGATCAGCAGCATCCCTGCGATGAACCCGCCGATGTGAGCGAAGAAGGCGACCCCGCCCCCTCCCGTGTTCACGCTCATTCCCCCGCTCAGCAACTGCATCACGAACCACAGCCCCAGGACAATGGCAGCCGGGACATACATCGTCCGCGAGGCGAAGCCCATAGGAATGAAGACGAGGACCTGCGCGCGCGGGAACAACAAGAGGTAGGCGCCCAGCACACCGGAAATGGCGCCGCTGGCGCCGACCATGGGAATCGTCGAGGAGGGATCGGTCAGCGCGTGACTCAGCGCTGCGAGGATGCCGCACGTGATATAGAAGATCGTGAACTTGGCATGTCCCATCACGTCTTCAATGTTGTTGCCGAAGATCCACAGGTACAGCATGTTGCCGATGAGATGCATCCAGCCGCCGTGCAGGAACATGCTTGTCAACAAGGTGGCATAGGCAGGGATGCCGACCGTCAACTCCGCCGGTGGTTCTGCACGGCCGAACACCAACGCAGGGATCGCGCCATATTGGAACACGAACGCTTGGCCTGGTTGTGATGGGAGCGTCGATTGGTAGAGAAAGACGAGTGCGCAGGACGCGATCAGGCCGACCGTGACAACGGGAGTGAGTTCAGTCGGGTTGTCATCGTGCAGGGGAATCATCGAGCGGCGGTTAGGAGGGTAGGGGTTTCTTTCCGGCGGCGACCGGCTGGGGGAGGGCGTGGTGATCGGGTAGTGATCCGTCGCCGTTCAACGGAATGGAAAATCCTGCGGCATGAGTGTGCCCCCCACCGCCGAACGAGGCGGCGATCGATCCGACATCGGTGCCGTCTTCGCGCGACCGCATGCTGTAGTAACGTCGGCCGTCGCGGTCGTGCCAGATGAGGCAGAACGGATGGCAGGGCGACAGCCGCTCGCCGATCTGACTGGTCAAGATCGCGCTCTGAACGGCGGGCACGAGTTCTCCTTGAAATTCCATCATCACAGCGTGCGCCGCGAGCTTGCCCACCAGTTCATTTTCATATCGTAAGATCGCGCGCCCCTCCTGTTCCAGCTCCTGCTGCGTGAAACGGTCCCACAGCTGGAAGTCGAACGGGTAGGAGGCCAAGGCGGCGTTGATCTCTCGGCTGGCAGGCAAGGCCCACTGCCAGAGGTCCTTGTCCTGAATATATTGCAGCAGCCACGGAGCCGGCTCTGTGTGCGCCCATTCCCAGGCGAGCACGGCGCCGGATTTCTTTTGGTCGAAGTATGCGAACGGAAGGCCGGTCAACGCTTGTTCAGCGGTGATGTGATGGTCGAGGACCTGGAGGGATTCTGCCTCTTTCGCCATAGCATCGAGCACCGGTCTGGCGTAGCTGAAGTCGACGATCACGATCCGCTGTCCAGCGAGCTCCGGTGGTGGAGGGGTCCCATGTTTGACGGGGACAAACTTCGTAGCGGGAAACTGTTTCCAAATGGCCCAGGCCGCGCCGAACCCATCCGCGCATTCTGCATGGTAGAGGACAACAGTTGGATGTCGATGCAACTTCGCGCTCATGCCGGCTCCCGTTGATATTATTTCCGCACAGCATACCATGACGCTCGTGCGGGACCAAAGGATGTTATGAGATGGGGGGGCGGCAGGTGAGGGTGGATCAGCACGACGTCGCACGGCGGGATCGCGGGCCTGCCGACGGATGCAGGGGCGGGCAGGCTACGGCAGGGAGTTGATATGATCGATCAGCTGCCTGAGCCGGCCCGCACTGCGCCGGTTGAATTGGAAGACCAGCCGCGGATAATCTTTGAGGGCGGGCTCGTCCAGTTCCTCGGCCAGAGGCTCGCGTTGTTCGAACGTCCCTTCGCTGAGCATATCGTGGAAGGATATGTGCAGCGCCGCCACCTGGTCGTCGTTCAGAGGCCGTGTCAGGCGCATGGCCAGTTGGCGCCCGACGAAGCGGATCGAGTGGTACCGACGATAGAAGGTCGCGATCTCGGCGACCGCGGCTTCCTCGGTCTCGACAATCTTGAAGAGGCTCAAGTCTTCCCGGCCGATGAGCTGTCGGTGCAGCAGTTGTTCTGTCACGAATGCATACCATCTGGTCCAATAGTCGCAGCCGGGTGCTTGCAAGAAGACGATCGGTTGAGGATCGCTCTTGCCCGTCTGGGCCAGCGTGAGGATTTCAAACCCTTCATCGTGCGTTCCGAAGCCCCCCGGGAACAGAGCGATGGCGTTCGCTTCTTTCTGGAACATCAGCTTGCGGGTGAAAAAATACTTGAACGTCACGAGCTTGGGGTCATCGGCGATGACCGAGTTGGCCCCTTGCTCGAACGGCAACATGATGTTGACGCCGAAGCTGTTCTCGCGGCCGGCTCCTTCCTGGCAGGCCCGCATGATGCCGTCCGCGCCGCCGGTGATCACCATATAACCTTCCTGCACGATCCGGCGCGCGAAGCGGAAGGCGAGTTGGTAGTTGGGATCATCCGAGGCTGTCCGGGCCGAGCCAAAGATGCTGATCTTGGGCCGATCCCGATAGCCGTGAAAGACCCCAAAGGCGTGTCGGAGTTCCTTGAGGGCCCGGTTGACGATCTTGAGGTCCAGGGCCTGAAGGTTCGACTCGGACAGCCGCAGCACACCCGTCAGGATCTCCCGCAGCAGCACCGCCGGGAGGTCGTCTTCAGGGCGCTCCAACAGGGCGCGAACCTGGGACAGGATGTCGTCGTTGCTGAGGGTTATCCGAGGGCGTGTCTGCACGGGCTTCATCATGTATCCATTTCGGCTGGAAATTGCAAAGCTTGATGGCGCAGAGAGAGTAAAAATTCTACCAACCAACTGCCTACCGGTCAAAAACTCGTAAGGATGGGAAGCGCCTCAGGCCTGCGACGGTGGAGTCGAGCATTGCTGCTGAACCCAGGCTCTGATCCGCGCCTGGTCGGAGGGAGACAGGTGCGTGAACTGGATATCAACCCCTGAAGGCGGAGGTTGCATCGAGGACTCCCAAGCCGTAGGGGTGGCATCGCTGCTGAGAATCCGACCTCGGATGGCAAAGGGGCCGTTCAATCCGGGGATAGAGAAACAGAGGAGCACGCTCGTGCCGGGCAAGAAGAGCGCACTGCTCCCGACGGTCGCGCCCACATGGCTGAGTTGGGTGATCATCCCTTCGTGTTTCGCGCCGGATTCTTGACCGTCTGGGACGCTGATGGTGGCTGCGAACAGTGTCTGGCACCGTTGAGGCGCCTGCACGAGATTGTGGGCTGTCAGCACACCCACCGGCTGGTTCTGTTGGGTGACGATCAACAGGGACACACCGGTTGACGCCATGAGCGACGCCGCGTCCTCGATCACGGAGTCGTATTCGATAAACCGGACGGGTTTCGACATGATCGAGCGGACTTCGGTGTCCTCTGGCTCGATCCCCTGCGCCATGACGCTCTTCACGATATCGGCCGGGGTCATAAGACCGAAGCAGGTCTCGGTATCCTTTACTAGAAGACAGGGGACCTGTTCCTTCTCCAGCAGCGAGGCGGCCTCGCTGACCGAGACATCGCCCGGAATCTGTACAACACCTGGAGTCATCATGTGAGAGACCAACGAGCTACAGTGATCTGCCGCCGGCCGGCGGGAGCGGTTCCCGGCTTTCGTCATGGTTCGATCCCATCGCCCGGTGCAGCGAACTGTGCCCAACCCCGCCGAACACCATTGCGACGTAGGCAAGTATACCAGATCGCTCCCCGGTAAATTGAGCCGTATCTTCCCTTGTCAAACAAGGGGTTTGACGAATAGACTAGGCCTGTTCCAGCAATCCAGCAAGCGTTTGCGCGAAAGAGGACAAAGCAGGTGGAAATCGACAACGAGTTCAGGAGACGCGTGAGCCGGATACCGGCCCAGGGGCTTGGTCTGTCCGTGGATGTGTACCAGCCGGATCTGGCGGATTTGATGGAGGCATTGGTGGCTCAGCGCCTGAACGTGGAGTATTTGGAAGTCTTCAAGGCGGCAGACAAGGCGCTTGAACAGGTGCGGAGCCAGTTCCCAAGCGTCAGGCTCACCTATCACGGTGAGGGGCTCTGGGCGACGCAGCCGGATTTTGCTCGCACTCCATCGGTGGAGGAGGAACTCGCGTCAGCCGCGACCCATCTTCGCACGCTGGCCAGCCCTTGGATCAACGTGGAATGTGCCACGAAGCAGATGGCCGGCTACTCCTTTGGAACATATCTGCCTCCCTTCTATACACAAGAGAGTGCTGCCGTCACCGCGGAGAACGCCCGCACCATCCAACGCTATGTGGATCGTATGCTCGGTCCGGATGATTTCCCCGGGCCGTTGCTCCTTCTTGAAATGGCGCCGCTGACGTATTTCGGTGTCGGAACCCTGTCGATCCCCACCTTCTTCGCGCAGATCGCGGACCAGGCGCCCTGCGGGCTGGTGTTGGACCTTGGCCATCTCTGGACCGTCTACCGCTACACGGGTCTGTGGCGACACAAGTCTCTCGAGGGCTTCACCGAGGAGTTCTTCAATGCCTTCCCGATGGAGCGAGTCGTGGAGATTCACCTGGCCGGCCTTGCTGACCGGCAGGGGGCAACGGGGCAGTCTGAAACTTCGCACGGCGCTCCTCCTCGATGGATAGATGCTCACGGGGTGCCCATTCCGGAAGTGCTGTTCGATATGTTGGGGCAAGTGCTGGCCCATCCCCGTCTCACGAATCTGAGAGGCATCGCTCTTGAGGTGGACACAAAGCCGATCCCGCACATCGTTCGAGAGTTCGCTCGGCTGTGCGACCAATTTGGACAAGCGTGGCGGCGATTGGAGCGCGCGCCGGGTGAATCGTCTCAATCGGCCGCCGGGCCGCCGGCGGGTGTCCCTCCTCGCGAGGTCAACGAGGACGTGACGCACGCACTGAATCGAGACTACGAGCGGTACGCAAAGATGGTCACCGGCCGGCTCGATCCTCATGCCTCCGATCTCCTGCATCCGGCGTGGTCGTACGAAGATCTCCATCAGTATCAAGCGGTCTATCTCCCCCATGAAATTCTCCATTGGGGTGGGGAACTGCGGGACATGTTTCCGGAAAGCTGCCGATTGATCGAGGCGCAAGGCATCGGCCTCGCGGACTTCGTGTCGTACTGGTTCCGCGAGCCACAATCGATCACCGCACCGTATGATTTCTTCTTGCTCAAGATCGAGCGATTCGTTCGATTCATGGCTGAACGTGCGCCGACGATCCGACCGACGGCGGAACGGGAAGCGCACGAGCTGCGGCGCGGGTATACAACGGCCTGCGAACAGATTGGGACGTTCATCGTGAACCGTTGAACGCAGGAGATGAATATGCCCGCACATACCGATTCAGGAATAACGGTGCATGGTCCGATTGCGGGCTCCTGGTCGTCCCTTCCTCAGCCGATTATCGGATTGGCGCCGATGGATGGCGTGACCGACGCGACGTTTCGACGCATCGTGGCGGCGCAAGGCCGGCCGGACATCACCTTCACGGAATTTACGAACGTGCACGATGTCTGTCGCGGCCCGGAATTTCTCCTCTCGACGTTGATCTACAGCGAGCAGGAACGGCCGGTCGTGGCGCAACTGTATGGGAAGGACCCCGCACTCTTTTACCTCGCGGCCCATGCGGTCTGCGAACTGGGGTTCGATGGACTCGACATCAACATGGGCTGTCCCTCACGAAATGTCGCTGCCTCAGGGGCCGGCGCCGGACTCATCCGAACGCCGGAGCTCGCCCATGCCGTGATGCGCGCGGCCAAGCAAGGGATCGACGATTGGGCCACGGGCCAATCCCCCGAAGCAGCCGGGTTCAAGCCTGCGCGCGCGGAGGTACTGCGAGCCATGAACCGCCGGCGGGGCGGCGCGGGTGCTTCTGCCCGAGGACGGATTCCGCTCTCGGTCAAAACCCGCTTGGGCTATGACTCGGTGGTGATCGAGGACTGGGTCGCTCATTTGTTGAAGGAGGAGCCGTCCGCCATCTCGATTCACGGCAGGACGCTCGAACAGATGTATCGTGGCGAAGCGGATTGGTCCGCCATTGCGCGGGCGGTTCGCGTCGCTCGCGGCACCGGCACACTGATCCTGGGGAACGGCGATGTCCAGAGCTGGCGCGATATGGCCAGGCGGGTGCAGGAGTGCGAGGTGCAGGGCGTCTTGGTCGGGCGTGGCGTGTTGGGCGCCCCGTGGTTCTTCCGGGGTAAGGAGCGGGCGCGGCAGGCGATGGGTGCTGGAGTCGCGAGTGGACAAGCCGATACGGATTTGATCGGGGAATCGGTGAGCCTGCGCGAACGGATGGATGTGATGCTGGAGCATGCCCGACAGTTCGAGTTGCTGTGTGGTCAAGAGCAGTTCCGTCGCATGCGGAAGCACCTGGGCTGGTACTGCAAAGGGTTCCCGCACGCCGCGGCGTTGCGGGCGCGGATGTTCCAGGTCTCTTCCGCCGTTGCGGTGACGCAGATGATCGAGGAATCGTGGCCGAGCATGTCCGGTGAAGTGCGTGCGGTTGCCTGCGATGATCCCGCCACCTCAACAGTGCCCTCGCCGGCCTGAGGCATGCGGCTCATTCTGGCTTCGACCTCTCCCCGCCGACAGGAACTCCTCAGCCTCCTTCAGATTCCCTTCGAGGTGGTCGCCCCGGTATTCGAGGAAGACGTGCAACCCGGCCGGTTCGCCGAGGACCAGGTCCAAGCGTTCGCACGGGGCAAGGCCAAGTCTTGTGCGGTGTGCAATCCCGACGCATTCGTGCTTGGGAGCGATACGCTGATCGCCTGCGATGGCGACATCATGGGCAAGCCGGCTGATGCCGAGGAGGCTCGAAGCATGTTGCGGCGACTCGCTGGGCGGGCACACGTGATCTACACGGCGATCTCCCTCCAGCATGCGCGGGACCGGGTCGATGACGTGGCCATCGAGCCGGTGCGGGTCTGGATGAAACCGGCGAGCGAACAGGAGATTGACGCGTACGTGTCCACGGGAGAAAGTCTGGGCAAGGCAGGGTCCTACGCTATTCAAGGAGTAGGTGCGCGCCTGATCGACAGGATCGAAGGGGACTATCCGGCCGCTGTAGGACTGCCGCTCCGAGCGGTGGCGACCATGCTGGAGAAGCATGGGGTCGTGGTGCCGGTCGATGTCGAACGCCTGTACGGCATGAAGCCGTATGCGAACTGGCCGCGGTTCGCCTGATGGTTTGCAATGCATCGGCCCTTTTCCGTACAATGCGCGCCATTCATCGGGCGTTTTATCCAGGGAGGCAGGTAATGGAGAGTGGAACGCGCGTGACGGTGCAGAGCACATGTCTGGGTGTGGCGCTGGGGCCGTGCGTCCTGTTCCTGTGTCTGGGGAGCTACCAGCCCGCGTCCGCGATCGATGTGAAGCTCAACATGGACGAAGCCAGGAAGGCACTGGATGCCGGGCGTAGGCCGATGGAAAAGGCCACTACGCCGGAAGACGTGAAGAAGGTCCTGCAACAGGCGTCGTTGGTGACACGTGTCGGGTCTGACCCGGAAAAGGACTCCTGCGGAGCCAGCGCGATCTTGCGGACCAAGCGGTACCGGCTGGAAGCGTTCGGGCGGCAAGAAGCGGCGGAATCCAAGAAACAGAAAAAAGACGTGCGGATGCCGGACGAGTTCATTCAGAAGGTCATCGACATGCCCAACATGGAGATCGAAGTCCAGCTCTGCGGCGATGACGAGTACTTCGCCGAAGGCGTCCAGGTTGCCTTCCAGCAGGGCAGCAAAAACATCAAGCCCGTGGACGTGAGCCCGGCAGATCGGGGACGCAAGAATGAAGGGCAGGAGCCGGCCTATCGGTCGCGCTTCACGGCCCGGTTCGCGTACGAGAGTTTCGATCCCAATGCCAAGACCAAGGTGGTGGTGTTCTTCCCCGACGGAAAAATGGTCGAGTTCGACGCTGATCTCTCCAAGGTGAAATAACCATCGGCCGCTTCGGCAACACCCCACCCGCTGTTCTGCCATCACGTTCCTCTCGCTCCGGCAACAGGAATCCATCACCGCCCTGGAACCAGGGTGCTCACGCCAACGGTCTCGGATATTCCTATTTCTCTCAGCCCGTCGCGTGATTTTGCAAAGAGAAAAGGCGTATCCTTCTTCGTAAGGCGGCTACGGTGAATCGAGGTTTACTATGCTCTGGGTCTCCCCCTCTAAAAAAGACACCGGAACGCAGACCCTTGAAGATCGCCTCTGGCAAGCGGCCTCAACGCGGCACAATATTCCAGCCCCGTCCTCGGCCTCATCTTTCTCCGTTTCGCCGATGTCCGCTTTGCGAAAATCCGGGCCGGTTTGGAGAAAATGGCGTCCTCGTCGCGTCGTGGTTCTCGCGTGGACGAACCGACTGCTTACCACGCCGAAGGCGTGCTCTATCTCACGCCCAACGCCCGCTTCGACAAGCTCCTGCATCTGCCAGAAGGAAGCAATGTCGGCAAGGTGATCAACGAGGCGATGCGTGATATCGAGAAGCACAATCCCCAGCTCGCCGGGGTGCTGCCCAAGACATACGAAATCTTCACCAGCACGCTCCTGAAAGAACTTCTCAAGCGCGTCTCCGAGATCCCCGCCACCATCGACTATGACGCCTTCGGCCGCATTTACGAATACTTCCTTGGCGAATTCGCTAGGACGGAAGGGCAGAAGGGCGGCGAGTTCTATACCCCGTCCAGCATCGTGCGCTTCCTGGTCGAAGTCTTGGAGCCCTACCACGGCCGCATTCTGGATCCTGCCTGCGGCTCCGGTGGCATGTTCGTTCAGAGCGCCCGCTTCGTGGCCGAACACAAGAAGAACCCGTCCTCCGAACTCGCCATACATGGACAGGAGAAAGTCGCGGCCACCGTCGCTCTCTGCCGCATGAACTTGGCCATGCACGGCCTCGAAGGGGATATCAAAGAAGCCATCACCTACTACGACGATCTGCACAGCAGCACAGGACGGTTCGACTTCGTCCTCGCTAATCCTCCCTTCAACGTGAACGCCGTCGATAAGGAACGGCTGGAAGCCGAGGTGGGGAAAGGCCGCCGCTATCCCTTCGGCCTCCCGCGCACGGACAACGCCAACTATCTCTGGATTCAACTCTTCTATTCGACGCTCAGCGGGAATGGCCGGGCCGGGTTCGTCATGGCCAATTCCGCGTCCGATGCCCGCTCTTCCGAGCAGGATATCCGTAAACAGCTCATTGAAGCCCGCGCCGTCGATGTCATAGTCGCGGTCGGGCCGAACATGTTCTACACCGTGACGCTGCCCTGCACCCTCTGGTTCCTCGACAAGGGGAAGCAGAAGACGCCACGCGCCGACAAGATTCTCTTTCTCGATGCGAGGCATATCTATCGGCAGGTGGATCGAGCCCACCGGGATTGGACAGAAGGCCAGATCGGTTTCTTAGCCAACGTCGTCCGTTTGTATCGAGACGAGGAACCAGATTTTACACTCGGCGGGGCGGAAGCAGAAGACAAGCTGAAAAAAGTCTTTGGCAAGAAGCTCAAGTTTGCCGACGTGCCCGGCCTATGCAAAGCCGCCACGATCAAAGAGATCGAAGCACAGGGATGGTCCTTAAACCCAGGCCGCTATGTGGGTGTGGCGCCGGGCGAGGAAGTCAGCGACGAGGATTTCAAGGAACAACTCGAAACTCTCAATGAGGAACTTGAAGCCTTGAATGCCCAGGCCCGTGATTTCGAACAGACCATCGCCCAAAACGTGGCCGAGATTCTTGAGGCGTGATGATGACGGAGCTGCGACAACCTGTTTGGCTTAAACCTGAAGAAGTCCCGCCTTTGCCTCAAGGTTGGTGTGCTATGCCTACGGCAGATGCCTGCATTCAACTAAAGCCGGGGAAGTTGTTCGACTCCAACACGGTTTCCGAACGCGGCGCTGTGCCGGTGCTAAACCAATCGTCTACAGATTTTCTCGGTTACCACGATGAAGAGCCCGGTGTTGAGGCATCCCCCGACAAGCCTGTCGTAACGTTTGCGAATCATACTTGCGCGATGCGGCTGATGAAGCAGCCATTCTCGACCATCCAGAATATTTTTCCCAAGGTCGGGAAACCTGGCGTCACAGATACGGTCTATTTCTACTACGCTTCGCTAGGCCGCGTTGGCTTGTCGGACTATAAGGGGCACCACCCGATTTTCCGACAAGCTCGCATTCCAGTTCCGCCGCTTCCCGTCCAACGCCGAATTGCTGGCATCCTCTCCGTTTACGATGAACTGGTCGAGAACAACCAGCGGCGCATCAAGATTCTGGAGGAGATGGCTCGATCCTTCTACCGCGAGTGGTTCGTTCACTTCCGCTTCCCCGGCCACGACAAAGTTAAAATGGCTCCCTCTCCTCTCGGCACCATTCCCGAATGCTGGGAGGTGCGACCACTTTTGGAGCTGTGCAGCCGCATGGAATCGGGTGGCACACCGAAACGCACAAATGCCGAATACTGGGAAGGTGGAGAGATTGATTGGTATAAGACCGGTGAACTGTGGGACGGCTTCCTTTTCGACTCGCAGGAGAAGATTACGGTTCGTGGGCAGCGGGAATCCAATGCGCGGCTGTTCGAGCCAGGCACAATCCTGATGGCTATCTATGGCTCGCCGACAGTCGGCAGAATGGGAATCCTGACCAGCCAAGCGTCCTGCAACCAGGCAGCGCTTGGCATGGTCGCGAACAAGGAAAAAATCAGCCAGACGTTCCTCTATTTCATCCTGCTCTCGCTTCGCGACCACTTCAACGGACTGGCGCAGGGTGCTGCTCAACAGAATATCAGCAAGGAGAAAGTGTCTGGCGCTCTGGCGGTCGTGCCACCACGCGACCTCCTCGCTGTCTTCGACAGAACGGCAGAGCCAATTTTCGCCCAGCTTCAAACACTTCAACGGCAAATCCAAAACCTCCACCGCACCAGAGACCTGCTGCTCCCACGGCTGCTGTCGGGGCAGATTCCGCTTCATGGGCGCGTCGCCTGATCGATCTTGGATGCTCTTGCATTTACGCGGAGCACTGAGTAAATTATCTCAAGGCATTGAGTAAATTGTACGCCATGTATTCTCGCTCTCATGGAGCGGTGCTCGCTCGGCGTCTGGGTGAGCGCCGTCGGTTCATTCAGGTGGTCGCCGGCCCGCGCCAGGTCGGCAAGACTACACTGGTGCACCAGGTGGCGAAGGCTTCCGGACTCGTGTTTCGCTATGCGAGTGCCGATGAGCCGACGCTGCGCGGGGGCGAGTGGATCGCGCAGCAATGGGATGCGGCGCGCCTGGAGGCCCGCGATGCGGGTCGGCGCGGCGCGGTGCTTGTGCTTGACGAAATTCAAAAGATCTCCGGCTGGTCCGAGGCCGTCAAGCGCCTGTGGGATGCCGACACCACGCACCACGTGCCGCTCAAGGTTATTCTGCTTGGTTCAGCCCCACTCCTTATCCAGCGCGGACTGACCGAGAGCCTTGCCGGCCGTTTCGAAGTGCTGCATCTGCCCCACTGGTCCTACGCGGAAATGCGTGCCGCTTTCGGATGGACGCTCGATCAGTATGTGTTTTACGGCGGCTATCCGGGGGCCGCGCCGCTGGTGAAGGAGCCGGGGCGCTGGGCCCGCTACGTGAAAGACGCGCTGATCGAGACCACGATCTCCCGCGATGTCCTGCTGCTGACCCGCGTCGACAAGCCGGTGCTGTTGCGGCGGCTGTTCGAGCTAGGTTGTGCCTACTCGGGACAGGTGCTCTCGTATCAGAAGATGCTCGGCCAGTTGCAGGATGCGGGGAATACGACCACGCTCGCGCATTACCTAGAACTGCTCTCCGGAGCCGGCATGATCGCCGGCCTCCAGAAATTCTCCGTCGGTGCAGCCCGGCAACGCGGCTCCAGCCCCAAGCTGCAAGTGTTCAACACTGCGCTTCTGGGCGCGCAGTCCGGCCTGACACTCGACCAGGCGCGTGCCGACGGGGGATTCTGGGGGCGTGTGGTGGAATCGGCGGTCGGCGCGCATCTGGCCAACGCGGCTGCGGCCGGAATCTGCGGGCTGTTCTATTGGCGTGAGCGCAACCGGGAGGTGGATTTCGTCGTGCGCACGGGCCGGGCCATCACCGCGATAGAAGTCAAGAGCGGTCGCGCGCGAGAGACGCTGGCGGGCATGGACGCGTTTGCCACTGCCGTCAAACCCACGCGCACCTTGTTGGTTGGAGGCGACGGGATCGCGTTGGAGGAGTTTCTGTCGCGGCCGATCGAGCACTGGGTCAAACCACATTCTTCATGAACCATGCGGGCTCAGGTGGTCCATGGGTGAACGCGGTTACTCCGAAGACCAACTCGTCGAACAGCCTGCCATCCAACTTTTCTCTGAGATGGGTTGGCAGACAGTATCGGCACTGGAAGAAGTCTTTGGTGTCGGTGGCACGCTTGGGCGGGAGACCAAAGGCGAGGTGGTCTTAATTCCTCGCCTTCGTGCCGCTCTTGAGCGTCTGAACCCTTCCCTCCCACCGGAAGCCATTTCGGGAGCCACCGATCAACTGATCCGCGACCGCTCAGTGATGAGCCTCGCGGCGGCGAATCGGGAGGTGTACGGCCTTATCAAAGATGGGATTCCTGTCTCAGTTCCAGAGACCAAAGGCGGTGGGCAGAAGACCGAGCGAGTCCGGGTCATTGATTGGGAGAATCCTGCTTCGAACGACTTCCTGCTGGTAAGTCAGTTCAGCGTGACGGGACCGCTCTACACACGTCGGCCTGACCTCGTCGGGTTCGTGAATGGCCTACCTCTCGTCGTCATCGAACTGAAGAAGCCCGGTGTTCCAGCACGGCAAGCATTCGACGACAACCTCACCTGTTACAAGTCCGACATTCCTCAACTCTTCTGGTTCAACGGGCTGACGATTGCCTCTAATGGGACGGAAAGCCGTGTGGGTTCTCTGACCGCTGATTGGGAACGATTCTTTGAATGGAAGCGGATTGAACGAGAGGACGGACCTCGCCGCGTGTCGCTCGAAGTGATGCTGCGGGGAACATGCGAGCCGTCCCGTCTGCTCGATCTTCTGGAAAACTTCACGCTCTTCTCCGAGCATAAGGCGGGGCTCGTTAAGATTCTCGGACAGAATCATTAGTTCCTTGGGGTGAACAACGCCATCGCGGCGACTTTAACCGCCCGGAAGCAGGGCCATGGGCGCGGCGGCGTGTTCTGGCAGACTCAGGGCTCAGGCAAAAGTCTCGCGATGGTGTTCTTCGCCCAGAAGATCCTGAGAAAGATCCCCGGCAACTGGACCTTTGTGGTGGTGACTGACCGCGTGGAGTTGGACGATCAGATCGCCAAGACCTTCAAGGCTTGCGGCGCGGTGAGCGAGGCGGAGAGCGACATATGCCACGCACAGAGTGGCGCGCAGTTGAGACAATTGCTCGGCGAGAACCACCGGTATGTTTTCACGTTGATCCACAAGTTCCAGACTCCCGAGTTGCTCTGCGACCGTTCGGATGTGATTGTGCTGACCGACGAATCACACCGAAGCCAATACGACACGCTGGCGCTGAACATGCGGACTGCGCTGCCTCGGGCGCTATTCCTGGCCTTCACTGGTACGCCGCTTATTGTCGGCGAGGAACGTACGCGCGAAGTCTTCGGCGACTATGTCTCTATCTATGACTTTCAACAATCCGTTGAAGACGGCGCGACGGTCCCGCTGTTCTACGAAAACCGGACGCCGGAGCTCCGATTGGAGAATCCGAACCTCAACGATGATATCTACAACCTGATCGAAGCCGCCGGACTGGATGAGGAGCAGGAGAAACGGCTGGAGCGTGAGCTGGGACGGCAATACCAGCTCATCACCCGCGACGACCGGCTGGAGACGGTCGCGAAGGATATCGTGCAGCATTTCCTGGGGCGTGGCTTCCAAGGCAAGGCCATGGTGATCTCCATCGACAAGGCCACGGCGCTCCGCATGCACGACAAGGTACGAACGCACTGGCAGGCTGAACGGGAGCGGGTGGAGCAGGAGTTGGCGAAACTCACGACCTATGGGGCGAAGTCCGACCTGAACCGAATCAGGGAACTCCGTGAGCGGCTGGATGTGATCCAGACTACCGACATGGCCTTGATTGTGTCCTCCGGTCAGAACGAGATCGACCAGATGAAACGGCTGGGGCTCGATATCGCGCCGCACCGCAAGCGGATGAACGACGAGTCGCTCGATGAGAAGTTCAAGGAACCGACAGATCCGTTGCGCCTGGTCTTCGTCTGCGCGATGTGGCTGACCGGATTCGACGCGCCGAGTTGCTCGACGGTGTATCTCGATAAGCCGATGCGGAACCACACGCTGATGCAAACGATTGCGCGAGCCAATCGCGTGTTCCCCGGCAAGCACAGCGGGTTGATTGTGGATTATGCCAACGTCTTTGCTTCACTGGAGCAAGCCTTGGCCATCTATGCCATCGGTCAGAGCGGCGCGCATCCCGTGCGCGACAAACAGCAGTTGGTGGAGACCCTGCGGCAGGCGATGACGGAAGCCGTGGCGTTCTGTCGTCAGCATGGCGTCAGCCTCGAAGAGGTCGAACGGACGACGGTCGGTAGTCTGGAGCGACTGACGAAGATTGTCGATGCCGTGGAATGCTTGATCTCCCCGGACCCGCTCCGTAAAGACTTCCTCGCCCAGGAGCGATGGGTGCGGACGCTCTTTCAATCGGTGAAACCAGATCCGTCCGTGCTGGAGTTCGCCTCCCGCGTCGCCTGCCTGACGACCATTGCCGAGACCATCCGTGAACGAACGGGCGAGGGACCGGCGGACATCTCCACAGTAATGGCAGATCTCAATCGGCTGCTTGACCAGTCCATCGCCGCGGACGGTTTTCACATTGGTGAGGGGGGCAAAGGCTATGGGACCATCGATCTCAGCAGGATCGACTTCGAGGCTTTGGTAAAACGGTTCGGGAAGTCGAAAACGAAACAGATTGAACTGGAGCAACTGAAGGCGGCGATCCGTGCCCATCTCGACAAGCTGATCCGGCTGAACCGGACGCGTACCGACTACTTGGCCAAGTTCGAGGAATTGATCGAGTCCTACAACGCCGGCAGCCGCAACATCGACGAACTCTTTGCGGAACTCCTTGCGCTCAGCCGCGCCCTCAACGAGGAGCAGCAGCGCCATGTGCGGGAACGGTTGTCTGAAGAAGAGCTGGTGATCTCTATCAGCAGAAGTGCTCAGCGGTGTTCGAGCATTTCTATGAAACCTACGGCGACCGGGGCGCCAGTATCTATGCCTGAGCGTCAGCGCTAGGAATGAGAACAGATTCGTCTATGGGGTGGGAGACCGTTACGCCGTGAGTTCCGTCAGCCGTAGCGTATAGAGGTAGTGGTAGAGCCCTTTCTGGTCCATCAGCGCCGCGTGCGTGCCTTCCTCGACCAGGCGACCCTTGTTCAACACGAGAATCCGATCCGCCCGCTGGATGGTCGTGAGGCGATGCGCGACCACGAAGGTGGTCCGGCCTGCCATGAGTCGTTCGAGCGCCTCCTGAACCAAGCGTTCCGACTCGGTATCCAAGGATGAGGTAGCCTCGTCCAGAAGCAGAATTCTTGGATTCTTGAGGATCGCGCGGGCGATGGCCAGCCGCTGCCGCTGTCCACCCGAGAGATTGACGCCCTTTTCCCCAACCACTGTCTGATAGCTGGCGGGCAAGGCGCTGATGAATTCGTGCGCATGCGCTGCGCCGCTGGCAGCAAGAATGTCCTCCTCTGTCGCATCTTCCCTGCCATAACGAATGTTGTCCATGATGGTGCCGCCGAAGAGCACGGTTTCCTGAGGCACTAACGCCATCTGCCGGTACAGATGCTCCAGGCGCACCTGTCGGAGATCGTGCCCGTCGATCGTGAGGCGGCCGGCGGTCGGATCGTAGAATCGGTGCAGCAGGTTGATGATGGTGGTTTTGCCTGCCCCTGTCGGGCCGACGATGGCGACCATTTCACCAGGCTTCGCTTCGAACGACAGGTCTGTGAGGACCGACTGCCGTTCGTCATAGGCGAAGCTGACATGCTCGGCGCGTACGTGCCCGTCCGTCGACGGCAATTCGATCGCGTCCGGGCGGTCCTGGATCTCGGGTGTGGTGTCCAGAATCTCGAACACGCGTTGCATCGCTCCCTGGGCCTCTCGCACCTGTGCGAAGACCCTCGCAGCGGAGCCGAACGGGCCGATGAGGATGCCGGCGAAGAGCACGAAGGCGAAGAGGTCACCCGGGGTCACGCTTCCCTCGATGACCTGGCTGCCTCCATACCAGAGGACCGCGGCGGCGGCGGAGAATGTCAGCAGGCTGATCGTCGGAATGAAGATGGCCAGGATGCCCGCTCGCCGCAGGGAGAGGGTCAACGCGGCGGACACCTGGCCGGCGAACCGACGTTCTTCTCGGCTTGTCTGGACGAACGACTTCACGACGCGGATACCCGACAGCACTTCCTCCACGAGCGTGCTGATGGAGGCGGCCTGATCTTGGATGGTGGTGGACAGTGCCTTGAGGCGACGGCCGAACAGACGGGCGACCAGGACGAGCAGAGGAAGGACCAGCAGGATTAAGAGACATAACCGCCAGTTCATCGCGAGCAGGAAGGCGACTCCGCCGACGAAGGTCACGAGCTGTTTCGCGGAGTCGATAGGGGTTTCGGTGAGGAGGCTCTGGATCACCGTGACGTCGTTCATGAGCCGCGACATGAGCTCGCCCGTGCGGCGTGTCGTGAAAAAACTCAGCGACAATTTTTGGAGATGGGCGAACAGGTGTGTCCGGAAATCCGCGACGACCCGCTGCGAGACCCAGGACGAGAGGTAGCTGTGCCCCATCGAGCAGAGGCCCTGGAGGAGCACGAGGCTGAGAAAGCCGGCGATCATCTGCGTCATCCGCTGCCGGTCGTGTTGGACGGTAATGACGTCCCAGAGCATGCCGGCCAGGCGGAGCAGCGCCAGGTTGATGGCGGCCACGCCCATGACGAGCACACCGGCGGCTGCCATGCGCGGCAGGTACGGTTTGAGGAACGGGTAGAATCGGGTGTAGGAGGTCATGGAGACCAGTGTGGGCGTTAGTAGACTCGACGAGGAACGAGCACACGCATCGCGGGAGACGGAGAGGCCGAGTCAGCCTGAACCAGGGGCACGGCCGGCGGGATTAGAGCTGCGTGATCGATTCGATGAGGTTCTTGTTGATCGCGACAAAGTCCGTTCGCTCTTTGTCGTCGATCACGACGTCGGTCAGATTGATGAACAGCCGCGCCTCTTCGTTGATGGCGTCGGACACGCGGTTCCGCATGGGAGGAACCAGGAAGTCACCAACGTAGACGGCGTTGACGGTCCGAACGCGGATGCGAACCTTCTTGCTCTCTGGCACGTGGACCTCCCTCCTCTTTGGAGGATGCGGCTAGCTCTTTCGACGGAGAAACTTCTGCCGCCGGCGGAGTTTCTTATACTTGTGCTTCCGCATCTTCTTGCGGCGTTTCTTTAAGACGCTCGACATAACGTGATCGCTCCTGAAATTGGAAGTCTAGTGCCCTTCCCGCCGAAATGCAAGAAATCGGCGGCTGTCGGACTTACGTACTATGACCCAGCGCAACGCTGCGGACTGGTAACACAGTGGCTGCGAATGTGTCAAGCGCGTGGCGTCCGGCTCCGGGGGTCTGCATGTAGAATTCCGGTGTCTTGACCTCCCCTAATCGCGCTTTCTATACTGCGCCATGCCTTGCTCCGTCAGTCCGCCGACCCGCGCCATTCTCGCCGTGGCGTTTCTGCTCGCGCTGGCCGGCCTGAGTTGCTCGCCCAAGGACATCCAATACCCGGAAGATCACGCGCGCGTGCTTCGGGTCGATGCGGCCGTGGAATCCCTTCGCAACGCGTATGTCAAGAAAGACCGGTCCGCATTGGCATCGCTGCTGCTCCCTGCGGAGTCGCTCGATCAACTGCAGCGAGATGCACAGAGCGATTTCGACAACTTTGCCGAGATCGTGTTGGAATTTGCGATCGAACGCATCTACATGGATGGGGACAACATCGACGTGTTCGTCCATTGGCATGGCCTGTGGAGAAAGAGCGAGGCGGACCCCGGGGTTCGCCAGCGGGGCCATGCGCGATTCCAGTGGGTTGGGGTGCAGTCGATTTTGCTGCGCGCGGTTCAGGGGGACCTGCCGTTCGGGATGCGGACGCGTCAGGCCGTGATTGAGCCGGCGCATCAGAAATAATGGAACGTCTCACGATGCGAGCGATGACGAGAGCGAAACAACTCGGTGCCGACTTTCTGGTGATCGGGAGTGGAGTGGCCGGACTGCGGGCGGCGTTGGAGTTGAGCCTCGAAGGACAGGTCTTGGTGTTGACGAAAGGGCATCCGCTCGAAAGCAGTTCCAGCTATGCGCAAGGTGGGGTCGCGGTCGCGCTCAGCGAAGAAGACGACGTCGCGATCCATCTGACCGACACGCTGAAGGCGGGACATGGGCTCTGCCGGGAGGAAGCCGTCCGGGTGTTGGTCGGGGAAGGCCCCGCTCGAATTCAAGAGCTGATCCGATGGGGAGCGAAATTCGACAAGGCCGGCGGGAAGTTCGCGTTTGCACGGGAGGCCGCGCACAGCCGGAGCCGCATCCTCCGCGCACGGGGCGATGCCACCGGCAACGAAATGGTCCGCGTCCTGTTCGCACAGGCGAGTCGCCGGAAATCCATCCAGCGGCTCGACCGGCATTTCACGGTGGACCTGGCGGTGGTGGACGGCCGGTGTTGCGGGGCGCTGGTGCTCGATGAAGATTCCGGCGAACAGACCGTGATCCCCGCGCGAGCGGTCATTCTTGCCACCGGTGGAGCCGGCCAAATCTACGCCCGCACCACCAACCCGCCCAACGCCACCGGCGACGGCATGGCGATGGCCCTCCGGGCCGGAGCGGTGCTCCAAGACATGGAGTTCGTCCAGTTCCACCCGACATCGTTATATTTGCCCTCCAGCCCGCCGTTCTTGCTGTCCGAAGCGATTCGTGGCGAAGGCGGGCAGCTCAGAAACATCAGAGGCGAGCTATTCATGCAGCGCTACCATCCGGCCGGCGCGCTTGCGCCGCGCGATATCGTCGCCCGCGCCATCTGGTCCGAGATGGCGGCAACCCGCGCGCGGCATGTGTATCTGGATGTCACGCACCTGAGCCCGTCCTTCGTGAAACAGCGGTTCCCGACGATCTATGCGACCTGCCTCCGGTACGATATCGACATGACGGAAGAATGGATTCCCGTCTCGCCCAGCGCCCATTACATGATGGGTGGAGTCTGGACGGATCTCAACGGCGCGACCAGTCTGCCGGGGCTCTTCGCCGCCGGCGAAGTGGCGTGCAGCGGTGTGCATGGGGCGAATCGCCTCGCCAGCAACTCGCTGCTCGAAGGGCTCGTGTTCGGAGCGCGGGCCGGGCAGGCAGCGCTGGCCTATTCCACACGCGCGGGTCGTCCTCCGGTTGTGACGCATCCTTTCCGAGCGTCTTCGGAACAGGGAGAGGACGAGTTCGTCGATGTCGAGAAACTGCGGAGTTCGCTGCGTCGCGTGATGTGGGGAAAAGTCGGGCTGGTACGTTCAGGCGAGTCGCTGACGAGCGCCTGCGCGCAACTCTCTCGCTGGGCCAGGACGGTCTCAAAGCCCCTCTGGTCTCGGGCCGCCCTTGAAGTGAAGAACATGATCCAGGTGGCCCACTGTGTGGCTGAGGCGGCCTTGTGGAGGCAGAACAGTGTTGGGGCCCATTACCGCTCGGATTTTACACAGGCGAAGGGGCCAGGCTGGCGCCAGCACAGCCAGGTGTCAGGCACGGAGGGTGTTATCGGGAAGCCGCGCCCGAAAACACGAGGGGTGGTAATTGGGTTGCGTGGGCGCGCGGGCTGACGATGGAGGCGCCGGCAACCGGCTCGCGCGAGAGGAAGCTCCGGTAGTAGCGGAGTACCTTGTAGACATACCGGCGGGTTTCGTCGATGGGCGGTAGGCTCTGATAGCGATCCACGACGTGCTCGCCGGCGTTATAGGCGGCCAGGGCCAGCGGCAGGTTTCCGTGAAACCGATCCAGTAGCTGCCGCAGGTACTTGGCTCCTCCACCGATATTCTCGTCTGGATCAAAAAGATCGCGGACATCCAGTCGCACCGCCGTCTGGGGCATCAACTGCATCAACCCCATCGCGCCGGCCCGAGACACGGCTCTCGGATCGAAATCCGATTCCGCCTTGATGACGGCGCGCAGCAACGCCGGATGCAAGCGATGCTGCTGCGAGTGTCGGCTGATCACGGGAGCCAATTCCCGTTCCGGCAACGACGGACGGAGACGGCTCGAGTCGAGGTCGACTCGCCGATACCGAGGATCGGTCGGCACATTGGTGAGAGAGACCGTGCCGTTGCCGTCGATGTACTGGTAAATCTCAGCCTGGGAAGAGAGCGGCGTAAGGAACTCCAATGTCATGAGTAACAAGCCGGCAGCAACGTACGGCAATCCCACGCGTTGGAGAGCGAAACCTGGTTGAGAGGACTCTGTGAGACGCATGGTTGTAACCCTAGCAGCCGCCTGGAAGCCTGTCAAAAAAGTGCCGTTCTCGTGCCGCGAGAACATGCTTTCGAAGCAGTGAGAAAACAATAAGAAAAGAACAACAAGCACGGCTAGGCCAAGGGTATGGGAAAACGGCTCCGGTTAGCGGCAAAGAGTGCCTGGAGCCTATGGGTCAGGGGGCCAGGGCGACCGTGGTCGATGGGGCAGTGGTTCAGGCTTGTGACCGGCATGATTTCCATACTCGTGTTGGTCAAGAAGCACTCGGACGCCTCGCTCAAATCGAGAGCTGTGTAGTGCCCTTCCTCGACGGCGACTCCCTCCTCACGGGCTAACAACAACACGAGGTCGCGCGTGATCCCATCAAGAATTCCGCAGTCTAACGCCGGTGTGCGAAGCCGGCCGTTGTGAACGAAGAAAAGGTTGCTGACCG
This sequence comes from uncultured Nitrospiraceae bacterium, assembly GCA_964555285.1. Classification (GTDB taxonomy): domain Bacteria; phylum Nitrospirota; class Nitrospiria; order Nitrospirales; family Nitrospiraceae; genus JBBIQV01. The sequence goes on from CAZKRM010000006.1 coordinate 91,141, forward strand.
TGCACTCGGTCAGCTTGTCTTGCCAGTTCAGCAGCACGGCGTCAAAGGCGCCGGCGGCGATGGCTTCGCGCTTGGCGAGGATGTTGTTCAAGAAATTGGTGGCTTTAATCTGTGGTGACAGCGCGGCCGGGAGGTTCCGGCGTGTGCGGGCAATGATGAGGCTCACGCCGTCCTGATACATCTGAACGGGGTAGGGGCGCAATGCGTTGGTCATCATGACGACCGTCGGCCGCGGGCAGAGCGCCGGATCGAGCCCGATGTCGCCCTCGCCCCGGGAAATCGTGATCCGGATGTAGGCATCCACACGATCATTGCCGACATCGTTGCGCTCCATCGCTTCGTAGAGCAGGGCCGGCCACTCTTTCTCAGGGATAGGGATCGACAGGCCGATCGCTTCCGCTGAACGTCTGAGCCTCGCCAGATGTTGGTCCCGCATGAAGATGCGTGATCCGTACGAGCGGATGGTCTCATAGACGCCGTCGCCGTAGAGAAAGCCGTGATCGAACACCGACACGACGGCCTGTTCCTTCGGCACAAAGCGGTCATTGAGAAATATCCACATCGCTATGACTCGCGGAGTGCCCGGAAGAACGCTTCAGCCTTGCACAAGGTTTCTTCGTACTCCCGTCCCGGATCGGAGTCCGCGACGATACCGGCGCCCACCTGGAGATAGCCTCGCTCTTTGGCGAGAACCAATGTGCGAATCAGAATATTCAGGTCCAGATCGCCGCTCCAACTCATATACCCCAGCGCGCCCGTATAGGGGCCACGGCGAACGGGCTCCAGTTCTTCAATGATCTCCATGCAGCGGATCTTCGGTACGCCGGTGATCGTTCCACCAGGGAACATGGCTTTGATGAGATCAAAGCCGGTCGCGTCTTGGCGGAGTCTTCCGGTCACGTTCGAGACGATATGACTGACGTGCGAGTATTGCTCAACCGACATGAACTCATCGACGCGCACCGAGCCGAATTCGCAGACGCGCCCCAAATCGTTCCGCTCCAAATCGACGAGCATGAGATGCTCGGCCCGTTCCTTCTGGTTCGCCAGTAAGTCTCTCATCAGGCGCTGGTCTTCAGGCAGATCGTGCCCACGCGGTCTGGTGCCGGCAATGGGGCGCGTGTCGGCCTGGCGCCCGCTCAGTCGAATCAGCCGCTCCGGTGAGCAACTGACCAGGTTGATGTCGTCGAAACCCAGCAGGGCTGAGAACGGGGAGGGATTGACCGCTCGTAGGCGCCGGTAGAGCTGGAGCCCAAACCGGCGATCGAGTGGGACTGTCTCGCGCCGATCAGCGAGGTCCAGCGTGAATCGATGCGACAGGTTGGTTTGGTAGATGTCTCCGGCGGCGATGTAGTCCAGACAGCGCCCGGCGCGATTCATGTAGGCCTGACGAGATTGATCGGGGTTCAACGCGAGCCGACGGAACGGGATTTCGGCATCCAACGAACGACTGGGGCTCGTCATCCGTGCTTCCAACTCGGCCAGACGGTCGCACCCCTCGCGATACAGTTTTTCTCGCGGCTCGCCGAGTTGACGTTCTCGCGGAGGACAGAAGATCAAGAAGACGGTTCTTGTCTGGTGATCGACGGCAGCCAGCAAATCGACAAACATGAACTGAAGATCCGGCCAGTCCTGGTCATCCTGGGCCAAGGTAGGGATAACCTCGAAGGAACGCACGAGATCGTAGCTGAAGTATCCCACGGCTCCACCAAAAAACGGCGGCACCCCTGCTGGTCGTGCGATGTCGGAGTCCAGCATGCGCTGGGCAAGGAGTGAGAAGGGATCGCCCTGATGGGTCGTCGCTCCATCGGACGCCTGGAGTTCGCTGCGGCCATGCTTGCCTACGAGGGTGAGATAAGGGTCGCTGCCGATGAAGGAATAGCGGGCGACCGCCGCGCTCCCCTTTCCGCTCTCGAGCAAAAATGAGGGGCGATGGGACCGTGCAATCCGCCGGTAGAGTTCGAATGTCTCATCGGGGGGCTGAGGCAGAGCGAGGACCAAGGGTTGGGGAGGGCCGTCCAGAAACCGTTGTCGTGACAGTTCACGCATGGCAGGTGGTGGTCGTGTGGCTCGTATGCTTCTATCACAAGCGGAGGAAATGGAGCCAGTGAGACACCGAACTTGGTTCAATCGCTGGAGGAAGGACCGAGTCTTTCTCAGAGGAAGTTTCATCCCCCCGCGTCTTGACAACTCCCTGACGTTTTTGCTTATATGGCGCGCCTGTCACGCGCCAGCGCAAGACATAGTGAACAATCCATAAGGCTGGCCGGGGTTCTGAGTTGTGAGCGATGAGTTCCGTAACTCAGAACTTAGAATTCAGAACTTGGTTCTCGATGCCCCCTTCCAACGATCCGGTTTACGCGGGGCTCGGCCAGGCGATTCGGATCGGAACCGAAATGCTGGCCGCGCTGATCGTTGGAGGAGGGATCGGCTGGGTGATCGATACCTACCTCCTCGGCTCGACTCCGTGGGGCATGGTGGTGGGGTTGGTGTTGGGCGCCGGTGCCGGCGTCCGGAATGCCTATCGCGCTGCCCAGAGCTGGAAGTAAGGAGCGATAGGAACCGGCCCAGTGCTCGCGCACCCCGCATCTTCAGAAAGATGCTCGGTGGACGCGCGCAGGTTGGGCCGGTTCCCATCGCTCCTTAAGGTGAAAGGAAGGAAGAGTGGAAGAAAGTCCGCTTCATCCGTTCGAACTTCACAATTTTGTCCCGATTTCTCTCGGCGGGTTTGATATTTCCATCAATAAAGCCGTCATCATGATGTGGGTGGTCGTCGGCCTAGTGACGGCGCTCATGGTCATGGCCGGTTCTGCCCGTCGGTTGGTACCCGGCAAACTCCAGAGCATGGCCGAGATGCTGGTGGATTTCATCCGCGGCATCATCCTGGACACGATGGGGAAAGACGGCATGCGGTTTTTCCCGCTGATCGCTACGCTGTTTCTCTTTATCCTCTTCTGCAACCTCCTTGGGTTGATTCCCGGTACCTATACCGTGACGAGCCAGATTGTCGTGACCGCTGCGTTTGCGCTGTTCGTGTATGGGATGAGCGTCGTCCTGGGCTTTGCGCTGCACGGGGTCAAGTTCCTGGGCATTCTCGTTCCGTCGGGTACGCCGGGCTGGCTCCTGCCGCTCATGGTGCCAATCGAATTGATCAGTCAACTGGCGAGACCTCTCTCCCTGGCCGTGCGGTTGTTCGCCAATATGACGGCGGGCCATACGGTGCTGGCGGTCCTTTTCGGCATGGCGCTGTCGCTGCCGCTTCTGATCGGCTGGCTGCCGTTCGCCTTTACGATTGCCATCAACGGCCTGGAAGTGATCATTGCCTTCATCCAAGCCTATATTTTTACCGTGCTGACCTGCGTCTATTTGGGCGACGCGTTCCATCTGCACGGCCACGACGAACACGCGCACTAACGCGTGTGGGGTACAGACAAGGGAGGACACACAGACAATGGATTCAGCAGCAGCAGCGTTGTTGGGCATGGGGTTGGCCGCAGCCGGGTTCGCCGGAGCCGGTGTGGGCATCGGCTACATTTTCGGCAAGATGATCGAGGCCGTCGCGCGGCAGCCGGAAGCCGAGGGCCGGGTCGGCAAGTACATGTGGATCGGCTTCGCGCTGGTGGAAGCCATTGCGCTGTACGGGCTGGTCATCGCGTTCATCATCATGGGCCTGCGCAAGTGAACTTGCAAAATTCTGAGTTGAGAGTTCTGAGTGTAGAGTTGTCGGAAACTCATAACTCAGCACTCAGAACTACACCAAAGGTGGGTCATGCCTCAGTTTGAATCGCATTTTTTTTCGTCGTTGATCTTTTGGGAAGTTGTCTCGTTCGGTCTCCTCCTCTTCGTGCTTTACAAATTCGCCTTCCCGGGCATTTTGAGCGTCCTCGAAGAGCGGGAGCGGAAGATCAAGGATAGCTTGGACCAGGCCGAACGTCACCGGTCGGAAGCCGAGCGCCGGCTCCGCGAGTATGAGGCCAAACTCAACGCTGCGTCGAAGGAAGCCGAGACGATTCTCGGGCAGGCGAAGGAGCGGGCGCAGCGTCTGTTGGAAGAGAACGAGCAGCGTCTGACCGCCGAGGCCGAGCGCATCAAAGGAGATGCCGCACGGGAGATCGACCACGAGCGCCGGAAGGCGGTGCAGGACATCCGCAACCAGACGACCGACCTGGCGCTGCTGGTTGCCGAGAAGGTGGTAGGGCGCAGTCTCTCGGAGGCCGACCATCGCCGGTTTGCCGACGAGGCTCTCGATGCGCTGGCGAGAACCCAGAAAAACTAAACTTACAACCTCCAACCGCGTTTATCCGCGGTTGGCGCTTCCTCGCCGGTAGCCTTCCAAATCTAACGTCACGTACCGGAAGCCAAGCTTCTTGAGCATCTCGCTGATGCGAAGTCGGCGTTCCTGGTTTAAGAGCGACGTAACGTCATCCCCGGCGATCTCAATTCTCGCGATCTCGCCGTGGTCCCTGACCCGGCAGTGTGTGAAGCCCTCCTGAAACAGCACCGCCTCGGCCTGCTCCACGCGGGTCAACTTGTCCCTGGTGATCTCGATCCCGCGCGGGATGCGTGAAGACAAGCAAGCGGCCGCCGGCTTCTCCCAATTGGACAGTCCCAACGAACGCGCGAGTTCCCGTACCTCGAACTTGGTGAGTTCCGCTTCCAGGAGAGGACTGCGCACACCATACTCTCGAGCAGCTCGGAGCCCAGGGCGGTCGTCTCCAAGATCGTCCAGGTTTGTTCCGTCCACGATAGATCCCGTCCGATTCTTGTCTCGCAGTGTTCCCAGCAAGGAGTACAGGTCCGACTTGCAATGGTAGCAGCGTGAGGCGTCGTTCTGGACGAAGGCCGGGATGTCCAACTGGTCTGTCCGAACGATCTGATGAGCGGCCCCGATCTCCGCTGCAACCCGTCGGCAGGTGTCGAGCTCGATGGCGGGGAACGTGGGCGACACCGCCGTGACCGCCACGGCCTGTGTTCCCAATTGCTGGTGCGCGACTTTCAGAACAAGCGAACTGTCGATCCCGCCGGAGAACGCGACGAGAACCGATTGCATGTCTGTCAGAGTTTGGCGAAGGTTCTCAAGTTTGTCGGCTAACGCTTCACGCTTCACGCCTCATGCCTCACGGCTACTTTTGGACTTTGGCTTTGGCGAGGTCGCCCACGACGACGAGCGCGTACCGTTGCGGGTCGAGGTACTGTTTCGCAACGCGCTGGACATCGTCTTTGGTCACCCGCTCGATCCATTTCGGATACTGGGTGAAGTAATCCAGCCCGAGGCCGTAGAACTCGACCTGTGCCAACACCTGCGCGAGCTTTGCCGTGGAGTCGAACCGCAGCGGGAAACTCCCCATGATGAACGACTTGGCTTCGGCCAGCTCCTGGTCGGTCACGGGTGCATCGCGCATGCCCTTCAGTTCGTTCAAGACACCGGTGATCGCTTGATTTGTCGCCTCGCTCCTGGTCTGTAGATTGACCATAAAGGCACCGGGCATCAGTCGTGCGTCGAAGTGACTCATCACCCCGTAGGCGAGGCCCTGCTTGTCGCGGATCGAGTCCATCAAGCGGGAGGAAAACCCGCCGGCCCCTAGAATGTAATTCATGACGGTCACGGCGTAGTAATCCGGATTGGTTCGGCTGATCCCCGGATGCCCGAGCATGATGGTCGATTGCGTCAGGTCCCTCTCGATCAGCTGGACCATCTTGCGCTCGATCGGGTTGGGTTTCTTGAGCGCCCGCGCCGGCGGTGCCCCTTTCTTCCAGGCGCTGAAATGGGTCTGCACGAGGGCGACGGCCTGGTCGTAGGTCAGATCTCCAACAAGAGCGAGGATCGTTTGATTCGGGAGATATTCTTTCGCGTAGAAATTCTGGACGTCTCCCAGCGTGATCTTCGCGAGCGTGTCTTCCGTGCCGTTTACCGGCCAGCGGTAAGGATGACCGTGGAAGACCAGCTGATTGAAGGCCTTCGTCGCGACATGGCCGGGGTCATCGTTATCGTTGACGATTTCGCCGAGAATTTGATTCCGAATCCGCTCGAACTCCTGCTTGTGAAAGGCTGGATGCTGGAGAATGTCGGCCAACAGGGACGCTCCCACATCCATGTCTTTCTTGAGCACGCGCACCGACGCAGTGGTAAAGTCCTCCGATGTCTTCGCCTCGAGGGAGCCGCCCACGAAATCGATCTGCTCCGCGAGTTGCTTGGAGCTGCGCGTCGTGGTGCCCTCATCCAAGAGGCCGGCGACCAAGTTGGCGAGACCGGCCTTTTCAAAGGGGTCCTGCGCCGAACCGACCTTGAGCATCGCATGGACTTCGACGATGGGCAGATAATGCTGTTCAAGGAACAGCACGGTGATCCCGTTCGCGGTGACGAACCGCACGGGGTTGATGTCTGCTGCATGGGTTTCGTTCGAAATGAGGCCGAGGCACAACACGACGGCGATGAACAATAAATGCGTACGATTTCTCACGCGGCGATGGGTTGCCGACCGGCCGACGAACGTCTGGTCTGTGGAGAAGCAGGACGGCGACATCATTGTTTCGAGGTGGTGGTTGGCATGGTGGATGGCTCTTTTCCTGGAGGAAGAGGAATGAGCGTCCCGATCGTCAACATATCGTCGAGCAAGTACTGACGTGCGACCCGTTGGACATCTTTCGCCGTCACGGCTTTCGTCCGTTCCAAGAACTGTCCCACCTTCTTCCAGCCGGCGCCGACCGTCTCCGCCTGGCCCAACAGCATGGCGGAGCGAAAGTTGGAATCCTGCTCGAACACGTGGGACGCTTCAATTTGATTCTTAGCCCGCTGGAGTTCCAGCTCTGTCGGGGGCTCATTCTGGAGACGCCCGATCTCCTTGCGCAACGTCTCTTCGACGGGTTCCACCTTCTGGCTGGGATTCACCAGGGTGAAAAAGTAAAAGAGCCCCGGGTCGGCCTGCATGAGGCTGTACTCGGCTCCGACCGCGAGTGCAAGTTTCTGGTCGTACACGAGGCTCTGATAGAGACGAGAACTTTTTCCGGCGGAGAGAATAGCCTCAAGAACATTCAGCGCGTAGGAGTCCTCGCTGGTGTAGTTCGGCACACGGTACCCCAGCATCACGAACGGAACCTGCGCCTCCCGTTTCAGCAGAAACCGCCGCTCGCCCCGCTGGTCCGGTTCCATGACGGTCACGGGCTTCGGCGTGGGTCCTTTCGGAATCGGCTCGAAGAGCTTGGTGATGGTAGGCATCAGCGTCTCGGCCTTGATATCGCCGACAATGACCAGGGTGGCGTTGTTGGGCGAGTAGTACGTGTCATAATGGCGTTGTAAGTCGTCCAGGGTCATGGCATCCAGATCGGCAAACCAGCCGATCACCGGCCAATGGTAGGGATGGCTCATGAAGGCTTGCGCGAACAGCGCTTCGACGAGGTGGCCCTGCGGATCGTCCTCGGTGCGCAGGCGTCGTTCTTCCTTTACCACGTCGCGCTCGGTTTGCAGCTCTTTGGCGTCCAGCAGAAGCCCCTGCATCCGATCGGCTTCCAGTTCTAGGGCCAGTTCGACCCGATCCGCCGCCAGGTTCTCGAAATAGGCCGTGAAGTCCTGGCTGGTAAACGCGTTGTCTATGCCGCCGTTTTTGCGGATGATTCGGGAGAAGGCGCCGTTGGGATATTTATTGGTCCCCTTGAACATCATGTGTTCGAGCATGTGGGAGAGGCCTGCCCGACCCATGACTTCGTTCCGTGATCCGACCTTGTACCAGACTTGGATTGTGGCCACAGGGGCTTTGGGCACCTCGACCAGCAAGACCTTCATGCCGTTCGAGAGCACGAATTCCTTGGGGTCGGCGGCAACAGCGGAGGTGGTCCCCAGAAGTATCGCCAGGAGGAGAAAAATAATAACGTGGGCGAGAGAACCGGATACAGCAGGCGGTCGTCGAGTCATGAGAGTTCGTTTACCATCGTTGTGCATGCTAGCAATGGGTTTCGATCGGTGTCAAGGCGAGCGGAGAGGGTGAGTCGGCTGTGCGTCCCAGTTGGCCGCACGCGCCGAGTACGTCTCGACCCTTGCTTTTCCGTACATACGTGTCGATGCCGGCCTGTCGGAGCAAGGCTTGAAAGGAGGCGACCGACTCGTCGCTGGGGCGCTTGAATCCACTGCCTGGAAATTCGTTGAAGGGGATCAGGTTGACCTTGCAGCGGATTCCTCGCACCAGTTTCGTCAACCGGCGGGCGTCGTCTTCCGTGTCGTTGACGCCGCCGAGCAAGACGTACTCGAACGTCAGTCGGCGATGTGGAGGCAGTGGGTAGCGGCGACATGCGGCGAGCAAGGCTTTGAGCGAATGAAGGCGGTTCACGGTCGGCATGAGCTGCTCGCGCTGGGCTTCCGTCGATGCGTTGAGGGAAACGGCCAGGTTGATGCCTAAGGCTGCGACGTCTTGGAGCCGGGATGCGAGCCCGGCGGTGGAGAGTGTGATCCGGCGGGGCGAGATTCCGAGTCCCCACCGGCTATTGGTCAGCCGGGTGATCGCGTCCGACACGGCGTCGAAATTCGCCAGCGGTTCGCCCATGCCCATCAAGACCATGTTGGCCACCCGCTCGGGCGATGTCAAGTGGTTCTGCACCATGAAGACTTGTCCGATGATCTCGTGCGCGCGGAGATTGCGCATGAGTCCCATCGTGCCGGTGAGACAGAAGCCACAATCCAAGGTACAGCCGACTTGGGTCGAGAGGCACAGCGTCAGGCGGTCGGCATCGGGAATCAGGACGCTTTCGACGGTGACGCCGTCTTCCAAGGTGGACAGGAACTTCCTGGTTCCATCTTCCGACGAGAGGATGCGGCAACTGCCGGCCTTACCGATGTAGGCCTGTGTCTGGAGCATCCGCCGTTCTGCTTGGGAAAGGTCCGTCATCTCTTGAATGTCCGCGATCCGTCGTTGATACAGCCAACGAAGAATCTGCTGTGTCCGGTAGCGTGGCCAGCCGAGTGCCTTCACCATCTGTCCCAGTGCGTGCTCGTCCAGGCTGAGGAGATTCTTACGTGAAGCTGGAGCTGGATTCTGCGGGAGAGATCGAGTATCCATACGCGCAGCCTACCACAGCAAAAATTCCAGTGACAAGGCGAGCGGGATCCAATGTCCGTGGTCGTTGGAGAGAAGCGGCTTTGCTATATAATAGAGCGAACATTCGTCACGCCATGCGTCATCGCTCATCCGTCAGCACGAGAGTCTCATCGAGCCGAATGCTTCTCAGCACTCTGGTGCTGGGTGGTGTGATCGTCTCATGTTTCTTCACCGTGACGCCTGTCGGAGCCGAGCCGGGAATGTCCGACTCAATCGCCCCTTTCTTGTGTGAGACAGCCGAAGAGTGTTTCCGGGCGGCAGTTGCGACAACGAAACAAAAACCGACAACGCCGGCTGGTCGTGAACAACAGGTGAGCGCCAAGCTCGAACGGCTCCGTTTGGTGATGGAGCGACACCCTGCGACTGTGTGGGCGAAACGCGCGGGCCTGCTCTCCGGCGTGCTGTCGGTCGAGCGCGATCCCGCGGTGTCGATCGAGTTTTTCCGTGCGGCGCAGCGCGACTTCCCGATATTAGCGGATTATGTGCGGCTCTGGATGGGCGAGGCGCTCTTGAAACAGGGCGATGCCGCGCATGCTGCGGCCATGTTCGAGTCCATCCCCCAGGTCATGTCCGATACGAATCTGTCGGGCCGGGTGGCGTATCGGGCGGGCGAGGCATGGTATCAAGCCGGCGACTGTGTCAGTGCCGCCGAATGGCTGAGTCGAGCGACTGCGCTCAACGAGAAGGATCTCTCGGCTCCATCGGCGCTGATGCATGTGGCCGAGTGCTACCTGCGTGAAGGGCGTCACGCGGAGGGCGGCATCTTCCTCAAGCAGATTTGGATACGGTATCCCACCAGCCCTGAAGCGCGTGACGTCGAGACTCGGCTCAGCGGACAGCTTGGCGGAGAGGCGTGGGTACCGTCTTCCGACGAGCGCTATGCGCGTGCCCAAGCGTTCTTGGGGCTGGCTTTGCATGCAGAGGCGGTTGACGAGTTGCGGAAATTTCTTGCGCTCGCTCCGCATCACCCGCGACGCTCGGAGGCGAAGCTCAAATTAGGAGTCGCCCACGTGCGGATGAAGGCCTACGACCAGGCTCGGGATCTGTTTCGTGGGCTGGCTGCGGACGGGGTTTCCGAATCCAACGAGGCGGCGGTGTGGCTGGCGCGCGTGTATCTTCGGCAGGGGCAGGGAGACAAGCTGCTTGAGTTGGCCAGGTCGTCAGACCAGTCCCTCTTGGCTGAACAGCGGGCGATGGTGCAGCTCTTCGCCGGCATCTGGCTCGAAGATGAAAACAAATTCGACGAGGCGATCGCACATTTCCGCCGGATCGTGAAGTCTGAAGCCCCCACGCCTCAACGGCTCGAGGCGCTGTGGCGAATCGGGTGGGTCCAATACCGCACGAATCGATACCGTGAGGCGATGGCGACCTTCCAGGACGTGGTGGACGCCGGAGACGGCGAGTGGGAGCCCCAGGCACTCTATTGGATGGGACGTGCGACGGAACGCGAAAGCCGCGACAAGGCCAAGGACCTCTATGGTCGTGTCTGCCGGCAGTATGTCTATACCTATTATTGTCAGCTTAGCCGTCAGCGCACGGAGATTCCTCTGCCTCCTCTCATGGCGTTGGATGGCGAGCAGGGGCACACGCTCGCGCTTCCGCTGAACAAACGGCGGGAGGTCGAACGCGAACCGGCCTATCAGCGCGCCATTGAGCTGAAGATCTTGGGGTTGGATCACGATGCCGCCCGAGAACTGGCTGCCCTGACCGAGCGGTATGGTCGCGATCAAGAGGTCATGCTCACACTATCGACTCTGTTGAGTGAGGTGGGGGCCTATCATCAAGCCCTGCGTCTGGCCAGACTCCACTTTCGGGACAAGATCGAGCGGAGCGGAGGCTCGGTGGATCCTTCTCTGTGGAGTGCGGCGTATCCCACCGGGCTGTTGTCTGCCATTCGTGCCCAGGGCGTGAAGCGGGTCGATCCGTACCTCGCGGCAGCGATCATCCGGGAAGAAAGCCAATATGACGGGCGTGCAGTGTCCCGCGTGGGCGCCATCGGCCTCATGCAACTCATGCCGGCAACGGCCGGCGCGGTCGCTCATCGCTGGGGCTTGCCGGGTGTGGGGCGGGATGATCTCTTCGATCAGGAGACCAATGTCCGAATCGGCGTGCGCTATCTCGAAGAACTGTTGGAACAGTTTTCCGGCAACTTCATCGCGGCGATCGGGGCCTACAACGCCGGGCCTGTCGTGGTCCAAAAGTGGATGGCGATGCATCTCGGACGAGAGCCCGATGAATTCGTGGAGTTGATCCCCTATCAGGAGACCCGCCAGTATGTGAAGCGAGTGCTCCGGAGCTACCGGGAGTACCGTCGGCTCGGAGAGGTTTCTCCATAATCATCAATCATCGACTCTCGTTTCTTGACAAGGTGTAGTGAAGTTTCTATAGTGCGCCACAATCCGTCGTGGTTGAAGAGGGACCTGGGTCATGGCTATCGAACGGTTGGATGCTCTCGAAGGACGTATTCGGGAATTGGTGAGAATGGTGCAGGATCTGAAGCGTAAGAATGTGACGCTGGAGGAAGAATTGCGCGCCGCGCGCCAGCGTCTTGCGGTGCAAGACGATGCCAACCGGCGATGGGAGCACGAGCGAAACGACATCAAGTCGCGGATCGAAAAAGTGTTGGGCGAGATGGAAGTGCTCGAGTGCCTGGATGAGTCCAAGGAGGTGGCGCTTGACTAAGACCATCGACGTAGAGATTTACGGCCAGAAGTACAGCATTCGCGGAGAGGCCGATGAAACCTATGTGCGCCAGTTGGCTCATTTCATCGATGAGCATATGCGAGGTTTGGCGCAAGGGATGAAGACCGCCACGCTCTCAAAGCTGGCGGTGCTCACGGCCATTAATCTCGCGCATCAGCTCTTTGAAGCGGAGAAGAAGCGGCAACAAGGCGAAGCGGATGTCGAGCGGCGCATGGTGACCCTCATGGAGTCGATCGAAGAGCAAATCCCGCCCTCCGTTCTCCGGTGAGAATCGCCTTGCAATCAAGGCAGGCGTTTGTTATCGTTTCAACTAGATACGCGAAGATACCCGTGTGTGTGATGGACCAGTACAGGTGTTGGAAGAACGCGATGGTGTCGAGATCAGAATGAGGAACAGCGTTGAAGCTGTGTTGAATGTGGAAGTGCCGATGCTCTTTGCCGCGATAGTGAGAATGTTGTTCGGGATGATGGCGAAAGCGGTCGGGCGAGTAGCGACCTTGTGTCTCACAGAGAGGGGGCGCTCCGTCCGACAGAGGGGAGAAAGTCCGTACGCGTTGGGGAATGTGGCCTTTGTTACCTCTCCAGGACACGTACACGGCGTGGGGAGAGGATCGCGGCGGCCAAGTGGGCAGCCGATCATTCCTGCGCGAGGGCGACCTCGAGCTCGGGCCAGTCGCGGTTAACGTTCATGGGAAGAGCGTTCGACTTCTTGCCGTTCTGATCTCCTTCCAGTTCTCGTCAGCGGTTCTTCCTCTCCTCGATACCGGTTTCAACGCACTCACGATCATACGTTCATGACCGGCTTGCGGCGGCAGTTGTCGTCGTGTCCTTTTTGCTTTGCCGGAGAGGGTGAGGGCTATCGTGCTCAGTGTATTCGCATATGTCCTGGCTGGGGTGGTCGGGGCGGTTGTAGGCATCGGCGTCTATGAACTGGTGCGTCGCCGGACCGCGGCAGCCAAACGTCAGGAAATGGACGAACAGGCGCGCCGGCTTGTCCAGGGTGCACAACGGGAAGCGGAGAATCTGGTCAAGGAAGCAAAACTCGAAGCGAAAGATCTCGTTTTTCAAGCGAAGACGGAGTTGGAGAAAGAGCAGAAGGCAAAATTTGCCGAACTGTCTCACGTTGAGAAACGTCTGCTACAGCGAGAAGATCTTCTCGACCGGAAGCTGAGTGGCTTCGAGAAGCGCGAGCAGGAGGCGCAGCAGCGTGAACAGGAGTTGTTCAAGCGGGAAGAGGGCCTGGCGCGAAAACAGTCTGCATGCGACCAGGCCGTCAAGGAGCATCGTGAGGCGCTGGAACGAGTCGCCGGGATGACCGCGGAGGAGGCCAAGAAGCAGTTGGTGCTGGAGATGGAGAGCCAGGCGCGGTTGGAAGCGGCCGGTCTCGCCAAGCGCACGCTGGAAGAGGCCAAGGAAAACGCCGAGCGCGAAGCGCGTGAGATCATCGCGCGCTCGATCCAACGAGTGACTCGCGACTACGTGTCCGAGGCGACGATTTCCGTCGTGCCGATTCCGAACGACGCGATGAAGGGGCGCATCATCGGCCGGGAGGGTCGGAACATCCGGGCGATCGAAGCCGCGACCGGAATCGATCTCATCATCGACGAGACTCCAGAAGCCGTCATCGTTTCGGGGTTCGATCCCTTGCGTCGAGAGATTGCCAAAGTCTCGCTCGAACGGCTGATGCACGATGGCCGGATCCATCCGACTCGGATCGAAGAGATCGTCGAGAAAGTCAAGACGGATATCGACAAGCTGATGATTGAAGAAGCGGAAAAAGTCATTTTCGAGGTGGGCCTGTCCGATTTTCATCCGGAGTTGGTCAAGGTCCTGGGACGGCTCAAATATCGGACGAGCTACGGTCAGAACAATCTCTACCATGCACGCGAAGCGGCGTACATCTGCGGGATCATGGCGTCGGAGCTGGGGTTGGATGTGAAGCTGGCCAAACGCGGCGCCTTGCTGCACGACATCGGTAAAGCGGTCAGTCACGAAGAAGAGGGCCCGCATGCCATGTTGGGGGCCGAGATCGCCAAAAAGTACGGTGAGAATCCTAAAGTGGTGAATGCGATAGCCGCGCACCATGAACAGGTAGAGCCCATCTGTCCGGAAACCGTGCTGGTCGCGTCTGCCGAAGCGCTGTCCGCGGCCAGGCCAGGGGCGAGACGGGAGGCGCTGGAATCGTACGTCAAGCGTCTGGAGAAGTTGGAATCGTTGGCGACCGGCTACAAAGGAGTTCAAAAGGCCTATGCCATTCAGGCCGGACGCGAGATTCGAGTGATCGTGAAGCAGGAAGATATTACGGATACGGAATCCTTCCAGTTGTCGCGCGATCTGGCCAAGAAGATCGAGCAAGAATTGACCTACCCTGGTCAAATCAAGGTGACGGTGATCAGAGAGAGCCGGTACGTGGAGTACGCAAAATAAGGAGCGAGGAAGTTGTCAGCGGTCAGCAGTCAGCAATGAGGTGCCTGGTCTTTTCGCTGATGACTGATCGCTGAGAGCTGACGGCTTTTATGAAGGTGCTGTTCATCGGTGACATCGTGGGCGAGCCGGGTCGGCGGGCGGTCTCGCGTTTGGTCCCCAAGCTGGTGGCGCAACACCGGATCGACGTCGTCATCGGTAATGGAGAAAACGCGGCCGGCGGGTTTGGCATTACGCCTGATTTGGCGGAGGAACTCTTCGAGTTAGGACTCTCGGTCATCACGACCGGCAATCACGCGTGGGACAAGAAGGAAATCCTCGATTACTTCCCTCGGGAGCGACGCTTGTTGCGTCCTGCGAATTACCCTGATGGTGTGCCGGGACATGGCAGCATCGTGATCGAAGCGCCAGGGGGCGATCGGCTGGCTGTGTTGCATCTGATGGGACGGGCATTCATGCCTACGCTCGACTGCCCCTTCCAAGTGGCCAAGCGGGAAGTGGCGACATTGAAGCGGGAGACCTCTGTTGTTCTGGTCGATATGCATGCGGAGGCGACATCGGAGAAAATGGCGATGGGCTATTTTCTGGACGGCGAGGTCTCGGCGGTCGTCGGGACACACACGCACGTGCAGACGGCGGATGAACAGATTCTCCCCAAAGGGACCGCCTACATCACCGATATCGGCATGACCGGCCCGCTCCATTCCGTCATCGGCATCAAGAAGGAACTGGCGATCGGGAAATTTCTCACCGGGATGCCGCGCCGGTTTGAAGTGGCGAATGGGCCGGCGGTGTTGTGTGCGGCGCTGGTGGAGTTGGATCCCACGCTGGGCAAGGCGCTCTCGATTCAGCGGATCCGCGTGATCGATTGACGAAGCAGCCATTGGCCTTGACGCGCACCCTCGTCCCTCCTATGTCTCACGTGGAGTCCTCCGGACGGATTCTCACCATCTCCCAACTGACGAGTCTCGTTCGCGATTCCCTGGAAAGCCGATTCTCGGACCTCTGGGTTGAAGGGGAAATCTCGAATCTCCGTGCGCCCGCGTCCGGTCATCTGTATTTCACGTTGAAGGACGAGGCGAGTCAGGTGCGGGCCGTCTTGTTTCGATCCGGTGCGAGCCGTCTCCGCTTCTCTCTCCATGACGGCCTCCTGGTCGTGGTCCGAGGCCGCCTCTCTGTCTACGAGCCGCGCGGTGAGTATCAACTGATCCTCGAGTACGTCGAGCCGAAAGGGTTCGGCGCCTTGCAACTCGCGTTCGAGCAACTGAAAGAAAGGCTTGCGCGAGAAGGGCTCTTCGATCAGAGCCGTAAACGACCGCTCCCTGCTTTTCCAAGACGAGTGGGAGTGGTCACCTCGCTGTCCGGCGCTGCCATCCGGGATATGCTGTCGGTGCTCCACCGGCGCTGTCCGATCCTTCACGTGATGATTGCGCCGGTACCCGTTCAAGGGGACGGTGCGGCTGTGCAGATTGCCGGCGCGATCCGGCGCCTCAGCGAATCCCGGTCTGTCGACGTGATCATCGTCGGAAGAGGGGGCGGGTCACCCGAAGACCTCTGGTGTTTTAACGAGGAGGCGGTGGTCCGCGCGATTGTCGCGTCGAAAGTGCCCGTCGTGTCGGCGGTCGGGCACGAGATTGATTACACCTTGGCAGACTTTGCTGCGGACTATCGAGCCCCAACACCCTCAGTTGCCGCGGAAGCGGTGGCCCCTGTCCTGGCGGACCTTGTCGATCGTCTGCGTGAATTACGTCATCGTGCCTCCCGTGTCATGCGACACGAGATGGCGGCCTCGCGAAACAGGCTGGAGAGGGCGGCCGACCGACTCACGGTGCTGCAATGGCAGCTGCAGCGCGAAGGGCAACGGCTGGATGAGGTGGTCGGAGTCCTGACTCACCATCTGCGAGATAGGGTAGGGCGCTTGCATCACCGGCTGCTCGGTATACGTCACGATCTGCACTCGCGCAATCCGTTACTCATCGTGAAGCAAGCGGTTGCGGTGGTCCCGCAACTTCTGCGACGTCTTGAGCGGCAGATGCATGGTGGTCTTGCAAGAAGGCGACAGCGGCTGGTGGCAGGTGTTGGGTCGCTGAATAGCCTGAGCCCTCTTGCCGTCTTAGGTCGCGGGTATAGCATTGTCCGCACCGTTCCAGAGGGGAAGGTGCTGCGACGAGCCGGCGACGCACGAGTTGGGCAACTGGTCCGAGCGCAACTGGCCGTCGGCCAGCTGGACTGTGTGGTCAAACAGATTCGCTCCAATTCATCTCCTTGACCTGATTCCGATGGCAGGTATAATGACGCGATTTCGTCTTCTTGTCGTGAGGTAACCAGTGGCACCCGTGAAATTCGAGCAGGCGATGGCCCGGCTGGAAGCGATCGTCGCTGAATTGGAGAAGGGCGACCAGCCGCTCGATGAGTCCCTGAAGATTTTTGAAGAGGGGATCCGTCTGTCCAAGTCCTGCTTGAAGATGTTGGAGGACGCCGAGCGGAAAGTGGAAATCCTGGTGCAAGACAAGGACGGCAAGAAACGGCTTCAAGCGTTCTCGCTGGAAGATGACGAGGCTGATGAGCCAGATTCCAGCGCATAGCCTCTCACGAGCTTCGGTGTGTCGGCTCTCCTCCGTTGTTTCATTTCTTGCTCAATGGCTCCAAAGGTTCGCACAGCGAAGGAGCGGTTGGATCGTCTGGTCGCGGCCCGCGGGTTGGCGACGAGTCGTGAAGTTGCAGGCCGTATGATCTTGGCTGGTCGTATTACAGTCGATGGGGTACTCGTTGATAAGCCGGCCAAGCTCGTTTCTGCTGAGGCCAGTCTTGAGGTGTTGACGCAGGGGCCTTCCTACGTGAGTCGCGCCGGAGAGAAGTTGGCGGCGGCGCTCGATACCTTCCAAATCCACCCAGAGGGGCTGATTGGGTTAGATGTCGGCTGTTCAACCGGCGGTTTCACGGACTGCCTGTTGCAGCGTGGGGCAAAACGGGTCTACGCGGTTGACGTGGGGTATGGACAATTCGACTGGCGGCTCCGCCATGATCCGCGTGTAGTCTTGTTGGAGCGAACTAACATTCGCCATCTGGCTCCGTCGTCGATTTCTGATCCAATCGATATGGCCGTGGTCGATGTCTCCTTTATTTCACTCACGATTGTCCTCCCATGCTTGGTGAAGTTCTTGAGCGTTGCAGCCACGGTCGTGGCCCTCGTCAAGCCACAGTTCGAAGTGGGGCGGGGAAAGGTGGGAAAGGGCGGGGTGGTGCGCGATGACGCCCAGAGATTCGCGGTGACAGACAACATTATCAAGTGCGGTGTGTCACTGGGGTTTCAGCCGATTGGTGTTGTGGACTCGCCCGTCGAGGGTCGCAAAGGGAACCGAGAAATCCTGGTTGCGTTCGAGAGGGGAATGCCTACGCACCGTCAGGTCTCGTAGTGGGCTGCGCTCAAACAGCGTCGCTCAGCGGGGCAATGTGGATCTCACTGATCTGGGATCTCGACAAGAGCTGAGTCGGGAGATGGAGCGACAACGGAGCATTCACAATCTGAAGTGGGGGAATGCATGAAAGTGTTAGTAACAGGAGGAGCTGGTTTCATCGGATCTCATCTGGTGGACCGGCTGGTGCAAGAGGGCCACGAGGTTGTGGTGGTCGATAACCTTTCGACCGGTAAGCGGCGAAATTTGAATCGAGCCGCGCGCTTGTACAAGCTCGACATCCAGAGCTGGCGCCTCGAGCGGGTGTTTCGGAACGAACGGCCTTCGCTCGTCATGCACTTGGCGGCACAAATGGATGTGCGCCGCTCCGTGGAGGATCCTGTCTTCGACGCGCAGGTGAACATTCTCGGTACTCTGAACGTGCTCGATCAGGCGGTGAAGCACGGAGTCAGGAAGGTGATTTTTTCCTCGTCTGGAGGAGCGATCTACGGAGAGCAACAGGCCTTCCCCGCGCAGGAATCCCATGTGACGCAGCCACTCTCCCCGTACGGGATCAGTAAGTTGTGCGGAGAACAGTATCTGTCCTATTACCAGCGAGTGAGCGGTGTGCAGTACGTCAGCCTTCGCTATGCCAACGTGTATGGACCCCGTCAGGATCCAGAGGGAGAGGCGGGAGTCGTGGCGATCTTTATTCAGAAGTTCCTCAGTCATGAGCAGCCTATCATTAATGGGAATGGGCGGCAGACCCGCGATTTTATCTTCGTGGAAGACGTGGTGGAAGCGAACCTGTCGGCGATGGGTCAGGAGGTACAAGGGATCTATAATGTGGGAATGGGGCAGGAAACGTCGATCAACGATCTCTTTCGAACCCTCGTCGAGCTGACGAAAGCGACCTGCAAAGAGGTCCACGGCCCTGCCAAGAAAGGGGAGCAGGCGCGTAGCGTTATTGATGCCACAAAACTTCGTCAGGAGCTTGGATGGGAGCCGAAAGTGGATCTACACGAAGGCCTCCGCCGGACGGTGGCCTTTTTTGAGGAAAAAATGGGCTAGCGGTACTCTCATGTGGCCAGCCATTCGCGGATGAAAGCATTCGTGGATGAAAGATCGGTCACTGGTTTAGTAGCGAGGGATAGAGGCATCGACCTGGAGAGACCAAGCATCGATGCCCCCAGTCAAATTCTTGACGTTGGAGAATCCTTGCTGAAGAAGAAAGCCTGTGGCATCGGCACTCCGCATCCCATGATGGCAATAGGCAATAATCTCGGTCTGGGGGTCGAGCTTCTCTAATGACCGGGGAAGCGTTGCGAGCGGAATCAGGATTGAACCTTCAATCTTAGCCAAGTTGTATTCCCATTGTTCTCTAACGTCGAGCAAGACCAGCTTCTCACCTTTATTTAGGCGCATCTTTAGTTCTTTCGGGGTAATTACGAATCCCATATTGGGCGCCTCCGAATAGTTTGGAGTATCTTATTAAAGGGGTTCAAATGGTGTCAACTGGACTTTCCAAAGGCGTAGGGTTGACACTCATTGGCGACGAAAGCAGTTCCATCAGATCAGATGCAGATGTCGCCTTTTGACAAGAACAAAAAATGGACATTTTTGTCAATTTATTGTCTTGGTGCTGCTTTTTTCGTACACTCATTACTGGGTTTATTGAGTTGTATAGAAGAAAGCACAATATTAAGCACTTGATATATCGATGATTATATTTTTCATGGTTAGGTAATGGAGGCATAGATGTTGCTCATCTTTGAATAGCAGTTGAAAGTATTATCCAGTTCATAAGAATAATTTGATGGGCACAATTTGGCTACTAACAAGAAAAAGTTAGTTTCTGACCTTCTTGTGTTAGTGAGTGTGGGGTCTACTGACGAAGGAATCAAGATCGCCAAGGTTATCGTCGAAGCCAAGCTAGCCGCATGTGCCAATATAGTTCCCGCTATCCGTTCAATCTTTTCCTGGGAGGGGAAAATTGAAAATTGCGCAGAGGCATTGATCATATTTAAGACTACCAGCTTGTGCTACAAGCGCCTTGAAGACAAAGTGAAGGAGAACCATACATACTCGGTTCCTGAGATTATTGGGTTCTCTATTGATTTTGGCTCGCCTCAATATCGGAAGTGGATTAGAGTGCAGACATCTAAGTGATTGAGTTTCAATTGCAATGACTTCGTCACCGGAAAGAGGGGGTTGACGGATGCTAGCTAGAACAGTACACTCGAAACCAGCTAGCGTTTTGGTCTCCCTTTAAGACCAGGGAGAGTGAAGATCATGGCACAGGGAACAGAAAATAACGACGCCTATACGGTTGTCATCTTTCGTGGGTCGACGGCGAAGCCACTCCGATTCAGTTTTCCACACAAGTTCGTTCGCAAGCTATTGATCTTGCTTGCCTGTTTCGTTTTCGCCGATCTGCTGTTGATTTCCCATTACGTGATAAGAACCGGTGAGGTCTGGGAGCTTTCAGCGTTCCGTGCTGAGGCTATGAGCGCACGGGAGCAGACTGCTGCTTTTTCCTCAGCCATTGACGATCTGAAGAAGCGTCTGACTTCAATGAAGGAAGTTAATCAACGCTTACGTGTGATGCTCGGAATTGAATCTGTAAAGCCTGGAGACCTCATGAATGGTCGAGGCGGTGAGGATGGACCCCTTCCCGATGGGAAAGAGGTTTCGATGGAAAAGATTTCATCGAATTCTCTGCCTAGCAGCGGAACCCAACTTGCTGGAGATGCTCAATCGAGTAAAACAGAAGCCAAGGGAACAACTTTAGCGCCTACTGGTGATGAACAGTATGTAATGGCCAGGGTCAAAGACGATATTGAGCAACTATCGAAGGAGGCATCGATCCAGGAGAAGATTCTGCAGGAGTTGACCGAGGCCGCGCAGCAACGTTCCTCTCGCTGGGCAGCTACTCCGTCTATTTGGCCGGTTAAGGGGTGGGTCACCTCTGGGTTTGGGCCTCGTGTCTCTCCATTCACAGAAAAGCCTGCTTGGCACGACGGGCTTGATATTGGGGCTGCCCCCAATGCTCCGGTACAAGCGCCTGCACAGGGTCGTATCACGGCTATTGGATTTGACCCGAAACTGGGGAATATGGTGCGCATCGATCATGGGTACGGAATCGAGACTCTCTACGGGCACCTAGCCAAGTCGCTGGTGAAAGAAGGTCAGAGAGTGAAGCGTGGGGACGTTGTCGGGTTGGTCGGAAGCAGCGGACTGGCGACGGGTCCACATTTGCATTACATGGTCAAGGCCAATGGCCAAAGCATTGACCCGACCCGATATATCCTCGAATAGCTTCTGCCAGGTATTCCTCTTTGCCAGTACCGTGTGGAGCGAGCTTTTTGTACGACCTCGTTAATCTCCTTCCTCGGTCGGATCGTAAAACATAATCTCCCCTTCAGTCGCATCACGAGAAGGCCTGGTCTGCTCCGAGAGCAAGGGTAGCGCAGCATCGGCTGTGCTATACTGCATCGCCGTGCGCTGCAATTATCCCCCCGCTGAACTTCCTGTGACAGATATCGAGATCGCCCGCTCCGTCATGCCCCGCCCGATTCAAGAAATCGCGGAGAACTTGGGGCTACAGCGCGATGAGTTCATTGCCTACGGGCGGACGAAAGCCAAGATTTCCCTTGAGGCATTGGAGCGACTGGAGCACCGCCCCCGAGGCCGTTACGTGCTCGTGACGGCCATGAATCCGACCCCCCTTGGGGAGGGGAAAACCACCACGTCGATCGGCTTGGCTATGGGATTGTGCCGACTCGGCCATCGCGCAGTGGTGACGTTGCGACAGCCATCACTCGGTCCGGTATTCGGGATCAAAGGAGGGGGAACAGGAGGAGGCAGGGCGCAGCTGATGCCAATGGAGGAGATCAATTTCCACCTGACCGGCGACGCGCATGCTGTCGCTGCCGGCCACAATCTGCTGGCAGCCAGTGTAGATAATCACCTCTATCACGGCAACGAATTGGGTATTGATCCTGGTCGAATCACCTGGCCGCGCGCGATGAACGTGAGCGACCGAGCCTTGCGACAGGTCTCGCTCGGTGATGGAGCGGTGACGGGCCCACGCCGGACTCAATTCGTGATTACAGAAGCGTCGGAAGTGATGGCCATCTTGGCCCTTGCCTCCAGTCCAGCCGATCTCAGGCAACGGTTGGGGCGGATCGTGGTCGGCTTCACCAGGCAGGGTAAACCGGTGACGGCCGAAGATCTGAGCTTTGCAGGAGCGATGGCAGCGCTGCTCAAGGAGGCCCTTCTTCCAAACTTGGTTCAGACGCTTGAAGGGACCCCCGCCGTTGTCCACACAGGCCCTTTCGGCAATATCGCTCATGGTAACTGCTCTGTGTTGGCCGATGCCATTGCGCTTCGATGCGCCGACTACGTCGTGACGGAGGCAGGGTTCGGCAGCGAGTTGGGTGCGGAGAAGTTTTTCAATATCAAGTGCCGCGTGTCTGGATGTCGCCCGCAGGCCGCAGTGGTCGTTGCGACGTTGCGGGCGCTGAAACTCCACGGTGGCGGCGGGATGATGAAGGTCGGTGCGCGGTCACCTGTCGGTCTGACAGGGCCGAATCGTGAAGCCCTGACACGAGGCTTGGCCAACCTTGTCCAACATATCGAGAACGTTCGAGCCTACGGAGTCCCGGTCGTGGTCGCTCTCAATGCATTCCCGAACGATCTCAAAGAGGAGTTAGACTTCGTTTGTCAGTGGGTTAGAGAAGCTGGGGCAGCAGGGGCAGCCGTATCAACGCATTGGGCCGATGGAGGCCGAGGGGCAGAGGAATTGGCGCATGTGGTCATAGAAGCCGCTGGGCAACGGTCCGATTGTACGCTTCTCTATGAAGATATCCTGCCGATCAAGCAGAAGATCGAACGAGTCGCCCAGCGCATGTACGGAGCAGCGGGCGTGTCCTACGAAGATAGGGCGGTGGAGCAGATTGAACTTGCATCACGTCTTGGGTTCAGCCATTTCCCGGTCTGCATGGCTAAGACGCCTCTGTCCCTGTCGCATGATCCCACACTCAAGGGGCGTCCAACTGGTTTCATCCTTCCGATTAAAGAGCTGCGGATTCTCGCGGGGGCGGGATTCCTCACTGCCGTCTGCTCAGGCATCCAGCTGATGCCGGGCTTGCCGAAACGGCCAGCAGGGGAACGCATCGATGTGGATCCAGGGACAGGGAAGATTGTAGGGCTTGCGTGAGCCGCGCGCGTGCAGTGTGCTCTTAGCGCTGTTTGAGGTACCGGAAGAACTCGGAATCCGGGCTCATCACAATCGTTGATTTATCATTGAACGTCTTCTTGTAGGCTTCCATGGAGCGGGTGAATTCGAAGAATCGTGGGTCCTGGCGGTAGGCGTCGGCATAAATCTTAAACGCCTTCGCGTCGCCGGCTCCGCGGAGTTCCTCGGATTCCCGGTAGGCCTCGGCCAGGATAATTTCTTTATCTTTCTCCGCCTCAGATCGGATCTTTTGGGCCTCTTCCGCTCCCTCCGCGCGATATTGCTTGGCCTGTCGTTCCCGCTCAGCCTGCATCCGGCCGAACACGTTCTTCTCATTCTGTTCCGGAAGATCGGCTCGTCTGATCCGCACGTCCTGAATTTCGATGCCGTAGACCGCGGCTTTTTCCTTGGCGCGCTCGGTGACAATCTTCATGATCTCGGCTCTGGTCTTCGAGACGATTTCAGCCTGGTCATGCCGGCCCAGTTCCACCCGCAGTTCGGAATAGATGATGTCATGCAGCCGTTGCAGCGCCCCGCGCTGGCTCTGAAACGCCTGATAGACCTTCAGCGGGTCGGTGATGCGCCATTTAGCAAAGTTGTCGAGCAGGAGCGTCTTCTTGTCCTGCGTAATCACATCCTGGGCTGAGGAATCATAATCCAACAAACGTTTGTCGAAATAGGTCACTTCCTGGATGAACGGCACTTTCACGTACAGCCCCGGCTCGGTCACGTTCTTGACCGGCTTGCCGAGCTGCACGACGATCGCGTTTTGTGTGATATCGACGATGAAAAACGGCGATGCGCCGAGCAGGAACAAGCCGATGGCTACGGCGACGAGGGCGATGAGAAAGTTCTGTTTCGTCATGGCTTCTTCTCGTCAGGAGACGACACGGCCCCTGCGGATTTGGAGAGACGCTCCAGCGGCAAGTAGGGCACCATGCGCTCGCCACCCTTGCCGTCGATGATGATCTTCTCGACATGCGGCAAGACCTCTTCAAGGGTTTCGATGTAGATCCGCTTGCTGATGATCTCCTTCGCCTGGTTGTACTCTTTCAGCGTCGCCAGGAAGCGATTGGCTTCGCCCTGTGCGCGAGTGAGGCGGGCTTGTGCATACCCTTTGGCTTGATTGACGAGCTGGGCCGCTTCGCCCTTGGCTCTGGGAATAATGTCGTTCCGGTAGCCCTCCGCTTGGTTGATCAATTTTTCCCGGTCTTCTTTGGCGCTGGCCACGTCTTTGAACGCCGCGGCCACAGCTTCCGGTGGATCCACGTCCTGCAATTGCACGGCGGCTATTTGGACCCCGGCCTGGTACTGGTCCAGAATCCCTTGCAGCAAGACTTGCGTATCCTGCTGGATTTGGGCCTTGCCGGTGGTCAACGCCTCGTCGATCATGCTTTTGCCGATGACTTCTCGCATGGAAGCTTCTGCGGCCTTGCCGACCGTTTCCTCGATGTCGGCCACGTTGAAGAGATAGTCGCGCGCGGTCTTGATCTTGTACTGGACGATAAACTCAATCGCCAAAATGTTCATATCCCCGGTGAGCATGAGGGCTTCCTTGGGGATCATCTGCTGACGATTCTGCCGGTCGGTCCGAAATCCCACTTCGATCCGGTGAAGTTTCGCGACCTTGGGCTGTAGCACCGATTCGATCAACGGGACTTTGAGATGAGGGCCTGGCCCAACCGTGCGGACGACATCGCCGAAGCGCTTGACCACGCCTTCTTCGTCCGGCGCGACGATGAACGCGCTTTGCCATCCGAGAAAAAGAAGAAGCCCGGCGAGCAGAAGATTTCTCACCCCGCTGGAGGGGACCATTTGGCGGAGCTGGCTCTGCGCTTGCTTGAACGCGTCGTCCAGCGAGTCGCCTTTTTTACTCCACGGATCCTTTGGGTCCCAGACCATGCGGGTTCTTGAAGAAGGTTCAGAGCAGCAATGGGCGGCCACACCTTAGCAGACTGGGTCAGACAGGGCAAGATCGAACCAAGCGAGCGGGTCAGCGCATGATCACCTTGCCGCTTTTGCTCCAGTAATAATACAAGGAGAAACTCGGATAAAAGGCTGCGAGGGTATTCTGTCCCGCCACCGACACGGACGCACGTACGGAGTCCTCTATCATTTGCATCGACATATGATTATGAGTCCATGTATAAGAACCGTCCGTTTCTCTCGATCTCCAAACACCGTGTGTGGTTCACATGTGCAGGTGGAGGTGTTACAGCAGGTGATCCAGAATCAAGTAAGCGAGACAGGCGAGCAGACCGGAGGCGGGAAGGGTGACGATCCAGGCGAGTACCATGTCACGCACCGTGGACCAACGGATTGCCTTGAGACCCTTCAAGAGCCCAATCCCAACGATCGCCGAGCTGCTGACGTGGGTCGTGGACACGGGCAGCCCTAGAGAGGCAGAAACCATGACCAGCGAAGAGGTCGTGAGATTAGCGGACAAACCCTCGATGTGATCCATCCGCGTGACTTTCTCCGCCAGCACCTCTGTCACGCGCAAGCCTCCGAGATAACTGCCCAGCCCCATTGCGAGGGCTACGGTTCCGAAAGCCGCTAATTGAAGAGACAGGCTCGGCCAGGTGGAGGCGGCACTTCCCAAGAGCAGCATCGCGGCAATCTTCGGAGCATCGTTGGTGCCTCTCGCCAAGGACGTGAGCCCGCTGGAAAGCCAGTGGACACTGTCCAGACTGACCTTCACGCCGTTGAGCCCTGCGCGGTCACACGAGCTGGGGACTGCGACGACAGGTTGGCCGAACGCGGTAGCCTGGAACAGGGTGCGGGTTAAGCCCTGGGAGTCAATCGTGACGAGTGCGCGGGAAGCCGGCATCAGGCACAGACAAGAGCCCTCCCAGCGAGCAGCCACAAAACGGAGGATCGGGTGGAGCAGGAGTGATGCAGTCAGGGCGAGGAGCGGGCTCAGCAGGAGAGGGAGCGCGATCTTGGTGGCGATGGCCGACCAGACAAGTCCCGCTGTGCCGAACGCCATGACCCCTGCGCCGACAATGGCGCCGGTCAGGGCATGCGTCGTCGAAACCGGGAGTCCGGTTCGTGATGCGACGAGCACCCAGATAATTGCCCCGGCGAGCACTGCCAGGGCGAGCGTCGGCGGAACTGATTGTCCCGGTTGAAGCAACCCGCTGCTGAAGGTCTTCACCATGGCGTTGGCGACGAAGGCGGAGAGGCTTGCGCCGATCATCGTCCACATCGTGCCCCACCCCATGGCGGTCCGATAATTCGTGACGCCGCTGCCGACCAAGGTCGCGATCGCTTTCGACACGTCGTTGGTCCCGTTGGCATAGGCCAACCCGAGCACAAAGATGAAGGCGAGGAACGAAACGTCCATCGTGAATCTTCTCAGGGCGCAACGGCACCGCCGCAGGAAGAGCCGGAACCGGCTGTGCAGCCGTAGCAGTGGTTGCCTGTGACGATCTGCCTGGTGTGGAGACGAGCTGGATCGAAGTTGCGGATGTGGCGGGGGACTCCATGATCGACCGGCAACTCCAGCATCTGGTTGAAGTCGCAATCGTACAGCGATCCATCCCACCCGACGGATAGCGTATGGCGACACATCACGCCCGTTGCCGCTGCCGGGTTGAAGGCGTTGGCGAGTCGTTCCATGTAGCCTTCAAAGTTGCCGCTTTCGACGAGGAATTCGAGAAAGCGACTGATCGGCATGTTGGTGATGGTATAGAGGTGGTTAAAGACGATTCCATAGCGACCGCTCAACTCCCGCCTGAACAGGGCCTCGATGGCCTCCTGTTTCGGTGGCAGGAAGGCGCCCACGGGATTGTAGACCAGGTTCAAGGTCAAGCCGCTGTCCGTTTGACCATATCCGAAGGTATTCAGAAGTCGCAGGGCTTGGATGGACTTGTCGAACACCCCTTCGCCCCGCTGGGCATCGGTTTGGGATGGCCGATAGTAAGGGAGGGAAGCAATGATTTCGACACGATGTTGCGCGAGAAACTCTGCGAGGTCCGCCTGAGAGGGAAGCAAGAGCACCGACAGGTTGCACCGATCCATCACGTGACGCCCAAGCGTCGTAGACTGTTCAACCAACCACCGAAAATTTGAATTCAACTCAGGTGCCCCGCCAGTGATATCGACGGTAGGAATGTCGGTCTTTGCCAGAGCCCGAATACACAACTCGGCTGTGTCGCGCGTCATGCTCTCCGTGCGGTCCGGGCCCGCATCCACATGGCAATGCCGGCAGGTCTGGTTGCAGAGCTTCCCGACGTTGATCTGGAAAACGGTAATGCCGGTGGCGCGAAGAGGGTTGAGTCCGACCTGGGCGAGTCGCTCGTCAAAGGGAGGGCAGGACTCCGCCTGACTCAGGAGCCGAAATTGTTCATCAGATGCAGCGAGTGGGTTCCGACGGGCCAGTAGTGTCAACGCCACGCGACTCTCCTTCTCGGCCGAGGTCGACCATGCATGATCAGCAACAGCCGCCTGTGGGATTGCAGGAACCCTGCGAGCCGGAGACTTCCCCGCTTACACGGTTATAGAGGGTGAAGTGAGAGCGATAGGCGTCCGAGCCGAGTACCGTGACAGTTTTCGAGCACACCTCTAAGGGGACACCACGATGGAAGGCGTGATGGTCGTCGTCATGGGCGTCGACGAACGGTCCGGTCAGGATGGCATAATCCCCTTTCCACACGCAGGGTGCGTTCTCGGGGTAGATCGCGGCCAGCCGAGGGTCAGAAGCTGAAAGCGGAGTCGGCTCATCCGAGAGAATGAAGAGCGGCTCGAACGGCGTCGAGCGTAACAACTGGGCCGTCCTGGCGTCAATCGATTGCGGCACGCCGCGCGTGAAGGTATGTCCTAGTTCGTCTACCACCTGTTTGAACGGCCCGCGGAGCGTCGCAAATCGAACGCCGTTGTGTCCTGCCGCCGGTGGGAGCTTATAGCCGGTCAAGGTGACCGACAGAAAATGGATGCCGTCGATGACTTGCCAGGGAATGAACTTCATCTGGTGAACGCCGAGAAATCCGGCTTCGACCAAGCCGCCGACATAGTCCGACACCGTCAGCGCTCCGGAGAGGCAATCGCCCCATTTCTCCGCATCATGCACCAGGTATTGCGGCACGGTCTGGTCCGCAACAATATCGGAGATGGTGAAACGCCCGCCCGGTTTGGCGGCGCGGAACATTTCGCGGAAGACGGTCCGTTTGTCCGGTGCCAGATTGATCACGCAATTGGAGATGATCAGATCGACGCTGCCCTCTTCGACCGGCATCGCATCCGCCATCCCCTTGCGGAACTCGACGTTCGATGAAGAATAGCCGAGATTCGCAGCAACAAGCGGCGCGTTCTTTCTGGCAATCGCCAACATGGTGTCCGTCATGTCGATGCCGATCACGCGCCCACGCGGCCCCACTCGGCGAGCCGCCTCAAAGCAATCGATGCCGCCTCCTGAGCCGATGTCCAGGACCGTTTCGCCTTCGCGTACCGTGTCCAACCCCGCCGGCGTGCCGCAGCCGTAGGAGATCTTCAAGACCTCATCGGGAATGAAGGATCGAAGGTCATCGAAGTTGTAACCGGTCGGGCAGCACATCTGTTCGCCCGTCGCTGCGGCGCGTGCGTATCGTTCGCTGACCTTTTGGGTGATTTCGTCAATCGGCATAGTATCCCTCGTCCTTCGATGAACCTATCGAGATGCGTCTATGTATCAATCCTTCCGATCTGCGTCAATCCTGTTTTCTGGAACATGGAGGATAGAGATGAGAGAACCACGCTTCTGTAAGCTAGCTCACACTGGTTACGCATCCCACCGCTTGAGTCATGAATGCTGGTAAGGAGTCGTCTATGCAAGTGAACTCTTACAGGGCGAGGAATGAGCATCGAGGGACTTGTGACCCCCTTGACTCGGTACCATAGTACAGGGTGTAAGGTTTCACATATAAACAGGTGATGCGATGGCAGCGGAACGCACGATTGGTCGGTTGGCGAAAGCAGTCGGGGTCAACGTTCAGACGGTGCGGTACTATGAGCGGCTGAACCTGCTCGGTCCTACAGCAAGGAAGCCGTCGGGGTACAGACTCTATGGTCCGGATGAAGAACGGCGGCTGCGGTTCATCAAGAACGCCCAGGCGCTGGGCTTCACGCTGCACGAGATCGCCGAATTGCTGAACCTCCGGGTCAGCTCGGCCGCTCGTTGCGGCGACGTGCAGCAGAGAGCGCACACCAAGCTGAAGCAAGTAGAGGCCAAGGTGCGAGACTTACAGGACCTGGCCAGGGCGCTTCGAAACTTGATTGGCGCCTGCGAGGCCGGACAGCCCAGCGACCGCTGCCCGATCCTCAAAAGCTTAGAGAGGAAAGAAAGGAGGGTGAACGATGACAAGCGAAAAACGACGCGTTGAGGTGTTCACGGCCGGCTGTCCACTCTGTGAGGACACAGTCAGGCTGGTCACATCCCTAGCCTGCCCCAGTTGCGAGGTGCAGGTCTATGATCTTCGGGAAGGGTGCGCCACGAACGTGTGCCGGGAGAAGGCCACACGGTATGGGATCACCGCCGTCCCGGCCGTGGCCGTCAATGGCGTGCTGCTGGATTGCTGTCGGCGTGGGCCGATCGATGCAGCCGCGCTTCGGGCGGTGGGCATCGGCCAGGCGTAGCGGCGATTGCTGACCGTCCGTCATCTGCTTTGCAGAGAGAGGAAAAGAAGCTATGGCTGATTGTTGCGCGGTGAGGCCTGGAGCGACGACAGAAGCGACCACAGGTTTGATGTGTCAACAGTGCGGTCGGCCCGGCAAGCCGGTTGATCGCATCACGGTGGAAGCGCTCCTCAAACCGGAACTGCGCGCGGGATTGAATGGGACGCGCTATGTCTTCTGTGAGACTCCCGATTGTCCCGTGGTGTACTTCGCTCTGGACGGGACTCGTTTCACAAAATATCAGATCCGGGTGCGGGTGGGACTCAAGGAAACGGAGGATCCGATTCTTGTCTGCTATTGCTTTGGCGTCACGGAACGGATGATCCGGGAGGAGATTGAACGGACAGGCCGATCCACAGCATCCTCTCGCATTCGAGCTGAGGTCAAGGCGGGCACCTGCCGTTGTGAGGTGGAAAATCCTTCGGGTCGCTGTTGCCTCGGTGAGGTGAGTCGGGTGGAAAAACGAGGGATAGGGCTTAGAAATGAATCAGGAAGCGCCGCACCCACGGTCACGACGACCGGCAGCCTTCTAGCGGCGTTTCTGGCCTCGCTCTGCTGTGTGGGGCCTCTCGTGCTTGCGGCCTTAGGAATCGGAGTGGGCGCCACGGGTTTCCTGGCCAGCGCCGCCGGCGCGCTTAAGGCGCTGCTGCCGTACCGTCCCTTCTTTATCGGCCTGACGGCGCTCCTGCTCGGCGCAGGCTTCTACCTTACTTACCGGACACCGAAATCCGGATGTGGTTCTGGGGCAACCTGCGTTCCAACTTCAGGCCAACGGCGAAGTCGCCTGCTCCTCTGGGTCGCATCGGGCCTGGCGCTTGTGCTTATCCTGGCGCCTTATTGGTTGGGACTCTAACGAACGAGAATAATGAGGTGAAGCATGACGAGAATCTTACGCAATAGAACGATGATCGCGAAGGTGATTCTTCTGGGCATCTACGGAATCGGTGTGCTGGTTCTGGCAGGGTCACTAAGCTCGGTGGGAGCGCAAGCGACGAACTCTTCAAATGAAGCGCGGGCAGAGACCATCACGCTGAAGATTGACGGCTGGACCTGTCGCAGTTGCGAGAAGGACATCCGTCGTGCCGTGCTCGCGGTACCGGGTGTCAAGAGCGCCGACGTCAGCTATCCCCGAGGAGGCGCTGTTGTGACGGTCGAACCTGGCCGTGTGAGCCCCGAGCAGCTTGTGAAGGCGGTGGAAGGTACCAGTACGTTGCTCTCCACGTACCACGCGACCGTCATCCCCAATGGGACACTGACGGGAGAAGCGACTGGTGAGGACGGAAAGGGGTCCTTCTTCAAGAAACTATTTCAATAACCTACAAGGAGGTGAGGTCTGATGAAAGCAGAAGGAAACGGGCTATTTGGCGAGTTGCGTCGGCTTAGCCCGAAGGTCACAGGCGGCTTGGTCCGCATGCGGCAGGAGGCGTATCGGGATGCGGCGGTCGCCGCGAAGTACAAGCTCCTGGCGGCGATGGCCATCTCGGTAGCGATTCGATGCGAGCCCTGCATCCGCGCTTATGTGAAGATGGCGTATGAGAAAAGCATCACGCAGGAGGAGCTCATCGAGTTTCTGGAGGTGGCGATGACCATGCAGGGGTGCCCCGGCGAAGAGTGGGCGCTGAAAGCCTACGCCGCCTATAGGGAGTGCCTTGCTGGCGGAGAGCCGTCCCCTGGCGCGATCTGTTGCACGCACTGAAGGCGGCGAGTTTAGCGTCGTTGCCACAGTGCATGAGAGGGAATCATGAGCAACGATTTTGATCTGGTGACGATTGGCGGCGGATCGGCCGCGTTTGCGGCCGCGATCAAAGCCGCTGAGCTGGGGGTCAAGGTGGCCATTGTCGAGAAAGGTGCGATCGGCGGGACCTGTGTGAACATCGGCTGTGTCCCATCCAAGACACTGATTAAGGCCGCTGAACTCTGCTATCACTCCGCCTATCCGCAATTCGAAGGGCTGACCGCCTGTCCTCCGCCCGCGGACTGGCAGCGCGTGGTGCAACAGAAGGATGAGTTGGTCACTGCGTTGCGCCAAGGGAAGTATGTGGACGTCGCGTCAGTCTATCCCAACATCACCATTCTAAAGGGAGAGGCGAGGCTTCTGGGCGGGCGCCGGGTGCAGGTCAACGGCACCGTCTACGAACCGGACAGGATCGTGGTGGCGACCGGCTCACACCCCTGGGCGCCGCCGATTCCCGGCCTTCACGAATCCGGGTTTCTGGACAGCGAGCAGGCGCTCAGCCTGGAGGCGCTGCCTTCTTCGCTGATCATCATTGGTGGCGGCAGCATTGGGTTGGAGTTTGCGCAGCTCTTCACACGGTTTGGAGTGCAGGTGATGGTGCTTGAGACGGGGCCTTACGTGGCGAGAGCGGAAGAACCGGAGATCGGGCAGGCGCTGGTGCGCTATCTCGAAGAGGAAAAGGTCCGGATCTGCACGGACGTACGAATCACTCGCGTCGAGCGCCGAGAGGGAGGCTACTTCGTGCACACCGAGTCCAACGGAAAGCCGGAGGTCTGCCGAGCGGAGCGATTGCTGGTCGCGACCGGACGCCGTCCCAATACAAGCGGGTTCGGGCTGGACGCGGCAGGGGTGAGGCTGGGGCCACACGGAGAAATTGTTGTGAATGAGCATCTGCAAACCTCTAATCTCGACATTTATGCTGCCGGCGATTGTGTCGGCGATCCGATGTATGTCTACGTCGCAGCCTATGCCGGCGGACTCGCGGCCGAGAACGCGCTCACCGGCGCGGGCAAGGTCTTTGATCTCACGGCGTTGCCGCATGTGACCTTCACCGACCCGCAGATGGCGAGTGTGGGCCTCACCGAACAGCAGGCCAAAGCAAAAGGGCTTCGGGTGCAGACGGCCGTGCTGCCCCTGCATCATGTTCCGCGCGCCTTGGCGGCACGGAATATCAAGGGTCTTATCAAGCTGGTGGCTGAAGAAGACACAGGCCGCCTGGTGGGAGCACACGTGCTGGCCGCCGAGGCCGGCGAAGTGATCCAGGAAGCCACGCTGGCCATCCGCTTTGGGCTCACAGTCCAGGACCTTGCTCAGACTTTTCATCCCTATTTGACGATGGTGGAAGGCTTGAAGCTGGCTGCGCTGACATTCAAGAAGGATGTGAGTAAGTTGTCCTGTTGCGCTGCGTAGCGGAAGTGGACCGGGAGGCAAGACCTAGCATGGAGGTGTGAGATGACGGACTGTGGATGGATGCCCGTGATGGGCGTGGGGCTGCTCTTTATGGTGCTCTTCTGGGTTTTGTTGATCTCCAGCGTTGTCTACCTCGTCAGATGGCTGATGGGGCAGGGGGTTACCGGTCGACCAGACTCGAGCCTGGAGATTCTCAAGAAACGATATGCCCGCGGTGAGATCAGCAAACAGGAGTTCGAGGAAATGAGGCGGGATGTACAGGCATAAGGATGTCTTGTCCCGTGGCGGGCTAGGAAACTATCTCTCAACAAGGAGGTCGCACACGATGTGGCGCACGATCAACAGCTTTGTGGTTCTTGCTGTCTTCACCCTGCTCACACCTGGCTTCGTCCTGGCGCAACAAGCGCAGGAAACGCGCACCCTCATCCACATGAAAACGTCGCTCGCGCTGGATGACGCCCAGATTTGTGCGGTGCCGAATGTTGCCTGGGCGGCGGTGAAGGCCGGACACAAAGTGACGATCCTGGTGGACGCCAGTGCGGTGACCTCGGCCACGAAGGGGTTTGGATGGTTCAGAGGGTTGATCGGGTCTGACTCAACCGCGCTGGATCGTGCGGGGCTACCGGAGCGGGAACGGCAGAGCCTGTCGGAGCAAATGGGCGTGCCGCTGGAGCAGATCCCGCACAATTACGGCGAGTACTTCGACTTTCTGAAGAATAAGCTGGGCGTCGAAATCTACGGAAATCAGACGATGATGTTGCTGTACAAGATCGACCCGGCGCGGGTCGCCTCTTCAGTGACCCCGATTCCGCTGGAAAAGATGGTGGGTCTGTTCGCATCAGCCGATCGGGTGATCGTGTATTAGAAACACCAGTTGACCGATGGAATGCCGGGGGATAGACTAACGGCATGCGATTACGCGCTCATCACTCATGGTCCTTTCTCGCCGCGACGATTGTCGTGTTCTTGCTGGCATTCAGTTTCAATGCGTATGCCTGTCTCATGCCACTGTTTGGTGTTCCGCAGGCGGCGATGGGTGGCGGCTGCTCAGACCCGCAGGACCAGCCGGTTCGCCAGTTCTGCGATGCCTTTAAGACCCTCAGCGTGCAATCTGCCGATGAGTTCCATCTACCCATTGACTATCAGGCCATCTGTTCCGAAGACACCGCCTCGTTATCTCCACTCGTGATCCTCCCCTCGCACGGCAGCCGCTTGTGTGAGCATCCCGCGGACGGTTCCCCACAGGATCTCCTTCTCAAAACTTCCGTGCTTCGCATCTGATCCTCCAAGTTCTTTCCTCATAGTCGCCCCTTCGTCATAGCTTCCGCAGTTCGACGCGTAGTCTCAGCGGTTCGGTCCGCTCGTCGGTTGTTTCCCGGCGCTCGCGACAGAATCTCCAGACTCCTATCGGACTGCGGAAAACCCGAGGAGGACCTTCACATGAGATGCACGTTACGAGTCCGTTACGTTATCGTCGCAGTCTTCGGCTTGGCGCTCTTGAACGCGTCCCTCTTGGGAGCGCAGGAGGCCGATCTCCTCAAACAAAAGACACTGGTATTGCCGGAAGTAGTCCAAGAGGCGCTGGCTCGGAATCCTGAGATTGT
The DNA here is from genome assembly GCA_964555285.1 of uncultured Nitrospiraceae bacterium. Lineage (GTDB taxonomy): Bacteria > Nitrospirota > Nitrospiria > Nitrospirales > Nitrospiraceae > JBBIQV01. Next base: position 125,388 of record CAZKRM010000006.1, read on the forward strand.
CGCTGCACGCAAGCAGTGGGAAGCGGCCTCGCAACGGATTGCACAGGCACGGTCGTTGGATGATCCGACCCTGTCAGTCCAGTGGTGGAATACTCCCGAATCCTTCAACCTGGGCCGGTCGGAGAACACCATCGTCGGGCTGTCCCAAAAACTTCCCTTCCCCGGAAAGCTCGCTCTCAAAGAAGGAATTGCCACTCGGTCGGCCGAGATGACGGAGCAAGCGTTTCGCGCAAAGGAGCGTGAACTCATCGCCCGCCTCAAGCAGGCCTACTACGACCTGTTCCTTGCCCATAAGGCGATCCAGATTCACCACGAGCAGATTGACCTGCTCAAGCAGTTTTTCGAGATCGCCAACGCGAAGTTCCGGGCAGGAAAAGGCAGCCAGGTCGATGTACTCAAGGCCCAGGTCGAGCTGTCCACCCTGCACCAGCAACTCCCTGTCCTGGAACAACGCCGTGACACCACCCAGGGCAAACTGAACTCGCTGCTGGATCGGGATCCACGGTTTCCGCTCGCGCCTCCACAGGAGCCGCGTGAGGCGCGGTTCGACCAGGACCTTGAAGGCCTCTATCGGGCGGCGACGACCGCCAGACCCGAGCTCAAAGCTGCGGACTTGGCTGTTCAACGGAATGAGCAGTCACGTGCGTTGGCACTCCGCGAGTACTACCCGGACATCAACCTGGGCTTCCAGCGTTTTCAAAACTTTCAGGCTCCCAACGGGTTCGGCGCGGTGGTGTCGATCGATCTTCCCTTCGCGTTCTGGACGAAGCCGAAGTATGACGCCGCCGTGCAGGAAGCCGCTGCGGCCATTGCGGCCGCGCGCGCCGACCTCCACACATTGGAAAACCTGACCCGCTTCCAGATCCGGGATCTGCTGGCCAAAGTCCGGGCCAGTTGGGAAGTGGCCGTGCTGTACCGGACCACCGTGTTGCCGCAGGCCGAGCAGGGTGTGGAGGCCGCGCGGGCAGGCTATCGCACAGGGAGAAACGGTTTTCTGGATCTTATCGAAGCCGACCGGGCCTGGCGAGGATTTCAGCTTGAATACTACCGAGCGCTCGTCGAGCGGGAGTACCGCTTAGCTGAACTCGAACAGGTGATCGGCGCTGATCTGAATGGAAACAGCTAAGAGCGGCGAGAAGGGAGGAATGTGCCATGAATCACGACACGCGCAAAAAGGGTTTTGTGGTGAGTGTTGCCGCAGTCAGCCTGTTGGTCGGAGTCGTCGCCGGATTCTTCGCCGCGCATCGGATGATGGGCGACACGGCCGGGATGACCACGGGGGAAGGGGGCGTCTCGGCACCCCCGGACCACGGGAAAAACGGCCTGCCTGAGCAGGCCGGGGGCGGGAGGGTGAAAACATCGGATGAGATGGGAGACATGAAGCATATGGATATGAAAGGCATGCAGGCCATGCCCGCTGCTCCGTCCGGGACTGTTGTGATTCCGGCTGTGGCCAAACAGTTGATCGGAGTGCGGAGCGCCCCGGCTGCCCACGCGACGTTGGAGCAAGAGATTCGCACGGTCGGCACTGTAGGCTACGACGAACGCGGGTTCACTCAGGTCACGCTGAAAATCTCCGGGTGGGTGCGAGAGGTCTTCGTCAATTCGATCGGTCGACCAGTACGCAAAGGCGAACCCCTCTTTACCCTCTACTCACCGGACCTCCTGGCCACGCAGGACGAGTATCTCTTAGCCTTAAAAACGCAGGCCCAGCTGGCCACCAGTCCTCTCACTGAAGTCAAAGCCAACGCGGCTTCCCTCGTGGCCAGCGCGCGGGAACGCCTCCGACTGTGGGATGTGACCGATGCGCAAATCGCGGCTCTGGAGCGCCGAGGCAAAGCGGAGCCGGTTCTCACGGTCTATGCCCCTTCCAACGGGATCGTCCTCAAGCGAGAAGCCTTGCCTGGGAAGTATGTGGAACCAGGCACAACGCTGTATGAGGTGGCAGACCTGTCCGCGGTGTGGATCTCTGCCGACATCTATGAGTCCGAGGTCGCGGCGGTGACGCTCAACCAACCGGTCTCGGTCGCGTTCGCCGCCTATCCAGGGAAAACCTTTCACGGCAATGTTGCCTACATCTACCCGTCGTTGAATACAGAAGCCCGCACGGTGCGAGTGCGGTTGGAATTGCCGAATCCTGGGCTGAAGCTGAAGCCCGGCATGTTTGGCAACGTCACGCTCCAGACCGAGGTGGTCCAGACCCTCGTCGTTCCCAAGGAAGCGGTCCTGGAGACGGGACTCCGCCAACTCGTCTTCCTGGATCGAGGGCAAGGGCGTTATGAGCCGGCTTCCGTCAAGCTGGGGCGTCGGAGCCAGGATTATGTGGAAGTGTTGGAAGGACTCACAGAAGGGGAGCGCATCGTCACCTCGGCCAATTTCTTGTTGGACGCCGAGAGCAAGTTGGCATCGGCGTCGAGCATGCAGGCCATGATGGGTCGGATCGGCATGGCCGATTGGCAGATGCGCGGCGCTTACGAAGCCAAAATGGAAGGGATGGACATGGGAAAGGGGGGTGTCTCGGCGCCCCCGGGGCGGGAGGGTGAGAAAGGCGGCATGCAGATGAGTGACATGCCCGGGATGACAGGCATGGGCGGCGGGAAGGACGTCGTGGTTGCGCAAAGTCGCCAGACGGGCGGTTTCTCTCTCTCATTGACGACGGTGCCGGAAAAACCCAAGGCCGGTGACGTGCTGCTCCGGCTCAAGCTCACAGATCAGGCCGGCAAGCCAGTGACCAACGCCCAAGTGCTGTTCGTCTACACCATGCCGATGCCGGGGATGACCGATTCCAAAGTAACGGCCCACCACACCAAGGACGGTTTCTACGAAGGTACGGTGATGTTCGGTATGGGCGGAACCTGGGTGGTAACGGTCAACGTGACGATACCAGGACGAGCACCGATCGCCGAAAAGTTTCAGTTCTCGGTCGCCGGGGGAGGCATGTAGTCAATCATGATCGCGCGACTCATTGAAGGGAGTGCCCGCAATCCGATCCTGGTCATCCTCTGTGTCTTGCTGTTGGCAGCCTGGGGCCTGTGGGCGGTGTTTCAGGTTCCGCTGGATGCGATCCCGGATCTGTCTGATGTCCAGGTGATCATCTACACCGAGTGGCAGGGGCGCAGTCCCACCTTGATCGAAGACCAAGTCACGTATCCGATCGTCACGTCCCTCCTGGCAGGCCCACGGGTGAAACGAGTCCGTGGGGTCTCGGAATACGGGGTTTCGTATGTCTACGTGATCTTCGAAGACCGGACCGACCTGTACTGGGCGCGGAGTCGCGTGCTCGAATATCTCCAAAAGCTGACCGGGAAGTTGCCCTCCGGAGTCACGCCGACCTTAGGTCCCGACGCGACCGGCGTCGGGTGGGTCTATCAATACGCCTTGGTGGATGAGTCCGGAACCCACGACCTGGCTCAGCTCCGCAGCCTTCAGGACTGGTACCTGCGCTACCAACTGGAAAGTGTGCCCGGCGTAGCAGAAGTGTCGGCGGTCGGTGGGTTCGTCAAACAGTATCAGATCGAGGTGGATCCGAACACGCTGGCGGCCTATCGGTTGCCGATCAAGACGGTCATCGAGGCGGTCCGCAACAGCAATGCCGAGGTGAGCGGGCGCGTGCTGGAGATGGCCGGGACCGAGTATGTCATCCGGGGGCGGGGCTATCTGCGTTCGATCGAGGATCTCGAGCTGATTCCGGTCGGCACGGATCAACGCGGGACCCCTGTTTTGATTCGACACATCGCCCATGTCCAGGTCGGGCCGGACCAGCGTCGGGGCATCGCCGAGTTGGACGGGAAGGGGCAGACGGTCGGCGGTATCGTGATCATGCGGGCGGGCGAAAATGCGCTGGCCGTCATTGAGCGAGTCAAGGCGCGGCTTGCAGAGATCAGAACGACCTTGCCGGAGGGCGTGCACATTGTCACGACCTATGATCGGTCTGACCTCATCCATCGCGCGATTACCGTTCTCCGCGAGAAGCTACTGGAAGAGAGTGTCATCGTCAGTCTGGTGGCGGTCCTGTTTCTCTTCCATTTCCGCAGCGCGCTGGTGGCCATTCTCATTCTGCCGGTCGCGGTCCTGCTGGCCTTTATCCCGATGGCCTACTTGAAGATCACGTCCAACATCATGTCGCTCGGCGGGATCGCCATCGCCATCGGCGCGATGGTCGATGCCGCCATTGTGATGGTGGAGAACGCGCATAAACGGCTGGAACAAAGTGCTCATCCGAACAGGACAGAGACCATCATTGCGGCGGCCAAAGAAGTCGGCCGTCCCTTGTTCTTCTCGCTGCTGGTGATCGCGGTCTCGTTCCTGCCGATCTTTGCGCTGGAAGCCCAGGAGGGGCGGCTGTTCACACCGTTGGCCTACACCAAGACCTTTGCGATGCTCTTTGCCACCGCGCTCTCGGTGACGTTGGCGCCCGTGCTGATGGTGGTCCTGATCCGTGGTCGCATCCGAGCGGAAACCAAGAATCCGTTGAACTGGTTGCTGATCGCCCTGTATCGGCCCGTTCTCTCAGGCGCGCTGCATGTCCGATGGCTGACGCTTGGGCTGGCGGTGGCGGCAGTGGGACTCACGGCGCCGATCTTTTTCCGTCTCGGCGCGGAATTCATGCCGCCGCTGAACGAGGGGACCATCCTCTACATGCCGACCACCGTCCCTGGCCTCTCGATTCCTGAATCAGCCAAGGTCTTGCAGGTCCAGGATCAGTTGCTCTCGACCTTCCCTGAAGTGGAACGGGTGTTCGGCAAGATGGGGAAGGCTCCGACGGCCACCGATCCGGCCTTCGTTGGGATGGCCGAGATCACGGTCACCCTCAAACCGGAAACGCAGTGGCGCCCCGGCATGACCTGGGATCGGTTACTGGATGAGATGGATGCCAAGCTCCGCATCCCAGGCTTTCCGAACATCTGGTGGATGCCGATCCAGACCCGCACTGAAATGATCACGACCGGTGTTCGGAGTCCGGTCGGGATTAAAGTCCTTGGACCGGATCTAAAGACGATCGAGCGAATCGGCGTGGACATCGAGCAGGTCTTGGCGACCGTGCCAGGCACGAAAAGCGCATTTGCCGAACGGCTGAATGAAGGCTATTACCTGGATCTGATCGTGAATCGGCGTGAAGCAGCCCGCTACGGCTTGGCAGTGGGAGATGTGCAAGCGGTGATCACCTCGGCCATCGGGGGAGAAACCGTGACGACCACGGTCGAAGGGCGCGAGCGGTATCCGGTCAATGTCCGCTACAAGCGCGAACTGCGCGATGATCCGAACCGACTCAAACGGGTGCTGATTCCCACGCCGAACGGTGCACAGATCCCACTTGGGCAGATCGCGGAGATGGTGATCACACAGGGGCCGCCGTCAATTGCGGATGAGGCGGGGGCGCTGGCCGGTCTGGTGTCGGTCGCGGTCAGCGGCCGCGACCTGCGCGGCTATGTCCAAGATGCCCAGCGAGCGGTTCGAGAACGAGTCGCTCTGCCTGCCGGGTACCGGCTAGTCTGGACCGGTCAGTATGAGCATCTGGTGCGAGCAGAAGAACGATTGAAGCTGGTCGTCCCCGTGACCCTGGCCGTGATCCTCTTACTCCTGTACCTCAATTTCCGATCGCTCGCGAAATCGCTGATCGTGCTCTTGTCCGTCCCCTTCGCCGCGATCGGCGCCATCTGGTACCTCGACTCTCTGGGCTACAACCTCAGCGTGGCAGTCTGGGTGGGGATCATCGCGCTGGCCGGCGTGGCGGCAGAGACCGGCGTGGTCATGTTGGTTTACTTGGATGAAGCCTACGAACGGCGCGTCCGCGAAGGCCGCATGGCAACAGCCCAAGACTTGCGTGAGGCGATTATGGAAGGAGCCGTCCAGCGGGTGCGGCCCAAAATGATGACCGTCGCGGCGATCATGGGGGGCTTGCTCCCGATCATGTGGACCAGCGGAACCGGAGCCGATGTGATGAAACGGATCGCCGCGCCGATGATCGGCGGGATGGTCAGCTCGACAGTGCTCACGCTCTTGGTGATCCCCGTCCTCTATGCCTTATGGCGTGGGCCGCAGCCAAAGTCCGAGGCATACCCGTCAGACAGGCCAGGTTAGAACGTGATGACCTGATACCCCGCACTGACCAGTTTCTTGAAACTCGGATGGCCCTCGTACTCTCCCGCCAGCTTCACGCCGCAGGCCACCACCTTGTCCTTCACGCCGAAGGCCCCCGCACAGAACTCGCAGGCTCCGGCGATCCGATCTTTCACCGCGACATACAGTCCATGCAGCTTGTGATCGGGCTTTTCCAACTCAACGATCCACTTCGGCCCGGCGCCGTCGAAAATGAGCTGGACGTCGTCATGGGCATCCTTGAACTCCTTCACAGCCTCCAGCGCGTTCACGACCCGTCCGAGGCCTTCATGCGTCTCCGTATCTGCTAACACCACGATTGCTACCTTAGCCATGTGTCTTCCTCCTTGTTGGATTGCAGATGAATGACGCTGTGTTTGTACCAGAGAGGACCTCGGCCACTCTGTGGGCTGGCTTACAAACCGGAGCAGTCGTTTTCTTTCAGAACCTGTGGGGTGCCTTACAGAAGAATGTCGCCTCACTCGGTAGGATCGTGCTCGGAATCAAAGGAACCCACAGTTCACAAGGAGGTGTGCCATGACGTGCGAACGATGCGACGGACTGATGATGAGCGAGCGGATCTGCGATTTGAATGGGACTAGCGGTGACGTATGTGTGGACGGCTATCGCTGTCTCCTCTGCGGCGACCTCGTGGATGCTGTGATTCTTGAGAATAGACATCAAGCTGCTTCCGTCCGCGTGACTACACAGAAGGTACCACGCCTGCCGCGGCTTGTGGCGGCATAAAGGAGACAGACCATGATGTGCCAAGATGACCCCGTCACCGTCTTACGTGCGCAACTCCACCAACTCCCTTGTCCGACGTGCGGGAATCACGACCTGGTCCCGATCCTCCAGTGCGACTACTACCCCGATGGATGCCTCTGGCTCGTCCGGTGCGATGCGTGCCGGACGCAGTACCACATCGATCATCGGAGTGTGCCAATTTTTGGCGGCAGACTCAAAGGCTGCAATTCGGAGGGAAGACGCGTTCAACCATGAAGGCTGACCGAAGAGAAGGGAGGCTCCCATGCGAATCCACGAGGTGATGTCCACAGGCGTGGTCGCTGGAAGAACGACAGACACCGTGCGAGACGTCGTCGTGAAGATGTTGAGCCGGCATCAGCATAACATCGCGCTCTTCATGTTTTCGAGAAACCCCGGCCACGGCCGGAACCGGTCGGTAAATGTAAGCCGGCTCACAGCCGCTGTTCCCTGAGAACGGTAGGATGCCGCTGACTAATCCAGTTGTGGAAATATGGCCAGCGAGGGAAACGACATGTCCCATCTAAAGAGAGGAGGAGCGCCTATGCTCGATTCGTGAATCCAGCGAGACATGACTCCGCTCGGCATTCGTGTAGCTTCAAGCCAAAACAAACTCGAAAGGAGAATCAAATGAACGCCAATACGAAGAAGAACGCCGTCGTCCATTCCGCGCTGCTCGTCGCCTTGAGCCTGGTAGGAGCCCAAGCGGCTGCTGCGGCTCCAAAAGTACCGGAACTGCCTTCCGGGTGGGAAGCCTGTGGGGGCGTGGCCAAGGCCGGGATGAACGACTGCGCGGTCAAGACCAGCCTCCATTCCTGTGTGGGCATGGCCAAGAAAGATGGAG
>CAZKRM010000007.1:0-121882 GCA_964555285.1 uncultured Nitrospiraceae bacterium
CACCACCGATTGTCGGGATACCGACGATGCGCACCAGTGGTTGGTCGCTATCACGCTGGTCAGAGAGTAACGGACAGCCTGTGCAACGTGGCATGCAGACGGATCAGTATGGAGGATTTGGTGATTTGGGGGCCGGGGGCGTGAGCCCTCGGCTCGTCTCGGGGTGAGATCATGGCCCGCTACGAACATCTGCCCATCTACAAAACGGCCATGGACCTGGCCGTGTATCTGGCGAGAGGGGACTGGCTCCCCTGAGCGTGGCGAGCCTTCGACTTGCTCAGGCTCGACCCCGAGCAAGGTCGAGGGGTGCCTGCCCCCCATCTCGCGATGTCAAGCAACCAGGATTCGTTTCATCCGTTTCACTTCTCGTTCCAACTGATCCAGTCGCGACTCCATGGTGGCCTGCCTCGTGAGGCCCTTCTTCAGCACCCGGCTCACCAGGGCTTGATACGGCACCCCCATTCGCTGTGAAGCTTCCCTGAGAGCGTGGAGACTTTTCGTATCGATGGTGACAGTGATCTTCACGGCTTTTTCTCGTGCCATCGAGGCCCGCAGGCGTGCCGTCGCTGCTTCATCCACCGTGAGGTCATCGAGCTTTGGTTCGCGCATCATACAGCCTCCGAAATTTCCGCCAGTCGGCCGATCCAATCATGCGAATCTTGCCGCCTCGTTTCGTAAACCGTGTGGTGAGGACCCGGCCCGTTGAGAGCCGCCCCACCCAGAAGAACCGCTTCTCCCGAACCGAATGCTTCGCGTCTCCAAGCTGAAATCCGTGCGGATCGAGGAATGATTCCACCGCTTCTGAGAACGTGATCCCGTGCTTGCGCAGGTTCTCCAGCTCTTTCGACAAGTCCCACTCAAACTCCATCGCGGCCACGATTCCTCATGTGCGCGGATCATACCATAGGCCCCTGCCGGAGAGGAGACATTCTGCGTTGCCACTGGACCATCCGTTTCCCAACGTCCAGTCAGCCGGCTATTGGTCGGCGACGACGGGCGCTGATAATCCCGCCAACGCCCGGAAGGGGGACAGTCCCTGGTCTGGACAGTCCCCGCCGGTGCCTGTCCCCATTCCTGGCTACAGGATCATCTCATCCACCTTGAACCCACCATATACTGCGAGTCAGCGGATGACTGTCGGGGTTGGCTCTGGAACGTCGGGAGCCGGTTTGGGGGCAAGCTGCGTTTTCGGCATGACGGCGGTGCTGGAACAGGTGCCGCCGGCTTCATCGACCTGGCGGTCCACGATCTTCACGCCCTGCAAATACTCCTGCACGATCTCTTCTCTCGTGACTTCGATATCCTGCTCGGCTTCGCGGCCGCTCCGCTCGCGCACCCGATCGATCGCATGTTCCTTGACGAGGACACGAATCTGCTTGGCGATGTCGGTCCGCGCGGACAGTTCTGAGACGCGCTGGCAGACAATCTTGCCTTTGGACAGATCGCCTTGCCCTTTGCCGATTACATACTGATCCGAGGAATACCTCGATGACGAGTCGTGTTGGTTGAGCGCTGAGGGTGCACGACTCGCCTCGCTTCGTTCGGCCTGCGCGGTCGGTGCTGCCCCTTGCCGTTCATGCTGTTGAAGGTGTTGAAACGATTGTTCCGCATGTTGGCGGACTGGGGGAGGGATCGTATTCTGATCGGCCGCGGAGGACAGACCGGTGAGGGCCAAGTCTCCACACCATAAGCAAACAGCAAGACTCGCGATGGGAATCTTGAATCGTCGCGTCCTCATGCCTCGGCGTATGCGCGTCACTTTCGGCCTCCTCCTTTCCCTCCGCTCTTGTGGCCGCCCCCGCCGCTCTGCACGCGGGGTGCGAGCTGATACGGGGCGCGCGGCACTTGATGCGGCATCGGGGGGTGAATCTGGTTGATGGTTGGAGGCAATCGTCTCCCTGCATGCGGGGGTACTGCGCGAGGCGTTTGTGCCGACGGTGTGTCTGGCTGGTAGGAATGTAACGTCGAGGGTGGCGCCGATCTCTGTTCGGGTGGCAGAAGCGGATGCAGTTGCCGGATGTCGGTGAGGCGCCTCGATGGTGGTGGCGACCGGTGAATCTCGTTGAGCGTCGGGGGTACTGGTCCGGCTGCCGCGGGCTGCTGTGGGACGATCTGATGAGTCGGCATCATCGGCGTCGATGCGCGGGGTGTCGGCGGTTGCGGCGGCGCCGGAACAGGGCGGGTGGCGATGGCCTGTTGGACGATGTGAACGTGAGGATTGTTCGGATTCAGGCGGCCGGCCACGTTCAGCAGCGCTTGCACTTGGGCCAACCCAACCCACGGATAGGGGCCGATCACAGGGGCGACCAAGACCCAGTCGGTCCAAGCCTGAGAGACCATCGCATTCGACTGAACCTTGTTTAATATCTCCTGCCGCTGCTGGCTGGCCACTTGCACCTGCTCCGGCGTGGTGGCCTGAACTAAGGCTTGGTTCGCTGCGTCCAGTTCCTGATGGAGTTGGTCGACCTCCTGCTTGAGGGCCACCAATTCCTGACGGGCATCTTGGTTCTCGCGCAGCGCAGCGATGGCTTGGATCACTTCATCGGTGTCGATTTGTGCAGTCATGTCAACGCGGACCACAACGGAGTCCCCATCCAGGGTGGTGCGTAGTTGCTGGTCGAGCACGAGCACCACACCGGCAGTGTAGGTGCGAATTTCATCTTTCGTCACATCCAGATCCGTGACCACCGTGACGCTTTCAAGGTAGGTGGCGACCTGTTCCAAGGCGTTGCGTTTGGCTTCTTCCGTGGCCAGCCTGACGGCATCTTCCTTCGTGTCCCGGTCGCCCATACGGTACTCGCCCTGAGCCGTGACGATGCGGACCTCGGCCCGGGCCGATTCGGACAGCACGATGGTGAGTAGGGGATTGAACGCGAGAGTTGCAAGAAGAAAGCAGCGAAGCGCGCGGGGAACTAGTTCGTTGACAGTCATCGTGCGGAACCAAGCAATTGTCGAAAGCATAACACCGTTCTGCAACCTGTGCCAGGGCGCGAGGGCTTGGCTCCCTTGCCTTCCCGAAAATTGGCGTGTTAAGGTGTCCATTCGTTTGCGAATGAATAGGTAAGGTCTGCCTTGTCCTCTTGCGGTTTTGCCAAGAAATTCTTGAGCCCGTTGATCATGTGGGGGGCACTGACCGCCATGTCGGCATTCGTGTCTCACCCGGCCGTTTCGGCTGCCAAGCAGGCGTCCGGCACCTCAACGGACACACCTGCCGCTTTTGCGTCGGGCACGACGGAACATGTCATTCTGTTCGTCCTTGAGGGACTGGGGCAGGAGTCTCTCAAAGGCGGCACGATGCCTGTGCTCAGTCGGCTGGTGAAAGAGGGAGCAGTGACCTGGTCGGCGACGGCGGTGCAGCCGCCATTGCGGCTCCCAACGATGGCCTCTCTGATAACCGGCCTGCCCGTCGAAAAGCACGGCGTGACCTGGAACGCCTTCGAATTCAATCGTGGGTATCCCCGCCCGCCGACGGTGTTCGACTACCTCGATCTCAGCGGTGGCCGCGACAGCTCGATCTTCTTCATGGACGAATCGTTGTATCAATTGGCCAAGCCGGAGCCCTACACGGATTATCAGATGTGCGGGCCGCTCAAGCCTGAATGCAGCACGGATCGAGTGGTGGCCTATATCAGGCAGTATTTCAAGAAAGCGTCCAGTGGCCACGGGTACGGCCATGCGATCTTGGCCCTTCCGCATTTCCTGGTGGTCCATCTCCCCGAGGCCGGCAGAGCCGGCGGCGAGCACGGATGGTCTTCTCCCCGGTACCGCGAATCGCTCCGGACGGTCGATAAGGCGATGGGATCGGTACTCGATCTCTATCGCGAACTCGGCTTGCTGAAGGGAACGACCGTGTTCGTGACGTCGCTGAGCGGGTTTGGGGAGCCGAAGGCCGGCGAGGCCGATGGGGCGGCGGGCGGTCCGTTACCCAGGGTTCCGTGGATTGCCTCCGGGGTGGGGATCAAGGCCGGGTATGTGATTCGGCAGCCGGTGTCGATCCTCGATACGGGCGCGACAGTCTTACGCACGTTGGGGCTGGAGACGCACACGGAATGGGAAAGTCGCGCGGTCGAGGAGATTTTCCGCACGGCATCCGCGTCTCCCGCCGCTTCTGAGAGCAAGCGGTGATCGTTCATGCGCAACCTGAACGGCATGGGGCGTGAGTCAGAACGGCGCGCGCGGGGGGTCGCATCTGTGACGCTTGCGGTGCTACTGACAAGCGGAGCGTCTCTTGTGCACGCAGCGCCTCCGGTAGCGCTGACGAAAGAGCATCCCATCACGATCGACGCGACCGCGTTGACTCCTCCGACGTGGTGGCAGGTTCCCGGCGTGACCCCGATGATCATGACGTTGGACCCCGATAGCTCCGATGCCTTTCGCACCACGGAGCGCAAGGAACTCAAATTGAAGCCGGGGAAGTATCGCTTCGGCACCTACACCTTCGATTTTCCCTTCACGGTCACGTTGCAAGGGAAGTTGGAGTTTGCCCAGTCTATCGATGAATGCGTCGAGGGGCGCGGCACGCAAACCCTGACGGTCCGCTGTACCCGGACCGTGCCGTATGGCGGGACCCGCGACTATTGATGCGGACGAAGTGAGGTTCGTTATGACACCGGCAGTGGATGATCTGCTCGAAGCATTGGAAGATGTCGATGATGCGACGCGCGAGGAAGCGGCTAAGAGTCTGGCGGCGCTTGCAGCTCCCACAACTCTCGATGCCTTGATCCGGGCCTGCGGCGATGACTTCTGGACCGTACGTATGCACGCCGGGTGGGGCGCGGCAAAAATCGGCGGGCCCAAGGCGGTCGAGGCCCTGGTCGATCTCTTCAACGATCCGATCATGGAAGTCCGCAATGAAGCCGTCGTGGCGATGGCGCACTTTGGCTCGGCGGCGGCGGACCGTCTCATCGCGGCGATGAAAGACGAGCGGTGGCGGGTTCGGGAACATGCCGCGAAGACCTGTGGTGAGATCAAAGACCAGCGGGCTATCGACGCGTTGATCGTGGCTAGCCGGGATCGCGACGGCGCGGTGAAGAGCGCCGCAGCGGAAGCGCTGGGGAAGATCGGAGACGCGAAAGCCATTCCTGCCCTCATCAAACTGTTTCGCGACTCCTCGAAGACGGTCCGCGAAACGGCCGGCACGGCGTTGGTCGCGATCGGGTTACCGTCCGTCGATCCGCTGATCGAGACGCTCAAAGATAAAGACTATGTCGTCCGCTGCCACGCGGCGCGCGCGTTGGGCGGGATGACGACGGATTACCAGATCGGCCGCACGTGGGTGAGAGAGGCGAAAGTGGTGGACGCGCTGATGGCAGCCTTAAAAGATCCCGACCGAGCCGTGCGGGAAGACGCGACGATCGCGCTTGGGATGATCGGCGACCCGCGAGCGATCGACGGCTTGATCGAGGCGATGAAAGACGGGGCCGTGAAGCGGCACGCCATCATGTCGCTGGGGATGATCGGCGATCCGCGGGCGCTCCCGCCGGTCTTGGATGCGCTCAAAGGGAAAGGGATTCGTCAGGAGGGGACTCCGACTCCGGGCTGCATCGTGAGCGAGGACGCGTTTATTAAAGAAGCGGCAGCCACGGCGCTCGGCCACTTCCGCGATCCGCGTGTAATCCCCGACTTGATCATGCTGCTGAAGGATGGTGTCTTGCGTGAAAAGGCGGCCGCGGCCCTGGTGCTGATCGGCGATACGACGATCGAGCCGTTGGTGTCGTTTCTTCATGACCCCAAGGCTTCCGAGGTGGAGTCCGAGGGGGAGCGCGTCTTGTCCTTCGCCTCCGCGCGCCTCACCGCGAAGGATGCGTTGAGACTCTTGGTGCTCGAGACGCTGGAGAAGCTCGGCTGGACGCCGCCTTCCGACGACGTGGCCGTGGACTCCAGCCAGGCCGACAATCTGCGGGTGGATCAGCCGCTTGGCAACACGGGGCGCTTCGGCCCTTCCGGCGATCTTGCCAAAGGGGCCTTCTGAGGCGCTGCTGAGAGCTGAAGGCTCCTCCTTACTTTACTTCCGCACTGCAATCCCGTGCGTGTCGGCGGTTTCTTTCCCGTCCTTCATATTGGTAATCGTCGCCTGTCCTTTGTAGTGTCCGACCTTCCCGCCGGCATCGACGTGGACGATGCCGACCCCTGGAAGCGTGCCTTTCGCGTTGTTCACGGTCTTGTCGTTCCCTGTCAGCGGAGCTGGGCCACGGAGACCGACAAAGACATATCGGCTGTCCGGCGAGATATCCATCAAATCCGGCGCGGGATCTTTGTTCGCGTCCGTCACTAACTCCACGGAGTTCACGCTGAGATTCGTCAGGGTATCGATGATCTCAATGTCGTTTCCTGCCCGGTCTGCGCTCCAGAGGTACCGGCCGACTGCAGCCAGGCCATGCGAGTCTGAAAATTTTTGATCGCGTTGCGAGAGCAGTTTGGCGGAAATCGATCCCGGCAGTTTCGAGATGTCCAAGGCGTAGACATCGTAGGAAAGCGGTGCGATCGGCCATCCGCCGCCGGAGTTGATGTACATCGTGTCGCCCATCTGAATGCCGCCGCACCCGGCAGGATGGATCTGCACGTTATCGAGCGCAGCCACAATCTTCATAGGGGTCACCGAGACATCCACGACCAAGAGTCCGCCGCCGCGCAGGGTGACAAACGCATACGTGCTCGAGGCTTCCGTGATGGGGCAGATCGGCGCCGTGTCAGGACGCTCGCCGCTTTCAAGCGCGCCCAAGTTCATCACGTCTTTTTCAGGGTCAAAGCTGAACGTGTGAGCGGCGTAGTCCGTCCAGATACGGATGAATTTCTTTTCCGCGATGTTGGCCGCGATCGCCATCTTCTGGTCCGGAGTCGGCCAGGCGGCATGGAGGTTCTTTCCCATGAGGAGGCAGGCTTCCGGCTTTCTGGTTGCCGCATCCATAAACAAGGCGTGGCCGCTCAGAAAAGACAGAATGACATGGGATTGGTCCTTCGTGAAGAACAGCATGTGCGGGCGCCGCACAACCTTCTTCGTCGCGTCCTCGCAGAACTTCCCGATGTCGCCGGCCAGATCGATCGTCGCGGTCGGCTTCGCGGTGGAGGGGTCGGCGGCGAGCTGCGCGCCATCGTAGATGTACAAGGAGCCGCCGGTCTCCTTTGCCGTGTCCGACTGATCGGTCAGCCACACTTCGTACGCCGATGCGGGCGACGGGGCACCGGCCAAGACGGCCAGCATCAAGGTTCCGGCCAATTGCCATATCCGGATGTCTGTCTGTCCGAGTCTGTTCATGGCGACCTCCTTCTCCAAGAGACTGACACTCCAATGGGCTGAAATAGGTGGGCTTCTCCGGGTCACGGCCCGGTAATAAAAGGACAGGTGCTCGCACAATGATGACTTCATGTCATGCATGGTAAAGAGGGGTCTGGTGGGTGTCAATCGGGACGATCCAGGTTCGACCGACACAGAGTCGCCCTTCCTGTCGCGTTCTACGATCGCTCGCGCCCACGGTTCATCCGTTCCACGTGACTGAGAACCAATATTTCTGAAAAGGATTCGCGCCCCGGCGTCCGTTGACCCTGGAAAAATGCCTGTGTTAAGGTCAACCGCGTCAGGACGAAGGATGATTCATGGCGGACCAGGTGGCCGAGCAGATTGCCGCGTTGAAAGACGAGGATTGGGCGATCCGCGAGGACGCAGCCCTGGTGTTGGGCACCCTCCGGGATCACCGTGCGGTTGTCCCTTTAGTCGCCCTGTTGCGAGACGCGGACCGGGCTGTCCGCGAAGCGGCCATCGGCGCACTGACTGCGATCGGCGAGCCGTCGGTGGAGGTCCTGGGCGTCTGCCTGTCCGATCCACAACTCTCGGTCCAGGAGGCGGCCTCCTCGATTCTGGCCTCGATCGGGGATGTGCGGGTCGTCGGTCCGCTGCTGAGCGCTCTGCGGAGTGCCGACTGGATTGTCCGCATGCACGCCGCCAAGGCGTTAGGACGCATCAAGGACGCCGGGGCCATCGAGCCGCTGATCCCGCTTTTGCAGGATAAGGTCAAGGCTGTTCGGGCCGAGGCGACCGGCGCGCTGGCGGCGATCGGCGCAGCTTCTATTCCCTCGCTGATCGAGGCCTTGAAGCATGAGGAATGGTTGGTCCGCCTGCACGCGATCGAGGCGCTGGGCAAAACGAAATCTCCGGAAGCCGTCGAGCCGCTGCTCTTTGTGCTGTTCAATGACCGGGATGCGGCGCTTCGCGAGGATGCTGTTCGGGTGCTAGGGGATATCGGGGATGGGCGGGCGGTGGAGTTCCTGTTTACCGTGATGAAAGAGCCGGGGTTGCGTCCACTGGCTGTCGATGCGTTGGGACGGATCGGGGATCGCCGGGCGGTCCCGGTCTTGGTTGACGTGGTGCGGGGCGTCCATCGTCCCGTCGAGAGTCGGTCGGTCGCCGGATGTGGGGATCGATGGGACGAAGAAATGATGACGAAGGGTGCAGCGGTACGTGCGCTTGGAGCGATTCGTGACGAATCGGCCATTCCGACGCTGGTCGCGGCGTTGCAAGACACCGTGACTCGTCCCGACGCCGCGGCAGCGTTGACCAGGTTCGGGCCGGCGACCATCCCGCACTTGTTGCCCCTGTTGGCCAAGGAAAGCGATGACAACGTCCGCTACCATGTGAAAGAGACGCTGACGCAGGTGGGGTGGCGGCCGGGGAGAATTTAGAGAAGTGACGATTTGGAGATTTGACGATTTTGTCAGAGCAATCGCCAAATCACGAAATGACCAAATCAGCAAATTCTTGAGCGATGCCGAAGGAAAACATTGAGACGCTTGTTCTCGAACTCGTTCACGAAGAAGACTGGCGGCGCATGCGGGCGACCGCTGCCTGCTTGTCGGGCGGGCCGCGCGCGGTCCACGCGCTTATTCATGCGCTGGAAACGGGTCAGCCGGCGCTCAAAATCGAAGTGGCCGGGATGCTGGCCCGCGTCAAGGACCCGCAAGCCGGTGTCGCACTGGTCGGGCTTCTACGGGATGGCGATGAGGCCGTCCGGAAAGCCGGCGCGTCCGCACTCGAGCAGATGGCCGGCGTGCTCGATGCGGACAGCGCCTCGGCGTTGGTCCGGCTGCTGTACGAGTCGAAGGACGAAGGGACGCGCCGGTTGGTGACGCAGTTGCTGGGTGTGACGCCGAACGCCATCGCGCCTCTCGGCGAGATGCTGACGCATCCGGATGCTGAGGCGCAGGTCACGGCGGCCGCGATTCTCGAACGCTTGCTCGATCCACGGTCGGCCGATGCGTTCATCGACGCGATGGGGTCTCCGGCCGTGCGCGACATCGCAGTTCGCACGTTGAAGAAGTTGGGCGCGATCCGCGATCGGATCGATCGGGCCTTCAACGAACTGCGGGAGATCGAAGGGGCGAGCGAGCGCGAGGAAGCTCGGATGGCGACCGTCATCGACCTCTTGGGCATCGGGCGTCCCGGCGTCGAAATCCTGATCGAGTACCTGCAAGACGATGAGTGGTTGGTACGCGAAGCCGCGGCGGATCTGCTCGGTAAGATCGACGATGTGCGCGCCGTCGAACCCTTAATGGAGCGGATGCGGGTGGACAAAGATACCGGGGTCAAGGAGCTGGCGCTCAAGGCCTTGGGGCTGATCGGGGACGCAAGGCCTGTCGCGCTGTATATCGAGGCGATTCCGATCAGGCCCTTGCGGGTCTATGCGATGGAGGCTCTGGCGAAGGTGAAAGACGTCGAAGTGCTCCGGCCCTACGCGGAGCTGTTCGAGCGTCTGAAGACCGACCGGGATGGGTTGGTGTCCTACAACGCAGGATTGATTTCGGACAAACTGGCGGCGCTCGCCGGCGAGCAGGCCGCCCAGGAAGGACAGGCCGGCGATGAGTGAGACCGAACCGCAGTCCGATCGAGTGGACCAGTTGATTTCGGCGTTGCGGGACGAGAACGATGCGTTACGCGATCACGCCATCGCGAGCTTGGGACAGATGGGCATGGAGGCGGTGCCCCGCTTGATCGGCCTGATGGCGGACGAAGATGCGATGATCCGCGAGGCGGCCACGAGCGCGGTCGTGCGAATCGGTCCTGCCGTGGTGGAGCCGCTCATCGAGGCGCTTCGTGACGACGAATGGGCGATCCGCGAGCAAGCCGCCTCCGGGCTGGGTAAGCTGAAAGACCCGCGCGGAGTCGAGCCGCTGGTCCGGGCGCTGAAAGATAAAGACGGCGCCGTGCGGACGGCGGCGGTCTGGGCGCTGGAACGAATCGGCGATCCGCATGCCGTGCCGGGCCTGGTCGAGGTGCTGGGTGATAACACCTTGCGCGAGGACGTGGCGCGTGTCCTCAAGAAAATCGGCGATGCGCGCGCCGTCGACGCCTTGATCGACGGGCTGCTCGGCACCAACTGGATGGTTCGCCGCCATGCGGCTGAAGCCCTGGGCAAGATCGGCGACCCTCGTGGCGTGGACCCGCTGATCCACTCGTTACAGGATGAGGATTGGCTGGTGAGACGCAACGCGGCCGAGTCGCTGGCCCGGCTGGGTGACAAGCGCGCCATCGATCCGCTCCTCCCATTGCGCGAGGATGAAAACACGATGGTCCAGGAAACGGTCGAGGGTGTCCTCGCCAGCCTGGGCTGGAAGCCGGAACAACCTTCTCACTGAATAAAGGATGGACACCATGGCAGATGACGCACCAGCGAAACTGATTCAAATCGGTCCGAAAGGCGGCGCCAAGAAGGATGGGTTCAATCTCGTCACGGAACGGGTGGTGGCGGTGAATCCGGAATCCAAGCAGATCGAAGTCGAACTGCTCGCGTATGACGGGAAGACGGTCCTGCTGGATGTGGCGGACGAAGCCCTTGAGGATCTCAAGAAGATCAAGGTGGGCGACGGGGCGACGATCCGCGTGGTCGAAGAAGGCGGCAAGCGCATCGCCAAACAACTCAAGATTCGGGCAAAGGACCCGAACGCGGCGAAGGCCGATGCCATGCTCCTCGACCTCAAGGATTCGCATTGGCTCAACCGCAAATATGCGGCGGAGGTGCTGGGGGATCTGAAGGACCCGCGGGCAGTCGGTCCGCTGGTGGAGTCCCTGACGGATGAGGTGGGCGATGTGCGCCAGCGCGCGTATGATTCCTTGATCAAGATGGGCAGTGTGGCGGTGCCGGCGTTGGTGCCGCTGCTCGTGTCGGAGGAAGATGAGCTGCGGCAGTCCGTCACCGAGATCGTCAGAAAGATCGGCAAGCCCGCCGTCGAACCGCTGGCTGTGGCGTTAGGCGAAGCGGACGACCGGTTGAAGACACGGATTATGAAAGTGTTGGATCGGATGGGCTATAAGCCGAAGCCGAAGGACGAGGGCAAGGCGGTTCCGAGGCTGACGTGAACACACACCGTATGGTTTCCCACAGTGTCTGCCTCCCAAGAAAGAGGTATTGACAGCGCACTGTAGCACGCCGTAGCGTAGCGCCCTCAGCTCGATGCCCGCAATTCCTTACCCAGCGGGGCCTGAGCCAGGGGGCGCGATGCAACCTGCTTCTGTTCAGCGCTCGGTCACCTTCCCGTTCGCGGCTCCCGGCTTGCACTCACTCACTCACTCACTCACTCACGTCTTCCCGCGTTAGCGAACCAGCCCCGTCCGACAGAGACATGGGGAGCAGGTCATCCTGACCTGAGTGCCCCGATGCCCACCACGGCGTCCGTCTCGCGCTCCCATAATCATCGGCACGCGCTCGTGACGCTGGCGCTGCTCGCTTGTCTCTCCGGCTGCGGACCGGCCCCTTCAGGCGAGGCGTCGAGCATCGGCACGAGCATGGGTGGGCTGTCCGAGTCGCAAACTGTCTTGCAGAACAATCCGTCAACACACAACGAGCCAAGAACTTCAGTGGGAACCCCCGCGCCGGCCGAGCCACGCGAGGCAGAGCCCCTCGTCGTGCCCGACTGGATGGCCCAAGCGCTCGCCTCGCCCGATGCGCAGGTGCGGCTCACGGCCTTGGATCGCTGGGCGCAGCAGGGGCCGCAGGCACCGCTCGATCCGCTGGTTGTCGCGCTCGACGACGAGGACGAGCAAGTCCGCGCGAAGGCGATGGCATTGTTTGAGCAGGCCTGGGCGGCGGAGCAGAAGGCGAAGGCTGAGGCAGAGAAATAACAGGAGGCCGAACAAGGAAGCTGGAAGGACACCCGTGTCGGTCCTGTGCTCCCGGAGCCCTCACCTCGGAAGGTGATCGCTCGACGGCCGCAGTGGGACCAGCACGGGTATCCTTCCAGCGGGAGAGAGCCGCCGGATCGAGGTGAGGAGGGGGAGCAAGGAGGGATGAAGGCGGTGAAGGCGGTGAAGGCGGTTCGCTCGAAGAAGATTCAGTCAGTCGGTGCCATCAACAACACAACAAGGAGGGAGTGATGAAGACACGACGGTTTCTCACAGTCACGGTCGGTGCGTTGGTCCTCGGAGGGGTGCTCATGGTGGGCTATGGGAGCGGGGTCACGCCGGCGGCGGCGGACAATCCACCCCCGCCGCCGAACCCGTTCGCCCAGATTTTAGCCAAGCTGGATCAGGTTCTCGCCGCCATCGCGGGCATCGGCGGAGGCGGGAATGACGGCAATCACACCTTGCGGTGGGATCAAGCCCTGCCGGCGGCGCAGCGGTTCGTCATCCTGGCGGCGTTCAATAGCGACGCGGTGTTGGATAAGAACACCGGCTTGGTGTGGGAGAAGTCTCCTGCGACGACGACCCACACATGGAGTGATGCCCGCTCCCAATGCGCCAACAAGAACGTGGGCGGTCAGAAGGGCTGGCGCCTGTCCTCGTTCGCCGAGCTGAGCAGTCTGGTGGATCCCTCCGTGGCGGCTCCGGGTCCAACGTTACCGCCGGGCCATCCGTTTCTCAATGTCCAGTCGGACGGCTATTGGTCGGCGACGACGAACGCAGTCCTTCCGACCCGCGCGTGGATCGTGGTCTTTTTCAGTGGCGTCGTGGGCACCGACGATAAGACCAACCCCGGCCGCGCCTGGTGTGTGCGCGGTGGCGTGAATGCGGATGCATATTGAAGATTCGGTAATTGGAATGATTTGATCATTTGGGGGGGCAGGGGGCGGCTGCCCCCTGCCCCGCGGTGAGTCCGGGGGCGAGAGGGGACTGGCTCCCGCCGTCGCTTGGTTTTGGCGGGTGCCTGTCCCCGGTCTTTCGGAAAGGGGACAGTCGCCGGCCGGAAGGGCGACAGTCCCCAGGAGGAGGCGCACAGCGATCGGGTTCTGGCTGATGGCTGAATGCTGATCGCTGAACGCGTTTTTGCGATGGCCCGCTACGAACATTTGCCCATCTACAAGACCGCGATGGACTTGGCGGTGTATCTGGACGAGAGGGAACTGGCTCCCCGAGCTGGTCGAGGGGTGCCTGTCCCCACTTGCCGTCGAGTCCCGC
This sequence comes from uncultured Nitrospiraceae bacterium, assembly GCA_964555285.1. Classification (GTDB taxonomy): domain Bacteria; phylum Nitrospirota; class Nitrospiria; order Nitrospirales; family Nitrospiraceae; genus JBBIQV01. The sequence continues at coordinate 13,382 of CAZKRM010000007.1, forward strand.
GCTGGCCGGCATGAGACTGGATCTTCTCTCCGAAGGCGCAACTCTGATTACAGGGTTGTCGGATACACAATCCATTTGCCGAGTTGGCGGAAGTCGTCGTCAAACGCGAAGGCCGCGCGGGTGCCGCACCGTTCCATCAGCACGAAACTCGTGCAGTCCACGAAGCTGAACCGTTTATCCCGGTACCGACGAAACAGGGCCCACGCGTCGGATGCATCCTGTGTCGTGACGCGCAGACTCGGTGTGATGGCCTCATCGAACAGGCGTCGCCCGAATCGTACCGCGGGCTCGAAGCCCAGCCGCCATCCGAATCAGCGTCACGGTTTCGTAAATGACGAGATTGCTCGTGACCAGGAGCCCCTCGTGATGACGCATGAACTCCACGGCGACAGGATGGAAACGGTCGGTGCGATCGGCGAGGGCGAAGAAGGCGGAGGTATCAACAAAGACGGCAGTGTGAACTCCGCGTGCGGAGAGTCTCACGGTTTCTCATACAGGTGCACATCGTGCTCCACGCTGATATCCGTGAAGCCGCTGGCGCCAACCCCCGGCGAGCGCGAGGTAAGCTTTCCGTTGACGGGCGATCAGGGCCTTCCGCCGCGCCGCCGATGAGAGCCGTGAGCGAGTGCGTCGGGCAGGCGTCCCTCGTGGCGAGGAAGCTGGCTTTGAGCGGATTCCTTTCATGTTTGCACTATACACTGGCTTCGCTAAGAAAACCAACAAGAGACAGGACCAGTGGGCCAGCGATTCCCATCTGTCACCGGGCTAGCGACTATCCCTTTACCAACGTCCAGTCGGCCAACTATTGGTCGGCGACGACGAATGCCGAGAATCCCACCAACGCGTGGGACGTGAATTTCAACAATGGCAACGTGAACACCAACAATAAGACCAACAGCAACCAGGTTTGGTGTGTCCGTGGTGAGCATGATGCCCCCCATCTTTTCATTGGAGAATCTCTACCGGCAGTATCTCCGCTGCCGGCGACACAAGCGGAACACCCACAATGCCCTCCGGTTTGAGGCGCGATTAGAGGACAACCTCGTGCGGTTGCGCGAGGAGCTGGAAGGGCGCACCTACCATCCCTCTCGTTCTGTCTGTTTCGTCGTGAAACAGCCCAAGTTTCGGGAAATCTTCGCGGCGGATTTCCGCGACCGCGTGGTGCATCACGTGCTGATCGACGTGCTGGAGCGGGTGTGGGAACCCATCTTCCACGGGCGCTGGTGGCGCGGGGAATCTCGGTGGCTGCGGTCAGGGAGACCGAGGACCGTGCCTGGCTCGGCGGGGTGAAGCTGAGGCACCTCACCGCCTATTGGCAGCCGGTCGCTGGCTGTGGCGTTAGGCGAAGCGGACGACCGGTTGAAGACACGGATTATGAAGGTATTGGATCGGATGGGCTATAAGCCGAAGCCCAAAGAAGAAGCGAAGGCGGAAGCGCCACGGCTTCTGGGCTGACGCGAGATCACGTCTCTCGTCCTCAGGACTTCGGCTCTTTGGTCGGACGGCCGACTGAGATGTGCCGGAAACCGAATTTTGCGACACGGTCAGGGTCGTAGACGTTGCGCAAATCGAGCAGGATAGGCTGGCGCATGATCCCCTTCAGCCGTGCAAAATCCAGGCTCCGGAACTGGTTCCATTCGGTCATCAGGATAAGGGCGTCTGCTCCTTCCGCTACGTCGTACATATCCAGACAGGGAACCATTCCCTTCAACAGCCGTGTGCTTTCTTCGAGTGCCGCCGGGTCATAAGCCCGGACGATCCCGCCCTCTTTCACGAGCTCTTCGATGATCGACAGGGCCGGTGCTTCTCTCAGGTCGTTGGTGTTGGGTTTGAACGAGATACCCAAGACCCCGAACGTTTTTCCGCCTACGCCACCCACGGCATCGCGAATCTTCTCCACCATCCGGACGCGCTGTTTGGCGTTGACACGAGCGGCGGCGCCCGCAATTTCCATCGGATAGCCGACTCGTTCGCCTGTCTGGACGAGTGCCGCCAGATCCTTGGGAAAGCAAGAACCGCCGAATCCCGGCCCGGCATGGAGAAACTTGTTCCCGATACGATGGTCCAGCCCCATGCCTTTTGCGACGACTTGCACGTCGGCGCCGACCCGCTCACACACGTTGGCGACCTCGTTGATGAAGGAAATTTTGGTCGCCAGAAACGCGTTCGAGGCGTATTTGATCATTTCGGCCGTCGGGATGTCGGTGACGACGATCGGGGTTTCGATCAGGTAGAGAGGGCGATACAGATCCTTCATGATCGCAACGGCCTGATCGCTGTCTGCCCCGATGACGACGCGGTTCGGACGCAGGAAATCTTCGATGGCCGAACCTTCCCGAAGGAATTCGGGATTCGACACGATGTCGAAGCGATGGGGTTCGGTTCGGTTGGCTTTGATGACGTCGCGGAGTTTCTCTCCGGTCCCGACAGGAACGGTCGATTTCGTGGCGATGACTTTGTACCCGGTCATGTGGCGGGCGATGCCTCGACCGACCTCTTCGACATACGAGAGGTCTGCCGATCCGTCAGGCCGCGAAGGAGTTCCCACGGCGATGAAAATGACCAGCGCCTGGTCCACTGCTTTGGCGATGTCGGTGGTGAAGCGCAGCCGACCTTCTTTGATCCCCTTCGCCACAAGCTCGGTGATGCCCGGCTCATAAAACGGGACGTCACCTTTCTCCAACTTGCCGATCCGTCGCGCGTCGTTATCCATACACGTGACGGTGACACCGAACTCCGCAAAGCAGGCACCTGTGACCAAGCCGACGTAGCCGGTTCCAATGACGCTGATATGCATGGGAAGCTGTCCTCCTTACAATACCCGGTGGCTGTTCGTGAGCGACGCGGTCGACAAGAAGAAAATCGTAGGGGCAGTATAACAACTGTCGCGTTGTCCGAGCAATGAATTCGCAATTTCTTGCACAGGACTGAGAACGAAATGAATCGACGGCTTGGCGAGCGATTGACACCCTGGCCCCTCTTCAGTAGAATTTTCTCCCCTTAGACTTGTAGACTTGGAGTCAGCCATGACACTGCACGTGGGAGCAATACAACGGCCTCTGGCAGTCATGATGCGGCGTGTGCAGCACATGGTGAGCCCCGAGGCCACTTTGATCGAGGCGGCACGCCAGATGCGCGAGGCCAAGGCGGGCGCGTTGCTCGTCGCGGAGCAGGGCCGGTTCATCGGCGTGGTGAGTGAAGCCGACCTGGTCCGGAAGGCGATGGCTGAGGGAGTCATGACGGACCAAGCGCGAGTACGGTCGGTCATGAGTGCTCCCGTCATCACGATCGACATCGAGCGATCGGCGCACGACGCCAGCGATCTGATGGCCGAGCGCGGGATCCGCCACCTGGCGGTCACGGAAGAAGGCCGGATTGTCGGTATGCTGTCGGTGCGCGACCTGCTCCGCTATTTTAAGAATTGGGGATCTTTGTGACCTCTCTGCGTGTTTCGATTGGTTCCCGCCCCTCTTTCTCCTCCGCGCCCGCTTTCTTATCCAGATGACATCGGAGCCCAGCCAGCCCCAGTGGTTTCGGTTATTCTTGTTCGCCACGGCGTTCATCACCGGCGCAGTCGTGATGGCGCTGGAGATTCTGGGGAGCCGTCTGTTGGCGCCGGTGTTTGGGAACTCGCTCTTTGTCTGGGGCGCGCTCATCGGCGTGATTCTGGGCGCGATGAGCAGCGGATATGCATTCGGCGGATGGCTTTCAGATCGCCGTCCGGGGAGCGTGGTGCTGGCGGGATTGTTGCTGTTTTCAGGCTCGTGGACCCTGCTGCTGGCTTGGGGTGGTCAGTGGGTGACGTTCCAGGTCTTATTGAAGTGGAGCGCCGATCCCCGTTGGGGATCGTGCTTGGCCGCCAGCGTCCTGTTAGCCCCTCCGGCATTCGGTCTGAGCGGAGTGTTGCCCGCGTTGCTACGTCTCGCCATCGAGGATCTGGGGTTCCTTGGCCGGCACACCGGTCGCATGATCGCAGTCTCCACCGTCGGCAGTCTCGTCGGTACCTGGGGGACGGCGTTCTTTCTCCTGTCTTGGCTTGGGACGAAGGCGCTGGTCGCGTGGTTGGGGGGTGGACAGGTTCTCCTTGGATTACTGTGGCTCACGCGCACGTCCGTTCTTCTTCGGGTGCGTGGCATTGTTCCGATGGCGGGAGGCCTTACCATGCTGGGGGGGCTTGTCGTTCTGGGATGGCTTGCCCTCCACCCCGTGCAGGTTGCGCCGGAGCCGGTCTACCAAGAGGACAGTCCATACCAACAAGTTCGTGTACGGGATAACGACGTGTTACGGTTTCTCATATTGGACAACACATTTCATGCTGTGATGTGGAAGGCCGATCCCGTCTCATTGTTCCTGCCCTACAGCCAGGTGATGATGGCGGCGCTGGCCGTGTCGCCGGAACCCAAACGGGCGCTGATTTTAGGGCACGGTGGCGGGTCGTTGGCAAAGTGGCTGGCCGATCGGTGGCCCGAACTTGAACTGGATACCGTGGAAGTCGACCCCTCGGTCGTGCGCGCAGCGGAGCAGTATTTCGATTATCGCCCCGCCCCGCGGCATCATGTGCATGTGAAAGATGCCCGGGTGTTCCTGCGGTCGACCGCAGGAACCTATGACGTCATCTGGGTCGATGTCTTTGCCAGGCACTTGATCCCGTTCCATCTCACGACGACGGAGTTTTTTTCGGAGTTGCGCGCCCATCTCAATCCCGACGGAGTCCTGGCCGTCAACCTATCCTCCTCTGCTGAAGGCGCCGACAGGCAACGAGCCTACGCTGTCGTGCAGACGTTGCGCACGGTCTTTCCGGTGATTCGGTCGTTTAGCGTGCAGGGACCCTGGCGGTCCAAACAGCCGGGGGCGGCCAACCTGATTTTTTTTGCCGGTGCGCCGGTTGAACGGACGACGTTCGAGGAGCTGGTGTCTCGAACCGGCGTTCTCGTGGCAGCGAACCGGATTCCATCCGAAGCACAGGCCTTGTTAATCGGCACTCACCGCGAGTCGCCCTGGCCCTCGGGGATCGTGTTCACGGACGATTACGCTCCGTTTGACCTGCTGATGGGGAGGGGAATCGGTGAGAGGGATCCGCTCGATCCATCGCGCCCCTAACAATTCGAAACACCGGAACAACTCTTCACACGATGGGGGTGGTGTCTGCTGTGTGCGCTGCTCGCTTGAAGGGTATCCGGTCGTCTCAAGAACGGTCTTGCTTCTATTTTAACCCCTATGCTATAAGGTGTGCCTCGTTGCGCTAGGATCGTTCGTTTTCATTGAGAAGAAAAAACTGCGAGGAACGTCGTCGGAAGGTCAAGGCCACTTGAGCTTGGCGTTTGTCATTCACCAACCTAATCACATCTTCTTTTTTAAGGAGGTAGGTCATGGGCAAGATGATGTTATGGGTCTTCTTCGGCCTGGTCATGGTTGTGGCTGGTGCCTCTGGGGCGCTCGCTCACCAGGCAGGCGGCGCAGAGATCGGTGATTTGGAAACGGGGTCCGTGGTGGGACAGCCGTTCAAAGAGTTGGACGTTGATGCCGAATTCTTTGCGATCGAGATCGGAAACCTAAAGACGTGGTATCCCCCGACCACAGTCGTTGACTTCAAGGTGCGTCCAGGGCGCCCGGTTCTGTTGAAAGTCACGAACAATTCTACAGCCGAGCACGGCTTCCTGCTCACTGCGGATACGACTCAGGCTGCTCCGACCGTGCTGAAGGCACAGGTGGTTCTCAAGCCAGGCGAGACGAAGTACATCGGTGTCCCGACCAGCGATCTGTTTTATGCCACGACGGGTAATACGCTCTCGTACCGTTGCCATCTCCATCCGGCACACGTTGGTGGCAAATTGGTGATGCTGAAGTAGTTTCGTTCGAACGTCCCACAGACGACTGAATAGGAAATACCAAGGCCCCGTCGGTGTTATGACCGACGGGGCCTTGTTGTGTGGTCTCGGGAACGATGCTCTAAGGAAGCCGGTTTCAAGCTTCTTCGGGACGACACTCCGGACTGCCATTGAGGGGGATACTCTGGGTGGCGGTGAGTTTTCCTCCGACGATCAGGAGGAGGAAACGATTCTCCAGCGGTGCCTCCTGCCGTTTTTCGACGACGATGGTATTCACGTCCACGATCATTTCATCCCCATCCCATTGGGTGCTGTTGACGATCCACAGGTGGCTGCTTGCCTCGGGGAATTGCCGAGTCACGAACGTGTCGATGAGGAGGGTGAGATCTACGGTGGTTGCCTGTGTCGGTGTCGGGAGACACAGGCTCATGATCAGGCCGAAAAGGATCGCAAGTCGAAGTTGCATCGGAGCACCTCCGGGCGAGGGGGTTCGCAATGTGTGGCCTCTACAGAGTAATCGGTCTGGCCGCCTCCGATCTTGAAGAGAGGGCGTAGCTCATCCGCTGAAATTGTACTGCCCAGAGGAGACGAAAGCCAGGAATTGCAGAGTTGCCGGCGTTCCGACGTCGCGGGTGTTGTGCGGAAAGCGCGAGGGCCCGCTCCTTTGGTGAAGGGAGCAGGCCCTCGTCGGATTTAGAGAAACGTGAGAGAGGGGCTTAATTCCTGACGCCGCTCCACACCTTGGCAGGATCGATCTGCTTGTCCGGATTCAGCTTTTTCGCCTTCTCCAACAGGGATTCCGTCGTCTCCGGATAAGCCGGGTCTGCAATGCAGCAGTTGTCTACGGGGCAGACTGCCGCGCACTGGGGCTCATCGAAGTGACCCACGCATTCTGTGCAGCGATCGTGCGTGATGACGTAGATGTTGTCGCCAACGCCCTGGCCGTCTCCCACATGGTAACCCTTGCCTTCGGCGTCGCCGCGTGTTTCGAAGATAGCCTCATTCGGGCATTCCGGCAGGCAAGCCCCGCAGGAAATGCATTCATCGGTGATCAGCAGCGCCATGTCCCTTGCCTCCTTCTCAAGACTATATGATGGCCGATTCCAGTGTTGACAACATGATCCAGCCACAGCCATAGTGCTGTGGCGAAAAGTGGCATCATTCTAGACTGTGTTTCTTTTCCAAGTCAACAGAGTCACAAGCGCTCAGAAGGCCTAGAGGCGGTGAGCTCCTGGGCCTATGGGCCCAGGCTGCGGTCAGAGTCTGGTCACCGAAAAAGAGACGGCGTAGCGAGCCACCGACACGATGCCACCAGAGGCGAGTAACAAACGAAGCCGCGTTGTGACCCTCGTTCTGCTGGCCATCCTGCTGATGTCCGCCAGCCTGTTCCTGACGAATAAGAAAGATGCGGATATCATTATCGTGACATTTCCCAATGGGAAACAACTCGAGACGGAAGTGGCGGATACTCCTGAGCGGTTGCTCTTTGGCCTCGCGTTTCGGGAGGGATTGCCACCCGACACGGGGATGCTTTATATCTTCGAGTCCACGGGGCTGCACCGGGTTCGGACGACGGGGTACACGTTTCCGGTCGACATGATCTGGGTCGATGAAAGCCGGCATATTGTCCAGGTGATCGAGAACGTTTCCCCCTGTCCACGCGATCCATGCCCTCTCTATGGGCCGCCTCCTGAGCCGGTGCGCTACATGATTCAGGCGGTTGCTGGATTCATCAAGCAAGAAGGCGTGCAGTCGGGAGGCGAACTGAAGTTTACATTGCGGCTGTAAACGCCTGTCCTGTTCGAGTGCGAATAATCCAACAGCATTGAGGTCGGAATGGCACACAAAGGATTTCAATCTGTCGCCCGTACCGGCGACATTTTGCAAGGCGAAGCCAAGCTCGTCACCATCGAAGGCAAAGCCATTGCGGTCTTCAACGTGAACGACCAATTTTATGCGATCTATAATACCTGCCCGCATGAAGGAGGGCCGCTCTGCGAGGGCCGCCTGAAAGGCTATGTCGTGTCCTGTCCGTGGCACGATCTGGCCTTCGACGTGCGGAACGGGCAAGGGACTGACGGAGGCGGGTACTGTGTAGGGAGTTATGAAGTCCGCGTGGATGGCGATCGGATTCTCCTCGGGGCCAGGCGCAAGGTGTGACGCGGTCGCTGTTCGGATAGGCCGGTGCCCGGCGATGCCGTACCATAATTTTAATTTTGGAGTGGGGTGGTAGAAACGTATGAACCGAGGACCCGGTTCTGATGGTGGTGGGAGAGGCCCCGACTCGGGCGTGAAGACACGCACGGCCCAGGTGGATGGCTTACTCCAGATTCATCTCTGGGAAGATCGCACGCGAGGGGAGTCGTGGGTTTCCTCCTATAACCCGGCGTCGTTCGTCCTCGTCGGCGATGATTTTCTGTGCATCGCCAGCAACAATGCGGTTCACAACGGGCGCCGCACCTTCGAATTCAAACCCCTCGCAGTGGGCACTCACCAACTGGTGTTCGAGAAACGCATGGGATGGAAATTTACAGCGGAGGATCGCCGCGTGTTCGAGGTCGTCGTGACAGCCGATCCAGCGCGCGCGGGGTCCACGAGTGCCTGATATTGGGTTCGTCAACGGGCGGTTCTGCGCGTTATCCGACGCCGTCGTCTCGGTTGAAGACCGCGGGTTTCAGTTCGGCGATGGAGTCTATGAAGTCATCCGCACCTATGCCGGCCGTCCCTTCGAGCTCGATGCCCACCTGGCCCGGCTCGATCGGAGCGCCCAGGCGCTCAATTTGCCGCTGCCCCTCACGCGTGCCGGATTGGCAGACGAGGTGAGGGAGGGGATTCGACGAGCGGGATATCCCGAAAGTAAGGTCTATGTGCAGATCACGCGAGGACCGGCGCCGCGCGATCATCAGTTTCCTGCCGCCCCGGCTCCAACCATCGTCATGACTGTGCGCGAGATGCGTCCCTTGGCGGAAGAGATCCGCACGAGAGGCGTGCGCGTGGTCAGGGTCGAAGACCTGCGCTGGGGTCGCTGCGATATCAAGAGCATCAATCTCCTGCCCAACGTGTTGGCCCGTCAGCGGGCGGCGCAGGCCGGCGCGTTCGAAGCCATCTTCGTTCGGGATGGAGTGGTGACCGAAGGCGCGGTCAGTAATCTCATGCTCGTCCAGAACGGCGTAGTGATCACGGCGCCGGAAGGGCCGCGCATTCTCTCGGGCGTGACGCGATCCCTCGTCCTGAGTCTGGCACGACAGGCAGGCCATCCCGTTGAGGAGCGGTATAGTGCAGAGGCGGCCATCGAGTCTGCACAAGAAGTGTTTCTCACCGGGACTACTGTCGAAGTCCTGGGGGTTGTGCGGATTGACGACACAGTCATCGGCTCCGGTCACCCTGGCCCCGTGACTCAGATGTTAGCCTCGCGTTTTCGGACCCTGACCGCGTAGCGGCCCCTTGCTTTGACGGGGGTGAAATGCTATGGTGCCTTTGTTGTGAAGTGGGCCCAGGCCCACTTTTTTGTTTGAGCTGGTGAAACGACCAGTTGAAGATCGGGTGCGCTGAGGACGTCGGTGGCAGAGTTACGGCGAGTTACCGAGCGAATCCAGGAAGTTGCGGCTCCGATTCTCTGGGCACTCGGGCTTGAGTTGGTCGACGTGGTCTGTGTCGGGCAAGGTCCTCGCACGGTGGTCCGAGTGTTCATCGACAAGCCGGGGGGCGTGACGCTGGATGATTGTGAGCAGGCCCACGAATCTTTGAGTCCGGCTTTAGATGTTGCGGATCCACTGCCGTATGCCTATACCCTTGAGGTGTCTTCTCCTGGGCTGGATCGGCCCTTACGGCGGCCACAAGATTATCGCCGGTCTATGGGGAAGCGAATCGCGCTGAAACTGAGGCAGCCGTATGCCGGTCAGTGGCGGCTGGTCGGGCAGCTCATCGATGTGGATGAGCAGGCGGTCACGGTCGCGATGAAAGAGGCGGACCCATCCGCGACGGTTCGTCTGACTTTCGGCGAGATCGCCGAAGGAAAACTGGAAGTGACGTTCTAGCCAGGATCATTCGTGGCGGTTCGAGAAGTCCGTACTCGCCGGCAAGAGTCCTGCTCGATGGACGGGAGGACGGAAGGCATGGGCAGACGAGGGTGTGACGTATGAATCGAGAGCTCATTGCGGTCATTGATGAGATCGGACGCCAAAAAGGCATCGACAAAGCCAGAGTCATCGGCGCTATCGAGGTGGCCTTGCAGGCCGCCGCGAAAAAACGGTTCGGCCAGGCCGAGAATATCCAAGTGGAAATCGATCCGAAGACGGGAGAAATCTCCGTGGTGTCGAAGAAAACCATTGTGGACACCGTGACTAATCCCAAGGCGGAAGTCTCCCTTGCCGAGGCGCGGGTATACGATAGCGAAGCCGAGGTGGGCGATGAGATCGGGTCCGTCATCGAGATGGACGAACTCGGCCGGATCGCCGCGCAGACCGCCAAGCAGGTCATTTTCCAAAAAGTGAGAGAGGCGGAGTGGGAGGCGGTGCAGAAAGAATACTCGACGCGCCAAGGCGATCTCGTCAACGGCATTATCCTCGGGATGGAGCGGCGGAATTATCTGGTCGATCTCGGGAAGACCGAGGCGATCCTGCCGATTCAGGAGCAGATCCCCCGCGAGACCTATCGGCGCGGCGATCGGGTGAAGGCGATGCTGTCGGAGGTCCGGCGCACGCCCAAAGATGTGCAGGTGATTCTCTCGAGAAGCCATCCGCAGTTCGTCGCCAAGCTGTTCGAGCTTGAAGTGCCGGAGGTGTCGGAGAAGATCGTTGAAATCAAGTCCATCGTGCGAGAGCCCGGCGATCGGACGAAAATAGCGGTCTCCTCTCGAGATAAAGCGGTCGATCCGGTCGGGGCCTGCGTCGGGATCAAAGGATCTCGTGTCCAGGCGGTCGTGCGGGAGCTGCGCGGAGAAAAGATCGACATCATCACCTGGACGTCCGATCCTCGCGTGTTTATCGCGGAAGCGCTGAACCCGGCCACGATCGAGAAAGTCGGGGTCGACGAAGACAAGAAATCCGCGCTGGTGGTTGTGGCGGATTCCCAGCTCTCCCTGGCGATCGGCAAAAACGGCCAGAACGTGCGGCTGGCCGCGCGGCTGACCGGCTGGAAGATCGACATCATCAGCGCCACCGAGTACGAGAAAGAAAAGGCCGAACGGGACAAGGAAATCAAGGCCGCGCTTGCAGAGGAGACCGAAGCCCAACGGCAGCAGGAAGAGGCGCGATTGCAGGAGTCTGGGGCGGCGCTGTCGGGTCAGGAAGGCTCATGAGCCGGCGCCGGTCAACTAATCGAGGTGTGAATAGTAAGTATGCGGGTCTATGAACTGGCCAAGAAGTTAGGAATGGAGAACCGCGATCTCATCCCGGAGTTGAAGCGGATGGGAGTCGCGGTTGCGTCCCATAGCAGCGCCCTGGACGAGGATGTCGTTCAGAAGGTGTTGGATAAGTTGATGCCCAAGGCCAAAGGGGCGTCGGTGACCGTCGCCGCGAGCGCGACGGCTCACGAGGCCTCCGCGCGTGTGCCGGACAAGGCGGCACGTGTGGCCAAGGGAGCCGACGGGGGAGCAGAGGGGGGGCGCGATTCAACCAAAGGCCTTTCGGGGCGGGCGCCATCGGCAGTCCTTGAAGAGCCGCCGAAGCACGACAAGCGCCGAATCCTCATTAAACGAAAGAAAGATGAAGGGGTCGGGGAGGCTGCTGTTGCGACGCCTGCCGTGTCCGATGCAGGTGGAGCGCCCACTGTCGCCCATGCTCCTATTCCCGTCGGTCTGTCGGCCGGTGTCGCACCATCTCCGTCTGTCGAAACCGCGCCATCGCTGCATGCACCGGCACCGGAGCCGGTCGCTGCCCCTGCTTCGGTTGCGCCGCCGGTTGTGGTTCAAGAAGCCAAGCCTGCCGCTGCTGCACCAGTGTCTCCCCCCTCAAAAGTTGAACCGCTCGCAGTGGTCGGCAAGAAGAAAAGTTTTTCTGCCGAGACGCTCGAAAGCGAAGCCGCAGGTCTCAAAGATAAGCTCAAGAAAGCTCGGAAACCGGGACGCCCGCGGGAAGAAGACGACCTGCGGCTCCGTGAGGATGCGGCCCGGTGGCAAGATTTGCGGGCGATCCCGATCCAGCGACGCGAGGACCGGACCAAGCATGTCCACCATAGTACGCAGGCGGAGATCACCAAGCCGAGGAAGAAGAGCGTCAAACTCACGGCCGGCATCACCGTCAAGGAATTTGCCGAGCTTATCGGCCAGCGGCCGCCCGACATAGTCAAGAAGCTGATGGACATGGGGCAGATGCTGACGTTCAACCAGCCCATGAATCTGGAGGCGGCCCCCCTGATCGCGGAAGAATTTGGCGTGAAGGCCGAGTTCACGCTGGAAAAGGTGGGCGAGGATTTGCTCGAAGAGGCGGTGCAGGAGGCAGTGGAAGAGCGGCCTGAGCCTCGTTCCCCGGTGGTCACGATCATGGGGCACGTCGATCATGGGAAGACCTCTTTGTTGGACGCGATCCGACAGACCAAGGTCGCGGAAGGCGAAGCCGGCGGGATCACGCAGCACATCGGCGCCTACACCGTCCCGGTGCATGGCAAGCAGGTGACCTTCCTCGATACGCCGGGCCACGAAGCGTTTACGGCTATGCGCGCCAGAGGGGCGAAGGTCACCGATATCGTGATCCTGGTTGTGGCGGCGGACGACGGGGTGATGCCGCAAACGGTCGAGGCGATCCACCATGCTAAGGCAGCCGGCGTGCCGCTCATCGTGGCGATCAACAAGGTCGATAAGCCGGGAGCGAATCCGGATCGGGTCCGCAACGCCTTGTCCGAGCATCAGCTCATTCCGGAAGCCTGGGGCGGCGACACCATCATGGTCGAGGTCTCTGCCAAGCAGAAAACAGGATTGGAGCAGTTGCTGGAGATGATTCTGCTTCAAGCGGAAGTCCTCGAGTTGAAAGCTGACCCGCACCGTCTTGCAAGAGGGACGGTGGTGGAGGCGAGGTTGGAGCGTGGTCGCGGCCCCGTGGCCACCGTGTTGGTGCAGAGTGGCACCCTCCGGGCGGGAGACGCCTTCGTCGTCGGTACCTTCAGCGGGCGTGTGCGGGCGCTGATTACGGATACCGGAAAGAAAACGGAACAGGCCGGCCCGTCGGTTCCCGTCGAGGTGATCGGCCTTCCGGGAGTGCCGTCAGCCGGCGATCTCTTTGTCGCCGTGAAAGATGAACGCGTGGCTCGTGAGATTGCCGAAGCCCGCGCCCAAAAACAACGCAGCATGGAGCTGGCCGGCTCTGCGAAGGTGTCGCTCGACGATCTGTTCGCCAAGATCGAGGCGGGAGACGTCAAGGAACTGCCGATCGTGATCAAGGCCGACGTGCAGGGATCGGCGGAAGCCTTGGCAGCAGCGGTCGAAAAACTGCCGACCGAAACGGTCAAGCTTCGCGTGATCCATAGTGGCGTCGGCGGCATTAACGAAACGGACGTCTTGCTGGCCTCCGCGTCCCGGGCCATCATTATCGGGTTCAACATCAGGCCGGACCCGAAGGCTGCGACACTGGCAGAACACGAGGGAGTCGACATTCGTCTCTACACCATCATTTACGACGCCATCGCGGATATCAAGGCGGCGATGGAGGGTCTGCTCGAACCGACTCTCAAGGAACGGGTGCTGGGACGGGCTGAGGTGCGGCAGTTGTTCACGGTTTCGAAAGCAGGCTTGATTGCCGGTTGTTACGTTGTGGACGGCACGGTCACTCGTGCCAGCGCCGGCGCGCGCGTGATTCGCGACAACGTGACGGTCTATGAAGGGAAGTTGGCCTCGCTCCGCCGTTTCAAGGATGATGTGCGTGAAGTGCAGCAGGGCTATGAGTGCGGGATCAGCGTCGAGAACTTCAACGACTTGAAAGTCGGGGATGCGATCGAGACCTACGTCTTCGATAAAGTGGCAGCCAAGCTCGCATAAGCGCGGGTGAGCCGGGCTTATCCGCACCGATCATGATTGTCGGGGTCTGCACGGTTGAGCTCTTTCTTCCTGACGGCCACTCTCTCAAGGCCAAACGGCAGGTTCTGTTGAGCCTAAAGGATCGCCTGAGGGAAAAGTTCAACCTGTCGGTGGCCGAGGTCGGCGAGCAGGACTTGTGGCAGAAGGCGATGTTGGGGCTTGCCTGCGTAGCCAATGAGAGCGCCTATGTCAATCAAGTCCTGGAGCAGTCGCTGAACTTGATCCGGAGCGTGCCGACGATCGAAGTCGTGCGGTCCAGAATCGAATTCCTGTGATCCGTGATCGCAGCCGTCATGTCCAAGACGACGTACAAACGAGCCGATCGAGTGGCCGATCAAATCCGTATGGAGGTCGCCGATATTGTGATGCGTAAGATCAAGGACCCTCGGGTCCGGTCGGTGACGGTGACCGACGTGGCGGTCACCAGCGACCTGCGCTCGGCGCGCATCTTTGTGACGACGATGGAAGAAAACCAGGGCGAGCGCGAGGTCTTCGATGGACTCGCGAAGGCCAGTGGGTTCATTCGCGGAGAGCTGGGCCGGCGTCTTGCGTTGCGCTACACGCCGGAGCTGGTTTTTATGAAGGATGTCAGCGGGCCTCGTGGCGACCGGGTCCTGAAGATTCTCGAAGGTCTCAGTGTGGACGAGTCGGTGGTGTCGAGCGGTCCGGGGAACCCCCATGAGTCACAGCATGACTAACTCGCAAGGACAGGCCGTGGCCGTCGAATCGCCCGCTTCACGCGACAGCGTGAGGGGGGACGGCGTATTCAATGTGAACAAGCCGTCCGGGTGGACGTCGCACGACGTCGTGGCAAAGATTCGGTCTGTGCTGGGCGGCGCGAAGGTCGGCCACGCCGGCACCCTCGACCCTGCAGCGACCGGGGTATTGCCCATCCTGGTCGGACGAGGAACCCGCATCGCCGAGTATTTGCTTGATTGGGATAAGGAGTACCGTGGGGTCATTCGTTTAGGTGAGACGACTGATACCCAGGATGCGACGGGGACGGTGTTGAGCCGCTGTCCGGTGGAAGGCCTGTCCGACGAACGGATCCGTGAGGCGGTGGTCCGGTTCCTTGGGCCCTGTCGGCAAGTCCCACCGATGTATTCAGCGGTGAAGGTCGCCGGCGTTCCGCTCTATAAATCGGCCAGAGCCGGGCGTACGGTGGCGCGCGAGGCGCGCGAAGTCCAGGTGTATGAACTGGACGTGCTGGGGATTCAAGGAGCCGATGTCGCCTTGCGCGTGGTCTGTTCGAAGGGGACCTATGTGCGGACGTTGTGCGCTGATATCGGTGAGGCACTGGGGGTGGGCGGCCACCTTCACTCATTGGAGCGGCGGCGCGTCGGGCCGTTGGACATCGAGCATGCATTGACGGTGGAGGAGATTGAATCCGGGGCGACCGTGGGGGCGTTGACCGGATATCTGATGCCGTTGGACCAGGCGCTACAGTTCCTGCCCGCATTGATCGTCGATCAGACGACGGCGGCGCGGGTCCTTCATGGTGCCCCGGTTCCGATCCATGGGGTCACGGGACAGGAAGATGGTCGTGTGCCAGGCCGATCCGTTCAGGGACGAGCCGTTCGAGTGAAGGATCGCAACGGACGGCTATTGGCAATCGGGGTGCTTCCGGTTGAGCCGCGTGGTGGACTTTCGATGCGTGCGCTGACGGAGCCGGTCCCAATTACCAAGGTTCTGGTGGGTGAAGAGAACAAGCATCTGGTCTGATTTGCAACACAGGAGGAAGGGGACTCATGGCGTTACTGAAGGAAGCGAAGACGGAAGTGATTCAGCAGTATCGGCAGCATGAGACGGACAACGGCTCGCCCGAGGTACAGATCGCGATCTTGACGAACCGCATCGCGTATCTGACCGAGCACTTCAAGCTGCATAAGAAGGATCATCACTCGCGGCGCGGTCTGCTGCAATTAGTCGGTCGCCGCCGCCGCCTATTGGATTATGTGCGCCGCATCGACGATGCGCGCTATCGCGCGGTGATCGATCGGTTGGGCATTCGCAAGTAGCCTGAGCAAGTGGGGCCATGCAGTCGTACCGTCGCAGGACGGGGAGCATCGGATTGTCGCACAGATGTACACGGACATGGGCTCGCAGGCATAAAGGGATGAGTGTTGGGTTATGAGTGCTGAGTTGAAATCAACCTCAACTCAAAACTCAGAACTCTCAACTCAGAACTTCAACGCGAGCGTATCTCTGTGGGCATCTGTGGGACGCAACCAGAGGAGCCATAGATGAAACACGTGGTGGAATTGGACATAGCGGGTCGTCTGTTGAGACTGGAAACCGGCCGAGTCGCCAAGCAGGCGGATGGTGCGGTATGGGCGTCCTATGGGGACACGGTGGTGCTGGCTACCGCCGTGGCGTCGCAGACGGTCAAGCCCGGCATCGACTTCCTGCCTTTGACGGTGGATTATCAAGAGAAGGCCTATGCGGCAGGGAAGATCCCCGGAGGCTACTTCAAGCGGGAAGGCCGACCGTCCGAAAAAGAAGTCCTGACCAGCCGGCTCATCGATCGGCCGATCCGGCCGTTGTTTCCTGAAGGATACTACTTCGAGACCCAGGTTATCGCATCCGTCCTCTCGGCGGATAAAACCGGGTCGTCCGATGTCATTGCCATCATTGCCGCCTCAGCCGCGCTGACGCTTTCCTCGATTCCCTTTAGCGGGCCCGTCGCGGCCGTGAAGATCGGTCGGGTGGATGGCACATTCGTCGTGAATCCTGAACTCGACACCCTCGAGACGAGCGACCTGCACCTGGTCGTGGCCGGTACGGCGGATGCTGTGATGATGGTGGAAGCCGGGGCCAACGAGCTTCCTGAAGCCACGATGCTCGAGGCGATCGAGCTCGCCCATGCCGAGATCAAGAAGATTGTCGGCACGATTCAGGAACTCCGGTCGCAAACAGGAAAGCCAAAGCGAAAAGTCGCGACCGAGCAGATCGATGCGGCCCTCACCGAGCAGGTTCGCGCGCTGGTTGCGGGTCCCATTCGGGAGGCGATTCTCATTCCGAACAAGTCGGCTCGGCAGGAACGGCTCGACCAGATCCGCGGCGAAGCCGTGGATAAGCTGAAGAGCGAGGACCCCAATCGCGAACGGCACGTGAAGCTCGTGTTCCACTCGCTGGAATACACGGAAGTCCGAGACATGATTTTGGAGCGAGGGACCAGGGCGGATGGACGGGGCGCAGCGGACATCCGGCCGATCGCGGTCGAAGTCGGCGTCCTGCCGCGCACACACGGGTCCGCGTTGTTTACTCGCGGGGAGACGCAGAGCTTGGCGGTCGTGACGCTGGGCACCGCCGATGATGAGCAGCGGATCGACGCGCTTGAAGGCGAGTACACACGCGCTTTCATGCTCCATTACAATTTCCCGCCGTTCAGTGTGGGAGAGGCCAGGCCGCTCCGCTCGCCCGGGCGTCGTGAGGTCGGCCACGGCGCGCTCGCCGAGCGGGCGTTGAAAGCCATGATCCCGAGCAAGGACACGTTCCCGTACACCCTGCGTATCGTCTCGGACATCCTGGAGTCGAACGGGTCTTCGTCGATGGCGACCGTGTGCGGAGGAACCATGGCCATGATGGACGCCGGAGTCCCGATCAAGGAACCGGTTGCCGGAATCGCGATGGGGCTCATTAAGGAAGGGGAACGGGTCATGGTGTTATCCGATATCCTCGGCCTTGAAGATCATCTTGGCGATATGGATTTCAAAGTCACCGGCACGAAAAACGGCGTGACGGCGCTCCAGATGGATATCAAAATCGGCGGCATTACCTCGGCCCTCATGAAAACTGCCTTGGAACAGGCTCGTGCAGGCCGGCTCCATATCTTGGGCTGCATGCTGAAGGCTTTGGACAAGCCTCGGACCAACCTCTCCGCATTCGCGCCGCGCATTTTCACATTGAAGGTGAAGCAGGACAAGATCCGTGAGGTCATCGGTCCGGGCGGCAAGACCATTCGGGGAATCATTGCGGAGACCGGCGTGAAGATCAATGTAGAAGATAGCGGCGTCGTCTGCATTGCGTCTGCCGACGAAGCGTCCGCCAAGAAAGCGATCGATATCATCAACCGGCTGACGGAGGAAGTCGAGATCGGCAAGATCTACCTCGGGACCGTGCGCAAGATCATGGATTTCGGGGCCTTCGTCGAAGTGCTGCCGGGCACGGATGGGCTGGTCCATATTTCCCAACTGGCCCATCACCGGGTAAACGCCGTCTCGGACGAAGTGACTGAAGGGGAACAGATTCTCGTCAAAGTCCTCGAAATCGACCGGCAAGGGAAGATTCGCCTGAGTCGCAAGGAGGCGATGCCGGCTCCCTCCGCCGCGGCGAAAGAGCCTGCCGCCGGGTAACTCTGCGTGTACAGAAAATTCATCCTCGACAACGGCGTCCGAGTTGTCACCGAACAGATCCCGACGTTGAAGTCGGTCACAGTCGGGATCTGGGTCAATGTCGGCTCCCGCGATGAGCAACCCGGCGAGCGCGGATTCTCGCACTTCATCGAACATATGTTTTTTAAGGGGACCGAGCGTCGCTCGGCTGCAGAGATCTCACGAGAAATCGATGCGCTGGGTGGCGAGATGAACGCGTTTACCACGCGCGAGTCCACGACGTTTTACGTCAAAGTCTTGGATCAGCAGCTGGAAACGGCCCTCGAATTACTCGCCGATCTCTTTCACCACTCTCGATTCGATTCCAAAGAAATAGATAAAGAGAAGCAGGTCGTCCTGGAAGAAATCCGGATGGTCCAGGATGATCCGGAGGATTTGCTGCAGGAACTCCACACAGAACAGGTGTTGGGGAGCCATCCATTGGGGCGGCCCATCCTGGGATCGGTTGAGGTCATCAAGGAGTTGCGGCGGAAAGATTTGTTGCGTTATATCGCGACGCATTACGACTCTCGACGAATTGTGATTGCCGTGGCAGGCAATTTCGAGATGCGGCCGCTGGAAGCGATGGTGTCCCGCTTCTTTGGCTCGTTGGTGAGAGGCGACAACGGGACAATCCCGGCACGCTGGCCGCCTCAACCCTCGGGTGGTGTGATCGTGCGCCGGAAACCACTCGAGCAAGTGCACCTCTGTCTCGGGTTGAAGGGCGTATCCGCTGGACACAAGGATCGGTATGCCGCGCATGCGCTCAATGGCGTTTTGGGAGGGAGCGTAAGTTCGCGTCTCTTTCAAGAGATCAGGGAAAAGCGAGGTCTGGCCTATTCCATTTTCTCGTATCTGTCTCCGTACTCCGATGGAGGCACGATCACGGTCTATGCGGCCACGCGGCCGAAAGAGGTTGCACGAGTGGCGGACCTTGTGTATCGAGAACTGGAGCGCATTCGACGCAAAGGAGTCGAGCCTAAAGAGCTTGAGCGCGCCAAGAACCAGATGAAAGGCAGCCTAATGCTGAGCCTAGAGAGCTCTCATAGTCGAATGAGTAAATTGGCGAAGGACGAGCTGACGAATGGCTGTCACACCTCGCTCGAGGACATGCTGACTGAGATTGACCGCGTATCTCCGGAACAAGTTGTCCGGCTGGGGCAGGAATTATTTGACCTGGATTCCATCGCCATTACTGCGCTTGGCCCGTTGTCGCGTAGAACATTACAGGCATTCATCGAGAATTAGAAAATTCTAAGAATTCATGTTGTCAGGATGTTGGAAGAGATTTGAATCGAAAATGCTTTACTCATCTAAGTCAATGATAATGCATGCACATTTACGAAATAACGCACTCTGATTTTAGCCGAAACATTTCCTTGACAGGCTCCGGCGATTTCAGTAACATGGGCCCGTTTTTGTCTCCTGAAGATCATTGCTTGGTGAACGCTGCGCAGAGGAAGGGGTAAGAAAGGGGGTGTCGAGGAAGCTTTCTCCGGTTGCGCGTTTTCTCGAACTCGTTCTTTTGAACTTATTGCATGTCAGAGACTCTTAAGCCGAGCGTTGTTATTTATTCAGGAAGGAGGGAACTGGTTATGAAGAGGGTCGTAGTTCTAGCCGCTGTTGTGGTCTTCTCTATCGTCGGCTTGCTAGCGGCCGAGTTCGTCGCGGCAGCCGATGCTCCTGGTGCCGCGGGACCCACAGACCAAGTCGTCGGAGGGCAGCCTCTCAAAGGTGAGGTTACCAAGATCTTGAAGGGCCGCGTTTGGTCGCAATGGGCCGACAATCCCGATGGGGAAATCCTGTTCGGCATTCAGTATTGGAACACGGGTGAGCCTGCCTCAGGGACTCCGATGGGCCGTTCCTCGACAGATTTGGACGTGAAGCCGCCGGATCCACTGTTTAGCTGCTGCGGTTGGGGATACCAGGGTGGGACTGAAAAGAACAGCCCCTACTCTGGCTGGTACCATGCCGCAACCACTGTCCGGCTTGCAGTGAAGGACAAGGCGCTGATGGATCAGATCATCAAGGCGTCGCAGGAACTCGTGGCAATGGAAGTGACCTTGGATGGTCGGACTATCACTGGCTTCAAGGTCATTAAGTAGATTGCTATTGTTGAATCATTTTTCTTTCATGTCTCGTGAAGGAGGGATGTGATTATGAAGCTTCATAAGCAAGGCTGGGCCTTTATGGCTGCTGTGGCCTTGGTCGTGGGGATGGCCTCTACCGCGCTGGCCATTGAGGCATTCCAAGAGCGGTTTGAATGGGGTGACATGAGCAAGCCGACCACGCTGCAGGGTCGCGTGATTATTCTCGATCCGTACGATGAAGCAGTGTGGATCAATATCGCCGTGTTCGGCGGGAATGCGGAAAGCGGGCTTTGGTGGCAGAGGGTTCACCCGGGCAAAAACATGAAGTTCTATGCGGCGGATAAGAACGTGTGGGAGCAATTGAAGTCGATGGCCCGTCCACATGCAGGGCCGGCTGCGGCGAAGGAAGTTCCTCCTGGATCACCGACCACGTTGGTCGAGTTCACGGCGCAGGAGACGGAGCAGAATCACCGGGTGATTTCAGCAGTGAAGAAGCTCCCAGAGGTCGCTGGCGAGCCTGGCAAGACCCTCAGCATTTCTGCGCTGCGGTTAGCTGCGTGTCAGGGTAAGAACGAAGCTGAATCTGGCTGCGCTGCTGCCAAGCAGGGTCTGAATACCTCTCCCAAAGGGCAGGGCTCTGTTGCCATGCAATACGATGTCCTCACACCTGACAAGAAGCCTCTTGGTGGCCTGATTCCTTGGACGGCCCAGTACAATACGGGCAAAGGCGGAGACGGTCACTGATCGGCTAAGTTCGTACGTTTCAGAAAAAAGGCGATGCTCGGATCGAGCATCGCCTTTTTTATTCTCCTCGAAAAATGGCGATCTTATTCAGAACCCAGCTTGCGCTGAAGCTCGGCAAGGCGGTTCAAGGCGTCCAGTGGAGTCATGGAGAAGAGATCCATCTGGCGGACCTCTTCGATGATCGGGTGAGGGGTCGGAAGAGACCGATCGGAATCAGGGACCTCGATGGTGAGAGAGGAATCACAGGGAGTTGCTGCTGGTTGCTCGAGTTGAGACAGGACTTGTTGCGCTCGATGGACCACTGAAGGCGGCAAGCCTGCCAGCTTGGCCACATGAATCCCGTAGCTCTTGTCCGCACCACCGGCGACGATCTTTCTAAGAAACAAGACGTCGCCATCGCGCTCCTGCACGGCAACCCTGTAATTTCTAATACCAGGGTGTGTGGTCTCCAACTGAGTCATTTCGTGATAATGGGTCGCAAAGAGCGTCCGAGCTCCCAAGCGTTGCGGATCCTGAATATGCTCGGCGACGGCCCAGGCGATGCTCAATCCATCGTAGGTGCTGGTCCCCCGCCCGATTTCGTCGAGGAGGATCAAGCTGCGCGGCGTGGCGGAGTTCAGAATGTTGGCGGTCTCGGTCATCTCCACCATAAAGGTGCTCTGGCCGGCGGCAAGGTTGTCCGAGGCGCCGACTCTGGTAAAAATGCGATCGACGAGGCCGATGTGAGCCTGCTTGGCCGGTACAAAGCTTCCAATTTGCGCCATCAGTACGATGAGAGCCACTTGCCGCAGGTAGGTGCTCTTGCCTGCCATATTGGGGCCGGTCAGGATCAGGAGCCGGTTCTCCGTTCGGTCCAGCAGAACATCATTGGGGATGAAGCTCCCCTGCAGTTCCAATCGCTCGACAACCGGATGCCGGCCTTCAATGATCTGGATGGTGTCTCCCTCGTCCACTGTCGGGCGCACATACTGGTTGAGCGCAGCCGTTTCAGCCAGACCGACCAAGACATCCAACAGAGCGAGCGCGCGGCTGATGGACTGGAGACGCGGAGTGTCTTGAGCCACGCGCGAACGAAGCGCCTGAAATAACTCCTGCTCAAGCGCCTTGAGCTTCACATCCGCGCCCGTCACCCGTTCTTCCAATTCCTTGAGATCGGGCGTCATAAACCGTTCGGCGTTGGCGAGCGTCTGTTTACGAATGTAGTCGGAGGGAATGCGAGGGAGGTTGGTTTTGGTCACCTCAATGTAGTAGCCGAACACGTGATTGAATCGAACCTTGAGCGAGTCGATTCCCGTCCGCTCTCGTTCTTTCGCTTCCAGCGCAGCGATCCACCCCTTCCCTTCTTTGCCGGCTTTTCGCAGTTCGTCCACGCCGGCGTGGTAACCATCCCGGAAAATCCCCCCATCGCGGGATGAGAGAGGCGCATCCGGATCGATCGCACGATCGATCAAGTCGTACATGTCGGTGGCGTGGTCCCAGGCGTCGGCTAGGTTTTTCAGCAGAAAGGACGTACACAAGACAAGATGGGAATGCAATTCGGGTAGCGCGGCAACCGATTGCTTCAGTGCCAGCAAATCCCGAGGGGTCGCCACGCCCAAACAGATTCTGCTGCTGAGTCTCGATAGGTCTTGGACATTGCGGAGCGCAGCACGGAGGTTGACTCGTGCTTCCAACCGCGTTCGCAACTCCGAGACCGCATCCAATCGAGTCTGAATCTCCTGGCCGTTCACCAGCGGCCGCAGAATCCATTCCCGCATCAACCGAGCGCCCATGGCGGTGATCGTGCGGTCGAGGACGGTGAGGAGGGTCGCCTCGGCGCGTTGGCCACTATCCTGGAACCTGTTCATGGGCCTGATGAGCTCGAGATTGTAAATCGTTGCCCCGTCGAGATGCATCGCGTCGCCGGGCCGGCGGACGGTCACGCGCCGGATATGATCCAGTGACGCGGACGGCTGCGTCTCGCACAGATACCGGAGCACGGCTCCTCCCGCTTGGATGCCCGCGGTCACGCACCGGCATCCGAACCCGTCGAGCGAGCCGACCCGGAACTGTTCGAGAAGGACCTGCGTCGCGTCGCGGAGATCGAACCACTGCGACGGTTGAGCCGAGAGCCTCGGGCCCCTAATCTCTTCAAGCCATGGCTGGCTCGCGTTCGTACAGGCGTTCGAGTGCAACAGTTCGCGAGGGTCCAAGCGGGCCAATTCATCGAGGAGGTTCGTCACGGCCTGGTCGCCTTGAAATTCGGCGATCCAGAAATCTCCCGTGGACACTTCCAGCGCCGCGAGTCCGAGGGACGAGGGCGCTCCTCGCGATGTACTGCGATCCGATGCGACATGGACCGCAGCAAGAACGTTGGCTTCGGTCGGCGGGAGAAGTTCCGTATCGATCAAGGTGCCGGGGGTGTACAGGCGAACGACCTCGCGCCGGACCAATCCCTTGGCAAGCTTGGGATCTTCCACCTGTTCGCAGAGCGCGACCGTCCGTCCGGCCTTCAGCAATTTGGCTATGTAGCCGGTTGCCGCGTGATAAGGCACGCCGCAGAGGGGGACCGGATCTGCGCTGTGCTTGTCCCTCGACGTCAACGCGATGGACAGAATCCGAGAAGCTTCCTCGGCGTCTTCGTAAAACATTTCGTAGAAGTCGCCGACGCGAAAGAACAGAGTGGCGTCGGGATAGCCCCGCTTGATGTCGCGGTACTGCCGCATGAGCGGGGTCAACTCACTCTCATTCATCGGGTCGCTCCTCCCCGGAACTTCCCGGCACCCTCCCAGCCGTACGGCTCAGGGCTTTGTCCAAGGACTGACGGAGCCGCTCCAAGTCCGCCTGGGCTTCCTGGAGGGCCTTCATCTTGCGCCGCAGTTCGATCCGCCCGCGTACCCACGCGGGAAACAGGAGAATGCCCGAGACCAGCAATCCGATGGCGAAGGCGGCGAGGATGGGCTTATAGATAAGAGTCGAGGCGGCGCGCAGGCCGAAGAAGTAGCGAAGAGTGACTTCCTGCTCTTGATTCTGGAGGAAGAAGGAGAGCGATAATAAAAGGAGAATGCCGACCAGGATCAGGCGAATCATGCCGCACCTGCATGGAGACGTCCTTGCCGCTGCGCCTGTACCGACCGATGTCGCTTCCGTCGATGCAGTTTCTGGATACGAGAGAGAAGGCCGTTCGAGCGGGGGCCGGTAGCCATAAACTGAATGGCCCGAGTGCGTGCTGTCCGATGAGAGAGGGATACGGCCAGGTGGTCCTGGCCCAACTCTGAGCCGGCGCGACTCGCCCACTCCACGACGACGACGGTCGTGCCGTTGAGATACTCGGAGAGACCAAGAGAGGCGAGTTCTGCCTCGGAGCGGATGCGATAGAGGTCCACGTGCGCGAGCGGCACGCGCCCGGCATATTCATGGATCAGCACGAACGTGGGGCTGCTGACCGCATGGGGCGCCGCCTCAAGGCCGGCCGCAATGCCGCGGACAAGGGTGGTCTTGCCCGTTCCCAGGTCGCCGTAGAGTCCGATCACCTCACCTCCCTGCAAGGCCTTTCCGATCGTCCATCCCAACTGTTGGGTCGAGCGAGACGATCGGGAGAGGACCGTCAACGCCTCAGCCTCGACGCCACGAGGAGGTCTCGCGCGGGCAGGCCGAGAAGCCGGGGCGGCGGTCCTAGGAGGACGAGATCGTCGCGAGGGCATGAGGAATCTCATCGACTACGTCGCCCGCGATCATTCCGGCCTGTCCTTGTGCCGCCGCCGTCAAATCTCCCGCAGCCCCATGAATGTATGTGGCGGCACAGGCGGCTTCCCACTGAGGCACGCCCTGCGCGAGCAGACCCACGATCATGCCGGTCAGCACGTCACCGGTTCCGGCCGTCGCCATGCCGGGATTCCCTGTCGGGCAGATGGCGACCATGCCGTCCGGCCCGGCCACCACCGTCCG
Source organism: uncultured Nitrospiraceae bacterium (assembly GCA_964555285.1). Classification (GTDB taxonomy): domain Bacteria; phylum Nitrospirota; class Nitrospiria; order Nitrospirales; family Nitrospiraceae; genus JBBIQV01. The sequence goes on from CAZKRM010000007.1 coordinate 38,352, forward strand.
AGCGCCCTTTAAGACGAGAAATACGCCGCGCTCGCGTGCAAATCTGCTCGCGATCCCGATGCGATCGGCGTTCACAGACTGCGGCGTCGCCTCGACCTCCAGCCTGGCCATCTCGCCGGGGTGAGGAGTAAGGATGGGCGGCACTTTGCATTCAGTGAGCAGCGACGCGTGCCCAGCTAACGCGTTCAGCGCGTCGGCATCCAGGACGCAGGGCTTCTCCATCTGCTTGATCAACGCTTGCACGAGGTCGACGGTTTCCGGGTGAGTCGTAAGGCCTGGCCCAATCGCGATGGCCGATCGTGTGCTCGCGAATGCGAGGAGACGATCGAGCCCGGACCGTGCCAAGGTCCGCGCGGTCGTTTCCGGCATCGGGACCGTCATCGCCTCGAGCAGTTTCGCTTCGAGCGTGTCATTGACGCTGGACGGCGTGGCGACGGTCACGAGGCCGGTTCCCATGCGAAGGGCGGCCTTGGCGGCTAACGCCGCCGCCCCGGTCTTGCCGACCGATCCTGCGATGATTCCCGCATGTCCGAACGTGCCTTTGTGGGCAGATGGGCGGCGCACGGGTATGACGCGGTTGGCCGAGGCAGCGGTGATCAGCAGGATACGACTCTCCACGGCATCGACGAAGGCCTGCGGAATGCCGATATCGACGATTCGGACAATGCCGGCGTGGTCGATACCGGCGCCGAGATACAAGCCTAACTTTGACGCTCCGAACGTCACGGTGAGTGTGGCCCGGACAGCCGCGCCCATGACGGCGCCGCTATCGGCATGAATCCCTGAAGGCAGATCGACGGCTACGACCGGCCGGCCGGCTTCATTGACGAGGTCGATGGCGTCCCGATAACGACCGCTGACCGGCGAGGAGAGGCCGGTTCCCAACAGCGCGTCGACGACCACCTCGCTGGCTGCGAGAGGTGCGCGGAGGCGATCCATAGATGTGAGGGTCCTGGCTGCCGAAGATCCAGCGATCTTGGTGAAGCGCCGATACATGACCTTGGCGTCGTGGCTCAGCTCGGTTGAAGGTGATACGAGGACAGCGAGAGCCTTTGCCCCGCTTTGTCGGAGGAGACGGGCAACCACCAATCCGTCACCACCGTTGTTGCCCTTCCCGCAGACAATGGTGACGGTTTTCCCGCGCAACGGCCCAATCAGTTTCTCGATGTGATCCGCGACGCCGGCTCCGGCTCGCTCCATCAACGTCGTACCGGGAACGTTCGCGACCTCGATGGTCCGGCGATCCAACGTCTGCATCTGGGCCGCAGTGACGATCTTCATCATGGAGGGAACCGCCTGATCAGGGAGCGACACGTGAGACGGCCGGCCGACAAGCCACCCTATCAATCATCGCGCCGGGTTCGCCATCGCCCGCATCTCGGTCAACGTGACAGAGAGCACGCGACGTTCAACTGACCAGTTCTTTCATTTCCCGGACGGCTCGCTCAAGGCCGACGAGCACCGCTCGCGCGATGATACTGTGCCCGATGTTGTACTCGACGATCTCCGGAATGTGCGTCAGTCGCTTCACGTTTCGATAATTCAGGCCATGCCCCGCATTGACGCCGATTCCCAACTTGTACGATAGTTTTGCAGCTTGGGAGATGGCATCGAACTCAACCTGTTCATCTTTCGCGCGCTGGGCATTGGCATAGCGGCCCGTATGTAATTCGACATAGTCGGCCGTGACCTTGTGCGCGGCTTTGACCTGCGTCAGGTCCGGCTCGATAAACAGGCTGACCGGGATGCCGCCGTCGTGCAGCATGTCGATGATCGTCTGTATCCGTTCCCGATGCCCGGCAATATCGAGCCCCCCCTCGGTGGTGAGTTCCTGCCGGTGTTCCGGGACAAGAGTGACCAAGTGCGGTTTCACACTCAAGGCAATCTTGGCCATCGTTTCGTCTGCGGCCATTTCAAGGTCCAGCTTCGTGCGTACGATCTCTCGCAAGAGCGTCAGATCCCGATCCTGAATATGCCGGCGATCCTCACGAAGGTGGACGACCAGTCCGTCTGCTCCGGCAAGTTCGACGAGCAGAGCCGCCGCAAGGGGGTCCGGTTCATGACCGCCGCGGGCTTGCCTGAGCGTCGCGACGTGATCGATGTTGACACCGAGTCGTGCCACAGGTCCTCCGATCAGGTATTCGCAGGAGGGCGAGAGAGCGAGAGCCCCATCAGATTCCACAGGAGTGTCGGCATTAATAACAGAATTAGCCGAGGCGAGCAAGAACTGGGACGACGGGATAACCCCATGAGACGTGGAGGGAATCGGAACTTGACGAATTGTTCCAACCCTATCAAATCACATGAAAATTGACTCAATAGATTGCTCCCATTAGAATAGGCCCTCTCGTAGGGGGAGCGAGCGGAACACGATGGGAATTGGAGAAGGATTCTACCGCATCAAACGGTTGCCGCCGTACGTGTTCGCCCAAGTCCAGTCGCTGAAACTGGAGGCGCGGCAGCGCGGTGAAGATATTATCGATTTCGGGATGGGGAATCCCGATCAGCCGACCCCGAGTCATATCGTGGACAAGCTGATCGAATCGGCGAAGAAGGCGAGGAATCATCGGTACTCGGCTTCTCGCGGCATCACCAAACTCCGCCATGCGATTGCCGGCTGGTACCAGCGCAACTACGACGTCGATCTGGACCCGGAAACCGAGGCTATCGTCACGATCGGCTCGAAGGAAGGACTTGCTCATCTGGCGCTCGCGATGATCGGCCCGGGCGATGTGGTGCTCACCCCCACGCCGACCTATCCCATCCATATGTACAGTTTCATTATTGCGGGGGGCGAGGTCCGTGGGATTGAACTGCGTCAGGACAGCGACTTCTTCGATGACCTCTTGCACGTGTATCGGCAGACCCTGCCGCGTCCGCGGATCTTGGTCATCAACTTCCCCCACAATCCGACGACGGCTGTAGTGGACCTGGAGTTCTTCAAGAAGATCGTCGCCTTTGCGAAAGAGCATCACGTCATCGTGATCCACGATCTCGCCTATGCCGATATCGTGTTCGATGGGTACAAAGCGCCCAGCCTGCTCCAAGTGCCGGAGGCGAAAGACATCGGCGTCGAGTTCTATACACTCTCGAAGAGCTATAACATGCCGGGCTGGCGCGTCGGCTTCTGCGTCGGCAACCGCGAAGTGGTCGGGGCCTTGGCCAAGATCAAAAGCTATCTCGACTACGGTATTTTCCAGCCGGTGCAGATCGCCAGCACGGTCGCGTTGAACGGGCCGCAAGATTGCGTGAAGGAAATTGTGCTGCGGTACCAGAATCGTCGCAATGTCCTGGTGGGCGGCTTGAACCGGATCGGCTGGGCCGTCGACAAACCGCGCGCCACGATGTTTGTGTGGGCCCGGATTCCACCACCCTATCGGCATATGGGCTCGCTCGAGTTTTCGAAGCTCCTCCTACGCGAAGCGAAGGTGGCCGTGTCGCCCGGCATTGGATTCGGCGAAGGAGGAGACGAGTACGTGCGGTTCGCCCTCGTCGAGAACGAACATCGGACCCGGCAAGCCGTGAGAGGGATCCGCAAGGCGTTGAAACTGGACGGAGCGGGTACATGAAATCGCGGATCGGTGTCGGGATCATCGGATTCGGCACGGTGGGAACCGGCGTCGCGACAATTCTGTTGAACAATGCGGCCGTCATTCGCCGGCGCGTGGGTGTGCCGATTGAACTGGTGCGCGTAGCGGATCTGGACATCACGCGAGACCGCGGGCTCGCGCTCCCGCCGGGCGTACTGACGACGGAGGCGAAGCAAGTCCTCGACGATCCGGCGATCGATATCGTGATCGAGCTGATCGGCGGCTACGATGCGGCCAAACGCGTGATCTTGGACGCCATCGCCAAAGGGAAACACGTGGTGACGGCGAATAAGGCCCTCTTGGCGGTACACGGCGAAGAGATCTTCGACGCGGCTGCGCGTCAGCACGTCGATCTGGGCTTCGAGGCAAGTGTGGGCGGCGGGATTCCCGTGATTCGAGCACTGACCGAAGGCTTAGCGGCCAATACCATCCAGTCGATCTACGGCATCATCAACGGCACGTCGAATTACATCCTGAGCCGGATGACGCGCGAAGGGCAAAGCTTTGAGGCCGTCCTCAAGGAGGCTCAACGGGCGGGTTATGCCGAGGCTGACCCGACCTTCGATGTCGCCGGGATCGATTCCGCCCACAAGTTGGCCATTCTGGTGAGTCTGGCTTACGGGACGCCGGTGAATTTCAAGGACGTCTATACCGAAGGCATTACCAGGCTGACCCCGCTCGATATTGCGTACGCCAAAGAGTTCGGGTACACCATTAAGCTCCTCGCCATCGCCAAGCTGGTGGACGGTGAGATCGAAGCAAGGGTCCATCCGACGATGATCGCCTCCTCCTCTCCGATTGCGCAGGTGGAGGGGGTGTACAATGCGATCCAACTTGTCGGAGATGCGGTCAACGACGTAGTGCTCTACGGGCAGGGCGCCGGCTCGATGCCGACCGGCAGCGCCGTCGTCAGCGACGTGATCGCCATTGCCAGGAATCTGATCGCAGGAACGACCGGCCGCGTGCCGCCCGCGTCTTTCCAGCAAGACCAGCGTCTGCCGCTGCGCATGCGCCCGATGGAAGAGATCAGCTCCCTCTATTACATGCGGTTCATGGTGCTCGACCGTCCAGGCGTCCTCTCCCAAATCGCGGGGGCTTTGGGACGCGGCGGCATCAGCATCTCGTCTGTCCTGCAGCAGGGACGCAAAGACGGGCAGACCGTCCCCGTCGTCATCAAGACGCACCGTGCGAAAGAGCGGGAGATCCAAGCCGCGCTTCGCGAAATCGATCGGATGGGATTCATTTCAGGACCCACCACCTTGATCCGTGTCGAAGGACGTGACGAGTGAGTCATGGCCTCTCGAACGAGTGCCGAAACGGCTGAGCCGCCTACACCACTATGACTCGCTGGCGTGGCATCATCGACGAGTATCGGAAGTTCCTCCCGGTGTCGGACGCGACCCCCATCGTGACCTTGGGCGAGGGGAACACGCCGCTGATCCGTGCGAGCCGGCTGGCGAAGAAGATCGCGCCGGGTGTCGACCTCTACCTGAAATACGAAGGCGCGAATCCGACCGGGTCGTTCAAAGACCGGGGGATGACCATGGCCATCTCGAAAGCGGTCGAGGGCGGAGCCAGGGCGGTGATTTGTGCATCGACCGGCAATACGTCCGCGTCAGCGGCCGCCTATGGCGCGCGGGCCGGCCTCGCCGTGTTCGTCGTGATTCCGGCGGGGAAGATCGCGCTCGGGAAACTGTCTCAGGCGATGATGCACCAGGCCACGGTCATTCAGATCGAGGGGAACTTCGACCAGGCGCTGACGATCGTCAAGGAACTGGCCGCGAGCCATCGGATCGAACTGGTGAATTCGATCAACCCGTTCAGGATCGAGGGGCAGAAAACCGCGGCGATGGAGGTGTGCGACCAGTTGGGAAACGCCCCGACGATGCATGTCTTGCCGGTCGGCAACGGCGGGAACATCACGGCCTATTGGCGAGGCTATCAAGAATATCACGCGGCAAGCCAGAGCCGGCGCGTACCTCGGATGGTGGGGTTCCAGGCGGCCGGGGCCGCGCCGATTGTCCTAGGGCACATCGTCGAACAGCCGCAAACCATCGCGACGGCCATCCGCATCGGAAACCCGGCCAGCTGGCAAGGAGCGCTCGATGCGGTTCAAGAATCGTCCGGTTCGATCGACATGGTGACGGACGATGAAATCCTCCGGGCCTATTCGATGGTCGCGGCGGAGGAAGGCGTGTTTTGTGAGCCGGCTTCCGCCGCATCGGTGGCCGGCGTTATGAAGATGAGCCGCGCGGGGACGCTCAAGGAGGGGGAAGTGGTCGTCTGTACTCTGACCGGCCACGGATTGAAGGATGCGGACACGGCGATCTCAGTCTCGCGCCAACCACAGACCGTCAAGGCCTCACGGGACGATGTGGCCAGACTGTTGAAGGTATAAGTGCGACGGACCCTGTCATGAAGTATTTCATTCTACACGCAGACGGATTTGCGGATCTGCCTTGCCAGGAACTGGACGGCAAGACAGCCCTTCAGGCCGCCGCCACTCCCAACTTGGACCGTGTGGCGCAGAGCGGAGAGCTGGGCTTGCTCGGCCTGCCGAGCGGTGGCGCGCAGGGGAGCGATGTGACAGGCCTGGCGATCCTTGGGTACGATCCGCGCAAGTACTATCCCGGGCCCGCTCCGCTGGAGGCCGCCAGTCTGGGAGTGACGGTCGGCGAGCACGATGTCGTCTTCCGCTGTACGATGGTGACGTTGCGGCCGGAGGCACAGGCTGGAAGCCGGTCTGCCAAGGCGGATCTGAAAAAACTGGGCCCGCACGTGGTGATGGACGATGCGACGGCCGGCTTGATCGACTCTGAGCAGGCTCGGGAATTAATCGACGCGATCAATGAGCAACTCGGGTCCGAAGCGATCCAGTTTTATCCCGGCTCCGGGCATCGACACTTGATGGTGTGGGTCGGAGGGAAGGTGCGGGCGATCTGTGTCGATCCCCAACAAGTAGTCGGACGTCCGATCAACGAGTATCTCCCGTCCGGGGACGGCGCGGAGATTCTTCGAAAGCTGATGGACGCCTCATTGATGATCTTGCGCGACCATCCGATCAACGAGGAGAGAAGGGATGCCGGGCAGAAACCCGCCAACTGCCTCTGGCTCTGGGGGCAGGGTCGCGCTCCCTCCTGGCCGACGCTCGCGGAACGCTATGGGGTTACCGGCGCCATCCTGTCGTCAAGAGACCTTCATCGAGGCATCGGCGTGTGTGCGGGGCTCGATCCCGTCGATCCTGTCTCGCCGGTTGAAGGAACGGATTATTGTGGGTGGGGCGAACTGGCTCTGCGTGAACTGAGCAAGAAGGACTTGGTCTATCTCCATGTCGGGATTCCCGATCGGGTCCTCCAGGGGTCGAAGGTCAAAGAGAAGATCAAGGCGATCGAGGAATTGGACCGGTCCCTTGTGGGGCCATTGCTGGATGGGCTGTCCAAGGGCGACGCCTATCGCCTGTTGTTGGTCTGTGACCCGGCTCCGTCCGCCGCCGGAGCCGCGAAGGCACCGGCCTTCTACGCCTATTGCGAAGGTCCCTCCAAACAGGTCGGAGCCGGCTCGAAACGATTTCATGAGGCCGATGCCACAGCGAATGGGGCTGCTCCGCGCGATGCGACGAAGCTCATCGTCAAACTCTTTCCTCGGGGAACATAGCCGTGGCACTGATCGTCCACAAATATGGAGGCACCTCGGTCGGCACGATCGAACGGATCCACCGGGTCGCCGACCGTGTTGCGCGGGCTCACCAAGAAGGACACCGGATGGTGGTCGTGTTGTCGGCGATGAGCGGGGAGACCGATCGCCTCATCAAGCTGGCCCATGCCGTGACGTCGTCGCCGGACGAGCGTGAGCTGGACATGCTGTTGTCCACGGGAGAACGGGTGACGATCGCCCTGCTGGCGATGGATCTCCGAGCGCGTGGCATCAACGCGCGCTCGTTTACGGGACGGCAGGTGGGCATTCTCACGGACAGCTCGCACACCAAGGCGCGCATCGCCCGGGTGGCGGCGGACCGTATTCGCGGGGCGCTGGCTGAAGGCGTCATTCCTGTCGTGGCAGGGTTTCAGGGGATCAATGAGCAATCGGATGTGACCACGTTAGGCCGTGGAGGGTCCGACCTCACGGCGGTCGCCCTGGCCGCTGCGCTCAAGGCAGACCGCTGCATCATTTATACGGATGTCGACGGGGTCTATACGGCTGATCCGAACATCGTGCCGTCCGCGAAACGGATCGACAAGATTTCATACGAGGAGATGCTGGAGATGGCCAGCTTGGGGGCGAAGGTCCTGCAAAGCCGCTCGGTGGAGTTTGCCGCGAAGTTCAATGTGCCGGTCGAAGTCAATTCCAGCTTCAAAGAAGGAAAGGGGACGCTCGTGACCAGCGAAGATGCCGATATGGAAGGGGTGGCCGTCTCCGGTGTGACAGGGGATCGGAACCAGGCCAAGATCACGATCGTCGGCGTGCCGGATAAGCCGGGTGTCGCCGCGCGGATTTTTGGGCAGGTGGCGCAAGCGAATATCGTGGTGGACATGATCATCCAGAATGTGAGTCAGGCTGCGATGACGGACATCTCGTTCACCGTCCCGCGCGCAGATCTCCAGAAGGCGGTGCCTCTTATTCAGGGTGTCGCCAAGGACATCGATGCCAAGTCGGTCGCGGTGACCGAGTCCATTGCGAAGGTCTCGTTGGTCGGGGTCGGCATGCGCTCGCATTCCGGGGTGGCGGCGAAGATGTTCGAGGTGCTGGCGCGGGAAGGGATCAATATCATGATGATCAGCACGTCCGAGATCAAAATTTCTTGCGTCATCGATGAAAAGTATTTGGAGCTGGCTATGCGGGCGCTCCACTCGGCGTTCGGGCTGGATCGGCAATCGCCTCCACTGCCGGTGGAGCGCCGGAAGCCGTCGTAAGCCGGGGGCGCTCGACCCGCTCTCGACAGGCCTAGCCCTCTCCTGTTACCCTCTCCCAGCATATGAGTCGGAAATCTACCCCACGACAGAGGTCCGCTTTCAGCGCCGGGTCGAAAGAGCGCGTCGAGCCGCTTCGTTCGGTGCCGGCCAAGCTGGAGATTTACGACACGACGCTGCGCGATGGCGCACAAGCCGAAGATGTGAGCTTCTCGGTCGAGGACAAAGTCCGGGTCGCGCAAAAGCTGGATGAACTCGGGGTGCACTACGTCGAGGGTGGCTGGCCGGGCGCCAATCCCAAGGACATCGAGTTCTTCCGGATCGTCAAGACGATTCCCTTTCAGCACGCCAAGGTCGTCGCGTTCGGCTCGACCCGGAAAGCCGGCAATCGGGCTCACAAGGATCCTAATCTGCAAGCCCTGCTCGGGGCCGAGACGAAGACGATCACGCTCTTCGGCAAGAGTTGGTCCTTGCACGTCACCGATGCCCTCGGGATTTCTTTGGCGAAGAACCTCGAGTTGATTCGAGACTCGGTGCAGCACCTTCGTTCGAAGGGCCGGCAGGTGTTTTACGATGCGGAGCATTTCTTCGACGGCTACAAGGCCAATCCGGACTACGCCTTGGAGACGTTGCGGCATGCGGTGGAGGCCGGAGCCGAACGCCTGATCCTGTGCGATACGAACGGCGGGGCCATGCCCTGGGAGATTCGGCAGATCTGTGAAACCGTGAGGCGGGAATTCGCCATCCCGCTGGGCATCCATGCGCACAACGATTGCGAGATGGCGGTGGCGAATTCGCTCGTGGCGATCGAGACGGGAATCGTGCAGGTGCAAGGGACGATCAACGGCATCGGTGAACGGTGCGGCAACGCCAATCTCTGCTCGATCATCCCCAATCTCCAACTGAAGATGCGTCGTCCTGCGTTGGGCGAACGGCTCTCTCATTTACGAGAGGTGTCCGGCTTTGTGACGGAGATCGCCAACCTGATGCCCAACAAGCACCAGCCCTATGTCGGTGATTCGGCATTCGCCCATAAGGGAGGCGTCCACATCCACGCGGTCCTCAAAAATCCTGCGACCTATGAGCATGTCATCCCAGGGCAGGTCGGTAATCGGCAGCGTGTCCTGGTGTCCGACTACACCGGGCGGAGCGGATTGCTCGAAAAGGCCGAGGTGTATGGGATCAAGCTGACGAAAGATCATCACCAAGTGCAGGAGTTGGTGGAAACACTCAAGCAGCGGGAGAGCCAGGGGTATCAGTTCGAGGGGGCGGAGGGCTCCTTTGAGCTGTTGCTGCGCAAGGCGATGGGCACGCATCGGCCATCCTTTCAGTTGATCGGGTTTCGGGTCATTGTGGAGAAAATACAGGAGGATGGGAAGCCGCTGTCGGAAGCGACCGTCATGGTCAAGGTCGGCGAGGCGGTGGAACACACCGCCGCTGTGGGCGGGGGGCCCGTCAATGCCCTGGATCATGCGCTGCGCAAGGCGTTGGAGAAGTTCTATCCCCAGCTGCGCGAAGTCAAACTGCTGGATTACAAGGTGCGGGTACTTGCGGCGGATCGCGGCACGGAGTCGAAAGTCCGCGTCCTGATTGAATCCGGTGACCACAAAGATAAGTGGAGTACGGTCGGCGTCTCGGAAAATATTATTGAGGCGAGTTGGCAAGCGTTAGCCGACAGCATCGAGTATAAGCTCTTGCAGAAAGAGCGCGAAAAGGTTCTGCCATCTTGAGTCAGCCAGAATTATCCTTGACACAACTGATAACCTCACGTAACTTGTGGAAAATTCATGGTAGTTGATCAGGATAGCCGTGAGGGGGGAGGTATGAGAAAGGCTGATATAGCAAACGAAATATTCAAGCAGGTCGGTGTCTCGAAGAATGAAGCTGCGGATATCGTCGAGCTTGTTCTCAATCTCCTGAAGTCCGTCCTCCAAAAGGGAGAATCCGTCAAGATCGCGGGATTCGGCAATTTTGTCGTGCGTAGCAAAGGGGCACGCAAAGGCCGAAACCCTCGCACCGGCGAAGAGATCGGAATTACCCCACGACGGGTGGTCACCTTTCGACCGAGTCAGGTGTTCAAGAAGTACGTCAATTCCTAGATTTCAACCACCATTTCCAGCATGATCACGAGGACCGGTCATGGGCAATGAACCCAGACTGGGGACCAAAGTCTTTTATAAGATTGGAGAAGTCAGTCAGATCGCCAAGCTTCCGACATATGTCCTGCGATTTTGGGAATCCGAGTTCAGCTTCCTGAAACCGAAGAAAAGTCGAGGCAACCAACGGCTGTACGTGCAACGCGATATCGAGACCGTCCTCGAGATCAAGCGGATGTTGTATGATGAAGGCCATACGCTCGCGGGTGTGAAGCGGTACTGGACGCGCAGGAGCAGAGTCACCAGTAAGCAAGGGTCACGGAAAGATGTGGCTCAGCGAGTCCGGGGTGATTTGCAAGCCATTCTCCGGATTCTGGATTCCCACTCGAAGTGACAGGGCTCCGACAACAGAAGTCCACCTGTGTGCTGGTTGGTCGAGGACGGTTCACGCACGCGCGGGTTGAGAGTATGAGGTGAACAGGGTCGGGGCGTGGCGCAGCCCGGTAGCGTACTCGCTTGGGGTGCGAGTGGTCGGCCGTTCAAATCGGCTCGCCCCGACCAATTTACAAGAAGCAGTGATTGAGTAAATGGTGATGGGTGATTTAAGCGGCCATTACCCCTCACAAATCACTCAATTACCAATCACTGATCACTCGACTTGATGAGCTGCCTTGCGCAGCTTTTTTTGTTCCTTGTCCCATGACGCGCATTCTAGTTACGAACGATGACGGAGTGAGCTCGCCAGGCTTGGCTGCGCTTGCGAAGGCGCTTCAGAAACTTGGTGAGGTGTGGGTCGTCGCCCCGGACCGAGAGCGAACCGCCGTGGCTCACGCGGTGACCTTGCACAAGCCGCTGCGGATTACCCGTCTGGCGGCACGGCTGTTTTGCGTGAACGGGACCCCGGTTGATTGCGTCAATCTCGCAATGCTGAAGGTCATGCCCACACCGCCGGCGCTGGTCGTGTCCGGGATTAATCAAGGGGTCAATCTCGGCGACGATGTGATGTATTCTGGAACAGTCTCGGCGGCCTTCGAAGCTGCGATTCTCGGGGTGCCGGCGATGGCTGTCTCGCAGGAGGGTGAGGCAAGGTTCCGCTTTGAGGTCGGCGCGCGCTATGCCGAGCGCGTGGCGAAGATGATCCTCCAGCGCGGTTTGCCGGAGGAAACGATCCTCAATGTGAATGTGCCCGATCGGCCTGCACGCGCGATTCGGGGCGTGAAGGTGACCTGTCTCAGCCGTCGGCGGTTCGACAACCCGATCGTGGAGAAGGTCGATCCACGCGGTCGGAAGTATTATTGGATCGCCGGCACTCGCATTTCCTGGAGCCGAAAGAAAGATGCCGACTACGAGGCTCTTCACGAGGGCCTCGTGTCGCTCACACCCATTCATTTGGATACGACGCACCATGCCGTGCTGGATCAGTTCCGCCAGTGGGAGTCAGTGCTTTCCCATGGCCGTATCGGCGCTCACCATCGTACGGCACGCGGACGGTAAGGGGGGGGGGCACGCCGGTGGGAATCACATCGTTGATTGAGGACCTCATTGCGGTGCTGAGTCGTTTCGTCATCGCAACAATTTCGCAGTTCGGGTATACGGGAATTCTGATCACGATGGCCATTGAAAGCGCCTGTATCCCCTTGCCGAGCGAGATCATCATGCCCTTCTCCGGCTATCTCGTTTCAACGGGGCAGTTTTCGATGCTCGGGGTGACGGTGGCCGGAGCGGTGGGGAACGTGGTGGGGTCTATCATTGCCTATTACGCTGGTCTGTGGGGAGGGCGTCCGTTTGTGGAGCGGTACGGACCCTATCTACTCATCTCGCACCATGATCTGGACGTTGCGGATCATTGGTTCGCCAAGTACGGGGAAGCCGCCGTGTTCATCAGTCGGATGCTGCCGGTCGTGCGGACATTCATTTCCCTGCCGGCGGGTATCGCCAAGATGCATTTCCCTCGGTTCGTCCTGTTCACCTTCGTGGGGGCATTGCCCTGGTGCTATCTGCTCGCCTATATCGGTGTGAAGATGGGAGAGCGCTGGGAACAGTTGCGGGACTATTTCCACCGGTTCGATATCGCCATCGGTTTGCTGCTGGCGTTGGCGCTCGGGTATTTTCTCTGGTCGCACTGGCCTCGGCGTCGAGGCGCCGACGTCTAAGTCGGGTCAGCCGTTATGCTGAAGATCTACAACACCCTCTCCGGCCAGAAAGAACCATTCGAACCGCTCGTGCCCAAGATGGTCCGCATGTACGTGTGCGGCGTGACGGTCTATGACTATTGCCACCTGGGCCATGCCCGGAGCGCGCTCGTGTTCGATGTGATCCGGCGATATCTGGAACATGCAGGGTATGCCGTCGAGTTTGTGAAGAACTTTACCGATGTGGATGACAAGATCATCAAGCGGGCGAACGAACAAGGGGTGCCGTGCGAGGACATTACCTCGAAGTACATCGAGGCCTACGACGAAGACATGGGGCGTCTTGGAATCCGTCGCGCGTGGCGAGAGCCGAAGGCCACAGAGCACATGGGCGACATCATCGACCTCGTTGAGAAGTTGATGAGAAAAGGCCTGGCCTATCAGGTCGATGGAGATGTGTATTTCCAGGTCGAGAAGTATCCGGCCTACGGGCGACTCTCCAAACGAAAACTCGAAGACCTGCAAGCCGGCGCTCGCGTGGAAGTGGACGAACGCAAGCGACACCCAATGGATTTCGCCCTGTGGAAAAGCAGCAAGCCGGGAGAGCCTGCGTGGGAGAGTCCCTGGGGGGCGGGTCGGCCCGGCTGGCACATCGAGTGCTCGGCCATGTCGATCCGGCATTTGGGCGAGACGTTCGACATTCATGGCGGAGGAATGGACTTGATCTTTCCTCACCACGAGAATGAGATTGCTCAGTCCTGCGGGGCGACCGGCAAAGAGTTTGCGCGATACTGGGTCCACAACGGCTTCGTGCAGATCAATCAGGAGAAGATGTCCAAGTCGCTGGGGAACTTCTTCACGATCAGAGAGATTTTTGAGAAGTCGGCGTGGTCCGAAGAGATTACTGGCGAGATGTTGCGTTATTTCTTGCTCGGAACTCACTATCGAAGCCCGCTGGATTTTTCCGATCAAAGTCTCAATGAAGCCAAGTATGCGTTGGATGGATTTTACGACCTTTTCAGCCGTTTGAGAGAGGTCACCCAGACCAAGGGGTGGGGCGATGAACAGATCGAGGACACTCTAGAACGGACTCGCATTGCCTTTGCGCAAGCGATGGACGATGACTTCAACACCCCCGCAGCAATCGCGGAATTCCAATTGCTGCGAGGTGAGACCAACAAGCTATTAACACAAGGACTCTCTCGCCAGACCTGTCAACAGGTTCTGGAAGTGTTCCGGTCTGTCGGCCAAGTTCTGGGTTTGTTCTCGGCAAGGGAATGGAGATTTCTGGTCTCTCGTAGCTTCTCGATGAGTGTCGAAGCCTTGTTATCGGATCAAGAAATCGAGCGACAGGTTAACGAACGGAACGAGGCTCGGCGACGAAAAGATTTCGCGAGAGCCGATGAGATTCGAAAGTCCCTCACTACGCACGGCATTATCATCGAGGACAAACCGGATGGCACGAGCCGGTGGAAACGCTGAACAGTCTGAACTCCTCTACGGCCTCCATGCGGTGCGAGAGGCCTTGCGTGCTGGATCGCGGCCGCTCCAACGGATTCTCGTGCTTCGGACCGACCGCCAGTTTGAGGATGTGATCCGGCTGGCGCGATCACTACGAGTACCGGTCCACGTGGAGCCCCGCCAGGCCTTAGACCGGCTTGTTCCAGACGGTAAACATCAAGGCATCGTCGGGCTGATCGCGGCCAAGTCCTACGCGGACCAGGACGACATTCTCGCTGTGGCTCGAACTCGCCATGAGCCGCCGCTGGTCGTGATTCTGGATGAGGTAGAAGATCCGCACAACCTTGGCGCAGTGCTCCGGACGGCAGAAGCGGCTGGTGCCCACGGGGTATTTGTGCCTGAACGCCGATCGGCGGGACTGACCCCGATCGTGGCGAAGGCATCGGCCGGCGCGCTCGATTATTTGTTGGTGAGTCGCGCAACCAACCTTTCGCGGCTCATCGAACAGTTGCAGGAGGCAGGCCTCTGGGTGTACGGACTGGACGCCACGGCCACGAAGCAGGTGACCGACCTCGACCTCCGCGGCCCGACGGCGCTGGTACTCGGAGGGGAAGGCCGTGGCATTCGTCCTGGTGTGCTGGACAAGTGCGACGAGAGGGCCCGTATTCCCATGCGCGGGCGCGTGGCTTCGCTGAACGTGTCGGCTGCCGCGGCCATCGCGCTCTTCGAAGTGGTGCGGCAGCGTTCTACGTCTGCGGAGCGCGGGACGCGTCCTAGCGAATTCTGAGCATCCCGCCCTGAATGGCCGTCTTGAGCAGCTGCGCCGTATTGGAGACGCGCATCTTTTTCATCATATTCGCGCGGTGGGCCTCCACGGTCTTGACGCTGATCTTGAGCCGCTGGGCGATTTCCTTGTTCTTGAATCCGGCCCAGATCAGCTCAAGGATTTCCAGCTCACGGCTCGTGAGGGCTTCCGGCCGTTTCTTCCTGGGAGGAGGAGTCAGGTCGAGAGCCGGTCTCTTCGAGCGGGTTTTGGAGGTCGCTGTTGCCTTCGCCATGTGAATATCTCCTTCGTTCAATTGTGAAATTCCAGAACCGGCATACGACGGAGCTGTCGGCGTTGCCGGAAAGGACGGCGCATTATAGGGGATTCTCGCAGGGAATGTAAATGGAAGTATTTTTTAGACACTAGGAACTACCTCGCAAACCCACGTGAGACTGATGCGCCTCATTCATTTCATGGAGCGGCGGCGGGCATGATTTCCACAGCTTCCCTTCCGATTGCCGGACTGGTCGGGGCTGCCATCGGCAGCTTCCTCAACGTCTGCATCCACCGATTGCCTCGCCACGAGTCCGTTGTATGGCCGGCATCCCACTGTCCAATATGCAGTGGTCGGATTGCAGCGTATGACAACATTCCGCTTCTGAGCTACCTGCTCTTGGGGGGGCGGTGCAGAGCCTGCCGGACCCCTATTTCCATCCGCTACCCGATCGTTGAGGCCGCAAATGCGGTGGGTTATGCGGCAATCGTCTGGTATTTTGGGCTCACGTGGCATGCTGCCGCCTATGCCGTCCTGTTGTCGGCGTTACTTGTGGCGACCGGGACGGACCTCTCGCACAAGATCATTCCAAACGTCGTGACGCTTCCGGGGATTCTCCTGGGACTCCTGGGGGCGGCGACAATCCTCCCTGTGGGCTCGATGAATTCCCTATTAGGAGTGGTGGTGGGGGGCGGGATCTTGTGGGGGTTGGCCTGGGTGAGCCCCTATCTCTTCGGGAAGGAAGGGATGGGTGGGGGGGATATTAAGCTCATCGCGATGATCGGCGCCTTTCTGGGCTGGAAACCTGTCTTGCTCACGATCATGATCGGTTCACTGGTAGGCTCCGTCGTCGGGGTCAGTCTCATCGCTGCCAAGGTGATCCAACGGGATCAGTATCTGCCGTTCGGCCCCTTTCTGGCCCTGGGGGCAGTCCTCTCGCTCTTCTTCCACGAACCCCTCCTCAATTGGTACTGGAGCCTCATCGACCTGCCCCGATGACATTGGGGCAGAGTGGTTCTGTCTTCTAAGCCGACTCCCCTCACAGCCGCTGTATCTAATCGGTCGGCATGCTGTATCTGAACAGGGACAGCCTGCACAGCGGCTCTCCGTCGTCTCTCGCCGAGACTCCACTGGAGCGTTCACCGCGTTCTTTAGTTTCCCATACATTCTTCAACAACTTGCCAGGTCGATCATTCCCTCGGTGATAGTCGTTTCGCTCGCCCATCCCGTTCGTCTCTGCTGGCACGAGACTTGGAAACTGTCACGACGACGAGGCGGGAAGACGGTTTCGCGAGGGACGACGAAGCCGATTCTGAGGGGAGACGCGATCGATGAACGATGAAGGTTTCACGCTGATCGAGGTGCTGTGCGTGTTGGCCATCGTGGCGATCATCTCAACGATGGCGGGGCTGAACTTTGCGGTCATGGCGGCCAAGTCCCAAGGGCAGGCCGTGACCACGGAGCTTGCGGCGGAACTGCGATTTGCCAGGCAGTTGGCCATCGCCCGGCGGGAGCGGATTCGCGTGGTCGTCGATGCGGAGCGAACCGTTCTCCGTACAGAACGAGCCGATATGCCGGGGGTGGTACTGAAACAGTGCGATCTGTCCGGCAAAGGGACCGTTGTGGAACGCCTCAGCGGCGGGCCCAGCATTGTGTTCCATCCAAGCGGACGGTCGGCGACCGCCACCACGATCACGCTGCGTGATGGGAATCAGAACACGCGGACATTGACGGTCAGCTTTACGGGAAAGGTCTCCGTACTATGAGGGGCGTCGTTCAAAACAAACGGAATCCATTGGGCGAGCAAGGTTCCGCAACAGGGCACAGTTTGATTGAGGTCATGGTGGCGATGGTGCTCGCCAGCCTCGGGCTTGTGGCCGGTCTCGGAATGGCCCAGGTCGCGGATCGCGGGTTGCAGCAGGGCATGAAGTCTACGCGCGCGCTTACGATGGCCGAATCGAAGTTGGAGGCGAAGCGGGCCAGTGCATGGAGCCGGTTGCTCCTGGACGATGTGGACCACGATGGCATGGCGGAAACGGCGATGCGTGACGACGGGGTTGTGCCGGACGAGGTGGCCGACGACGGAACGTACAGCGCGAGCATGGAACGCGATGGGATTCATCTCGTGTGGACCGTGACGCTCAGTCGCAATGCCCCGCTGGCATCTGTGTCGTCTGCCGTCATCACGGCGCGGGCGAGCTACCCCGTCGAGGGCGGCTTCGACAAAGAGATTCAACTGGGAACGTTACGGACCAATCCCAATTACGTTGGCGCACGATGACAACAACGAGCAAGAAAGGCGTGGGGGCGCTCAGCACGGTGCAGTCGAGCTTGCTGTTGGGTTGTGCAGGCGGGAGCCTCACCGAGCTGCTGGTCTCTCTTGCGATCGGCGCTGTCGTGCTGGCGGCGGCCTTTGACATGCTGGTGAGCGGTCAGCAGCGGTTGGCGCGTCAGCAGGATCGGATTGCGCGGCATCAAGAATTGCGTATCGGCTTGGATGTGCTCGGGAGTGAACTGCGCAGGGTGGGCGATAACGGACGGCCTGGCTCTGAGTTGATCGCCATATCCGAACAGGAAGTGGCATTTGTCGCAAACGTTTCCGGGTATGTCACGACCCTGTCCCAACCGGCCGGACCATTGCTACAAACCTTGTCTGTCAACGATGGAGCCGACTGGCCGAAAGGCAAGACGATTTGGGTTTGCTCGGCAGAACGGTGTGCCGGCGGGCAACTCGCTCGCGACGGACAACGGAAGACGCTGGGTTTGACTCAGCCCTTGGGGCAGGCGTTCCCCGCAGGGAGCGTGGTCTTCGTCTCGAACCATGTCCGTTACTACCTGGGCCGGGATTCAGAGGGGATTGGTCGGATCATGCGAGAGGTCGATGGCGGCACGGCCACGCTCGTCGGTCATGTGGCGCAGTTCCGGTTGGCGTATCTGGGAAAAGATGGACGACCGGTCAGTGACCCCGACCGCGTGGCGCTGGTGCGTATTCGGGTGAGGAGCGAAGGCGAATCACGGGAGTTCATCCAGGAGATCGGACTACGGGTCTGAAATAGTCGGCTGAGCGACAGGAGATCGATCCATGCCCCATCAAGATACAGCACAACACCCAGAGCAGACGGAACAGGGCATTGCCCTGCTCGTGGCCATGATGATCCTGTTTCTCCTGTCAGTCGCGGGGCTCGCTTCTATGAATGTGGCCGCGCTGGAAGTGCGCAGCGCCCAGTCCGCTCAGGACGAGAAGGTCTCCGAACATCTTGCCGAGGCCGCCGGCGAGACGGTGGTGGAGTGGTTCCACCACCCTGGTTCGGCTCCTGCCGAGGCCGGAGAAACGGTGTTCACTCGACGCTTCCAGTCGGCGGAAGGGACTCCCTCCTTCTTCGATGCCCAAGGAGTCTCTCAGTTCAAGGGCACGGCAACGAGTCCCGACCTATTCTTCGATGCGGCGGATCCGCATCACGACCAGTTGTTGAACAACCCCACGACCGGCATGGTTCACTCTCTGCGCGGCCTGGGTCGCATTCTCAAACTCAAAGTCTATGGACCGGTCTATCCTGGGTCGCTCTGCACGGTCGAAGTGACGGCGGCCACGGGACGGGCCTCGGCCATTGCGACGACGCTCTCGATGGAGCTTGGCACCTATGCGATTCCGCCGCTGCGGGCGGCCGTGCAGGCCGGTAACATTGGGGACGAACTGCGTCCGGAAACGGCGACGTCTGCATGGGCCCACTGGGGCGACATCAAGGTCAGAGGCGACGTGTATCTGAGGAAACCACAGGAGGTCACAACGAAATCAAGTCTGGCTCCAGTGAGCGGACAATCGTACATGGACATGAGCCGCCCCGAAGACCGATGGCTCGATCTCTGGATTGGTGGCCGTGCGTTCTTCGCCGAGCGGATGTCCGGATCGAGTGAACCATCGAACCTCCATCAACATCAGGACCCATCACCCGGCTTGAAGATGGATCATTGGGACTATGCGACGCTCAAGCAGGCGGCACTCCGGTTCGGCAGCTATTACGCGATGGATCGGGAGGGATTGCTCTACTCCGGCGGAGTAGTCAGGGAGGGGCAGGGGGTGCCGGCCGATCAGGTCTTCGAATCACCCGCCGTGGGGGACCATCATGGGCTCGTGTTTATCGATACCCTGGACCGGCAGCCGTCGAGCGCGACGAACCTCGGCACGCTCGTGCTCAATACGGACTATGCCGAAGGATTGTTTGTGATCAACGCCCATGTGGTCTGGAAGCCGAAAGGCGCGGGCAAATCGGTGCCGGCCCTGAGCCCGCCGCCGGAAGGTCAGTCGATATTGGGATTACGCGTTCCAGTGCAACTCACCGGGATTCACCTTCAGGGTGTGCTGTATGCAGCCGGCCACGTGACATTCGAGGGACAGCCTCGGCTCCATGGTGCCCTCGTGTCGGAAGGAACACTCGTGAGCGGCACAAGCCCCGGCGGCAGACTCGAAGTCTGGTACGACTATGACCTATCCAGCGGGTTGTTACGCGGGATCCCGCTCGTGTACCCAGCATCTGGGACGCGGCAGGTGAAGTTGTAAAGGGTCACCTTTCATGATGCGGAAGTATCGGAAGGAGAACGTTGCTCATGCTTGCGAGTGTTGAGTGTCATCACGTGAAGAAGGGGTCTACTTTGAAGGTGTCCGCTTATGAGGGGCTTGTGAGCCAAGGGTTCCTCAGCCAGACGGAACTGCAAGTGGCGGTGAGGGAGGCCGGCATCGTGCCCGCCGGCTTGGAAGGCCTCCTTCTCAATAAATACCGTATCCCGAAGTCGGCGATCGGGAAGGCATTGAGCGAATATTACGAGTGCCCCTATGTGCCTTACGACGAGCGGGCGGCGGTCGACCAGGAGTTATTCAAGACGCTCAATGTCGATTATCTTCGACGCCACTACTGGCTGCCGCTGCGGCGAGAGGGGAATATTCTCGATGTGATCATCGACAACCCGCACGATCTTGAGAGAGGGCTCGATATCCGGCGTGCCTTTCCGGGCATGACCCATCGCTTGGCGGTTGGGCTCCGCAGCGATATCGAGCAGTTTCTCCTGGCCGCTACAGGCCGAGCGAGCGGTACGTCCCTCAACGACATCCTGGGGGAACTTGTCAGCGAGGCACAGGTGGAGCAGCGGGAGGAGGCGATTCCCGGGGGAGTCAGTGAGAACGATTGCGCCATCGTCCGATTAGCCAATCAGATTATTGTAGAGGCCGATCGGCTCGGGGCGTCCGACATCCACATCGAGCCCTACTCCGACCGCAAAGAAACAGCCGTCAGGCTTCGCGTGGACGGTACCTGCGTCACGTACATGCGCATTCCGGCGGCCTATCGGCGCGCGATCGTCTCGCGCATCAAGATCATGGCGAATCTGGACATCGCGGAGCGGCGGAAGCCGCAGGATGGGAAGATACGCTTCAAGCTGAACGCCGACAAGGAAATCGAACTGCGTGTGGCCACCCTCCCCACAGCCGGCCACAATGAAGATGTCGTCATGCGGCTGCTGTCTGCCCAGGGGCCGATGCCGTTGGAGGCCATGGAGTTTGCCCCGCGCACCCTGCAGGCGCTGAAAGAGCTTGGCGAAAAGCCGTATGGCATCATCTTATGCGTCGGCCCAACCGGTTCCGGGAAGACGACCACGCTGCATGCGTTGCTCGGCCACATCAATACGAACGAACGAAAGATCTGGACGGCTGAGGATCCTATCGAAATTACGCAGGAGGGCTTGCGGCAGGTTCAAGTTCATCCCAAAATCGGGTTCACCTTTGCGGCCGCCATGCGCGCCTTCTTGCGGGCTGACCCGGACGTCATCATGATCGGGGAAATGCGCGACAAGGAAACGGCGGATATCGCGATCGAAGCCTCGCTCACCGGCCATCTCGTGTTGAGCACCCTTCACACTAATAGTGCCGTGGAAACGGTGGTCCGGCTGCTCGACCTCGGCTGCGATTCGTTCAACTTTGCGGATGCGATGTTGGGTGTGCTGGCCAAGCGTCTGTGCAAGCGGATCTGTCCGGAATGTAAGGAAGCCTATCATCCGGCTCTCCAAGAGTATGAGGACCTGGTGCGCGCGTACGGAGCCGCATATTGGGAGCAGTGCGGGATTCAGTACCGAACCGATTTTGAGTTGTACCGTGGGCGTGGGTGCGGGCTCTGCAATCAAACGGGCTTCAAAGGACGAGTGGCGCTCCATGAACTCTTGCTCGGCTCGGAAGACATGAAGAACCTCATTCAGTCGAGAGCAAGAACAACGGAAATGTTGAGCCTCGCGAGAAAGGACGGCATGACCACGCTGGTCCAAGACGGCATTCACAAGGTCCTCCAGGGAATCACGACATTCAAGCAGGTCAGAGCGGTAGCGATGAAGTAGAGCGGTTTCCGGCCAGATCCCTCCTGTTAGTATCTACGCCTGCACCTCCTGCCCGTTAGACGAAATTTGTCGCAACGTGCACGCGTGAACGTGCGATATTGTACTCTCCTCTAGTGATGTCTTTGCAGAGAAATCAATGAGTTAATGTTCGTTCTTCTTGGTAAAGCATCGGCACAGCCCTTGCTCGGTTCTTTCCAGCCGCTATGTGTACCTATTTGCCAAAGACTCACGGAAAGCGGGCCCACCAGGGTGGATTTACACTCGTCGAGATGATGGTCGCCTCAGGAATCATCACACTCGTTGCAGCGATCGCCGTTCCGAATTATCTCCAATGGCATGCGAGATATCAGCTTCGTGAAGCTACGGTTGAGCTCAATACCCATCTCAATCTTGCACGAATGGCGGCCATGAATAGGAACATAACCGTTCGAGTGGCCCTCGCACTGACCGGAGGCACAGTCACGATCAATACGACCGATACGACCGGGGCAGTGGTAGTCCTTCCGCCCGTGACGTTCCCGACGAACGTCACGGATGTGCGGGATGCCGCTACGCCGGATACGAACCCGACTCCGCCTCCTGTCGTCATCCAATTCACCTCGCTGGGCCTTCAGGGCACAGGGAGTTCGCCTCTCCCAGTTCGAATTAAAAACAGCAACGGGTTGACCTATTCGGTGGCTGTCACGGCAGGTGGAAAGGCGAGTTGGTGCGTAAAGGCCACTTGTCCGTAAGCTGATGATCGAATGAATGTTCGAGCAAAGGACTCCATGCGGCAGAATGGACAAACGGGATTTACCTTGATCGAAGGGATGATAGCGGCGGCAATGCTCACAACGGGGCTCTTGGCGCTCGCCGGTATGCAAGGAATGTCGTTAGCCAGAAATGTGGATGCAAAGGAATTAACGATCGTGACCAATCTCGCAGCGGACATGATCGAGCGAATCCGATTCAATCGGCTGCAAGCAGCAACGTATGCGAACATCGACACAATGGTTCCATCGACCTGTAATGCCGCTACGATGCAAGCAATGGCGATTGGTGACTGCACCCAGTGGGCGGCGCTCGTCAACGCGTCGACCTTACCCGGCGTAATGGGCCTCGTTCAGGTGGTCAACCCATTCGGACCTACAGTCTTGAATCAGACTCAAGTGACGGTGCGCATCAACTGGACTGGGGGTGCGAAGGGGGAGGGCATTGTGGTCCGTAACAGGACAATCGCTATGTCGGCGATTGTGGGACCGGAATAAATGGATAACCATCGCATTCAGGCTATGGGCGTAATCAAACTCTTTACACAGCCCGCTTCCAACCATTGGTGCGGCTGGGGGGAGTGGCAAGACGAGAAAGGGTTTACCCTGGTTGAGATGTTGACGGGGCTCGTCATCGCGGTCGCTGTTATTGCCGCAGGGTTCGTGACGCTCACCACGAGCAACAAGGCGACGATCACAAACGATCAAGTGGCAGAAACCCAACAGAACGCTCGCGTCGCCATGGAGTTGATCTCACGGGACATCAAACTTGCCGGATTCGGTTTCACCGGAACTACCGTAGGCAACTGCCAGGTCGGAACCAGCAATGTGCCGATTGTTCCGCTTGATAATGCGGTAGCCGGTCCTGACGCAGGCCCGGATCAAGTCAGGCTCGTCGTACCTATGACGAATACAGCAACTCCAGCGTGGACGCTCGCGAATCAAGTCACCGGCGGTGTAGGAGCCAACGTCATCGCTCTTCAGGTAGGCGCGGGAAACGATATGGCAAACGCCGGCCTCGTTGCCGATGTGGTCAGCGGCTCAATCATTTCGATCGGCGGGGTGATTTCCGCAAAAGTCACGGCCAGGACCAACGATCAGCTCACGCTCGAAACTCCCATCGGTCAGGGGGTGTTTACGGTTGGAACACCGGTCTACCTGCTCCAATGCGTCACCTATGCGATAGCGAACGGCAATCCTCCTTGCGGGGGGAATGGCCCTTGCCTCACAAGGAATGGAGTGGCGATAGCGGACGGCGTCGAAGATATGCAGTTAGCCTATGGTTGCGACGGATGTGTCTCGACGATCAACAGTGGCGTGCCGGATGGGGTGATAGACAATCAGGATGCTGTGGCCGGATTTAACACCGGAGATTTCATCACGAACAACAATTGGGCGACCTCGCCGCTTGTGCCGGCCTCGATCCGTCTCGTGCAAATCAACGTGGTGGCGAGGCAGATGGCGTCAGACCAGGGCCTAGGCGAGCGCAATACACCGGGAACAAACATGGCCGGGCCGGTTGTCGTCAGCGATCACAATCCGTCCAACGATGTCGGGTACGATGCAACAACCTACTCGCAGTTTCGCCGTCGCCTGATAACTCGGACTGTGCAGGTGAGAAACCTTGGTCTCTAGAGGCGGGCTGTCGGCGAACGCGCAATGAATGGGCAGATGAGGAGCGGCACATCATGAAGGGGCTCATGAGGCGCATGGTCGTGTCCGACCAAGGCGGCATGGCGTTGCTCACCGTCTTGTTGTTGTTGTTGATTATGACCGTGATCGGCATCGGCGCGATGACCGTCACGGGATTGGAGAACCGCATGGCTGGTTTTTTACAGACCGGCGAGGCCAGCGCCCAACTTGCCGATACCTGTATGGGTACGGCAGTGAATGTCATTCAACAGACCATTGCGGTACACGAGCTTCCGCTCGCGTTGCGCAGCGATCAGGTACCGTCCGGCCCTGTCCCTCAGGCCAATTTCGACCTGACGAACCGGGAAATTATGGGCTTCCCTCTTCTCAGCGGCGCTCCGTCTGAAAACAATGGAGATGCGGCCACCAGCGCGCCGAATATTTCTCAAGTGATCAACAACTACCAGGTCGATGGAGACATCGATCGCCTCTATCAGGAACATGTGCCAGGGTGCGACAGCTCTTTCGGCAATAGTTGCACGAGATATATCTATCGTGTCACCTGCGTGGCGACGCAAACGGCGACCGGGGCTTCCAGCCAAATCATCGCGACGTATGGGTGCACAACCATGTCGAGCACTCTGGGCGGCTGCGTCAAGAAATTCTAGGAGGCACACCATGGGAGAACGGTTCAAGAAAGACGAAATGGCTCCCGGACGAATGCAAGCGCCTTCCATAAGAAACAAGGCGATGTGGGCGATCTTAGGGGTGCTGGCCGTCAGCGCTGTCGCGGCTACGAGTTGGGCGCAATCACTCAGTTCCCCATCGACGGCTGGATTTCAGACCGGAGAAGTCGGGTCGAGCAGCGACAAGCACATGGTGATCGATCACAAGTCGTATGCCGTCAGTCCTGAAGTGAAGGTCACAGACGACGAGGGAGGGACGCGCGAATACAAGCAGGTGGGGCCAGATCAGATCGTCATGTTTCATCTCAAGAATGGACAAATCGACCAATTGATCATCGTTCTACCTAAGTGAATAGAAAAGAGCCAGCGAGGAGGAACACCATGAATCGCCACGCTCGAAATTCTACAACGCTCGGTGTTGTGCTATTCGCGCTCCTCCTTACAGCCGTCGGTTGCCTTGAGTCGGCAGAAGTGAACGCTCAGGCGGTGCCTCCTCCGGTGATGACGGACTACGCCGCGACTCCTCCATTTGTCACAAACGCCGTTTCCCCGAACATACTGCTCCTCGTGGACAACTCGGGGAGTATGAACGATAGGGCCTATCCGGCCACCTTCGATCCAACAAAAACATACAACGGTCTTTTTGCGGCTGAGGAGTGTTATGCCTACGCCGGCGGCACGTTCTCGCCAGACTCGGCGGCGAATCCTGCGACGATGCCGGCGGGAGGATGGACCTGCACCGGGAACACTTCGTATCCCTGGTCTGGTAATCTGTTGAACTATGCGGCTCAACGGCGGATCGATATTGTGAAGTATGTCATGGTGGGGGGCATGTGCACCGTCGCAAGGGCGGCGGACTACTCCTGTACATCTGTAAGGGGCCAGAATTCCTTCAATTCTTCCGCTTGCTGTGCGAACCAGGTCCAATCGGTCACGGTTGCGCAAGCGACCGGCCGCATGCCGTCCGCTCTGATTCCAGGAGCGGGCAGCGTGTATTTCCACATGGTGGGAAGCGTATCCACGCTTCGCGGGAAATTCTGTGTAAAGTCCAACAACACCCCGCCCACGAGTGACACCAACTGTGGTTCCTCCAACCTCTTTAGCATTGTGGCCAGCCATCCCGAAACCACTACCGGAGTGGTCCAGCAATTGGGGACAAAGGCCCGGCTTGGTTTGATGGAATTTAAAGGAGCCGGCGATGGGGGGCAGGTTCTGGCCGATGTGGGCGCGGGGGTGAGCAGTTTGGTGACGGCCGTTGAGACGACGGTCCCCTCGACGTGGACCCCGTTGGCGGAATCGCTCTACGAGGCGACGCGATACTTCGCGCAGATCGCTCCGGCGTATACCAGTTCCGACTACTCCTACACGGTCACGACTCGCGACCCCTACTACTTCGTGGCTCCGCAATGGGCCGGCACCTCGGCTTACGTGAGCTGTTGCAAGAGCTTCGTGATCATCTTCACCGACGGCGAGCCCACCCAGGATCTGAACGTCCCTCCGTCCATGAAGGATAAGGCGCACGCGATCCACGGGGGCCACTGCACGGGCGCCACGACAGCGGACCCCTGCACGCCGCACAAGACGAATTACGCTAACAGCGGGTCGCACTATCTCGATGACGTGGCCTACTACGCCCATACCACTGACTTGCGACAAGGCACCCTTCCGCAAATCAATCTGAATGACTCTAACGCGACGGGGAAAGACTTGACAGGCATGCAGAACCTGACGGTCTATACGTTCTACGCATTCGGTCAGGCGATCGGGCGGGAGATCCTGCAGTCGGCGGCGAAGGCCGGTGGGTTTGAAGACCGCAACGGGAACAATCTGCCCGATCAAACGGAGGAGTGGGACAAGATCAACAATACGACGGGGGCGGCAGGCAGCGACGGCATTCCCGATACGTACTTCGAGTCGGCTGATGCGGATGATCTTCGGGACCGTTTGATGGCGACGATCGCCAGCATCCTGAAGCAGAGCGCATCAGGTACCGCGGTGTCGGTCCTGGCCACTTCTTCCACCGGTGAAGGGGCCCTCTACCAATCCTTCTTCTTTCCAACCCAGTTCGAAGGCTTGAACGAAATCAAGTGGGCGGGGTACACGCAAGGGTTGTTCATCGATACCTACGGGAACCTCCGAGAAGACACGGTTAAAGACGGACGGTTGGTCTACGACCAGGACTATATCGTTCAGACGAAGTTCGATTCTGCCACCGGCAGCGTGTTGGTTGATCGGTTCAGAGATGTCTCCCCCGCAGACGGGAAACCGGATACGGTTTTGCCTTTTGAAACGGTGCCTCTCACCGATATTCAAAGCATTTGGGAAGCGGGCAAGATCTTGGCCGAACGGACCACGAGGCGGACCATTCTGACATGGGTCGACAAGGATAACGATGGTTTCGTGGATAGCGGCGAAGAGGTGGAGTTCGATGCCGATCCCAGCGGGGTCGACAATTCGACGTTGTTGGCTCCCTATGTGCGTGCCGGTACTGCGCCGTATACCTCAGCGAATATCATCAACTTCGTTCGAGGCAACCAAATTGCCGGTCTTCGTGACCGCCAGCTCACAGTAAACGGCACGTTACGGGTCTGGAAATTCGGCGACCCCGTCCATTCCACCCCCACAATCGTAGGACCCCCGGCGCAAAGTTTCGATCTGGTCTACGGGGATTCCTCGTACAACACCTTCTATAAAGCCTACAGAACCCGTCGCCAGGTCGCTTTCGTGGGGGCGAACGACGGGATGCTGCACGCCTTCAACGTGGGGTTCTATCGCGCCGGCGACGATGCCTGTACGCCTGCGGTCGAACACGGTTATTTTCTGAAAGAGAACGTCTCCGAAACCAGCACGATCTGTCCCAAAATCGATACCGCAGGCAAGCCGCTTGGAGAAGAGTTGTGGGCCTTTATTCCCTATCAGTTGCTGCCACAGCTCCAGTGGCTGACACGGGCTGATTACTCCCATGTGTACTACGTCGATTTGAAACCCCGGGTATTCGACGTGCGTGTGTTCTGCGATGGAGCGAATGGGCCGACAACCTGCCAGGCCGGCCAGTCCGGAGTGTCCCACCCTATGGGCTGGGGCACGATCCTGATTGGTGGGTTCCGGATGGGCGGGAGTTGCGGAACCTGTACAGCCGGCACAGGGGCGCCTCCCATGCGAGTCAAGACGGATTTTAACGGTAACGGCAACGACACTGATCCAAACGACGACCGGTACTTCTACAGCGCCTATTTCGCGTTGGATATCACTGATCCCGAACAGCCTCCCAAGCTGCTCTGGAGTTTCACGAGCACCGGTCTTGGGTTGACCACAAGCTTCCCGTCGGTCTTGCGCGTCTTGAGTTCGACTCTGACGGACAAGGCGGATAAGGGAGCCCAATGGTTTATGGTGGTCGGGTCTGGGCCGAATGGGTATGGCGCCGAAGTCACCGGTCAAACGGCGAAGATATACGCCGTCGACATTGCAAAGGGACCGGGACCTGATAACGGCATGTTTCTTAATAATTCCTATGCCATTACCTTCTCGGTGGGCTCCTGGAACTCGTTTATCGGAGATCCGGTCGCTCTCGATCGTAACCTGGACTACCGAGTCGATTCGGTTTACACGGGAAGGGTGATCCACGATGGCACTTTGCCATGGAGAGGCAAAATCTATCGCCTCACCATGGGCAGCTGTGCTGCGACACCCTGTAACCCGACCGATGCGACACAAGGATGGGGAATCGCCAGCGGGAGTAGTCGCATCCCGACCGAAATTCTGGATACGTTCCCCACAGTTGGGCCGGTTGAACTCGGTCCGGTAGCCACCGCTCCTTCCATTACGGTCGATGATGCCGGCAAGGTGTGGATCTTCGCCGGCACGGGGCGTTACTACAGTAGCGCAGATAAGACCGACACATCGACACAGTATTTCGTGGGGGTAAAAGACCGGGTCATCAACTTAGAATGTACCCAGACGACTACCTCTAGCTGTCCTAGCAACGACTTGCTGAATGTCTCGTCCGCCACCGTGTGTGTGGTTGGTGTCGGCACGTGCGGCTCCTCGACGAATCAAGTGACCGGAGTCGCCGGTGCGACCAGCTTTACATCATTGATCGGCTTGGTGGCGAGCAAGCACGGCTGGTACACAAGCCTATTGCCTGTATCGGGGCCTGGAGTGGGTGAACGGGTGATCAACAGCCCGGTGTTGTTGGGCGGGATCGTCTTTTTCCCCACCTTCACGCCGACAGCGGACATCTGTAGTGCCTCCGGAGCGAGCAATCTGTACGCGCTCTTCTACAAGACTGGAAGCGCCTACTCGGAGCCGATTATCGGCACAACCGCCTCAGGCAGCAATAGCAATGTCAACAAATCGGTATCGTCCGGCCAAGGAATCTCGTCGTCTATGGCCGTTCACATCGGAGCGAGTGGATCTGCGAATGCGAGTGGCGGCGACACGAGTGCGTTTAAAGTCTGTAGTCAATCCAGTTCCGGTGCTGTATCTTGTAAAGATGTGAATATAGCTGGCGGGGGTGGTGGGGGGGGGGCCAGCGGCGGCTATGACCCTCGTAGTCGCATCATCGCATGGCTCCGGACGTGATCCCAGACCTGGAAGTCCATCAATCGTCAAGCCCGTTCCTTGCTCGATTCAGAGGGGGAGCGGGCTTGGCCCCTTTCTTGAGGCGAACGAGTCACGTGGCACAAGCAGCTTTTTTCAGCGTTGCTCTCTTGAACGCTTCCGTACTCCTCCTCGCGACTGCCGGATGCAGCGAAGAGTCCTTCCTCGGCGGACCCTCCGGCACTGCTGCGAAGCAGAACCATCCTCCTATTATCAAATCCGCAAAGATCATCCCGAACCCCGTAGCTCTTAATCAACAGTCGATGGTCGACGTTGAGGCCGAAGATCCTGACGGCGATCCTCTTATTACCTTTCGTCAGCAATGGTTCGCCAATGACTCCCCCCTGATAGGGCAAACGGCTCCGAGCCTGGCTTCATCGATGCTAAAGCGAGGCGACCATGTGACTGTCGAAATCACGCCCTTTGATGGCAGAGAGAATGGCAGGCCCTATCAGACGCAGCCGGTCGTGGTCGGCAATACGCCGCCCGTGGTTGCCCAGGTCGTGTTGGAACCGAACCAGGTTGTGCCGGGCGACCGGCTTCGCGCACGCGTCGAGGCGTCGGATGCCGACCGCGACGATATTCGCCTCACCTTCCGCTGGTGGAAGAATCAAAGTCTGCTGAAGGAAGGAGAAGAAAGCGAGATTGACACCACGGGGCTCGGACCAAAAGATACGATCCGTGTGGAGGTGACGCCGCACGACGAGAGCTCGAACGGGCAAGCCGTATCCTCAGCGCCTCTCGTGATCGGTAACAGCCCTCCCAAGATTGTGTCGGCGCCGTCCGTGCCGCGCAGCCGGGAGCAGTTCCTGTACGCCGTGCAGGCCAAGGATCCCGAAGGAGACCCCATCACCTATCTCTTGGAGACCGCGCCGCCCGGCATGATGATCGACAAAACGACCGGGCAGCTTACGTGGAAGATCCCCGCCGATTTGACGGGCACACACCGTGTCCGGGTCGTTGTGGAAGATGGACAAGGTGGCTCGACCTTCCAGGAATTCGAACTGGCGCTCACACCGCCTCCCGCTGCCTCCTGATCCCGTCGTTCTTCTGCTCTGTCCTTCCTCTGTGTTCAGTGGACCACCCTCACGCCCGGCTCGTCTTGCGCCGATCCTTGTCACGTCGTCGATTGCTCTGCTAGAATCCGACTGAAGAGTGATTCGGAGGTCCGGCACAGAACGAGCGTGCGTAAGATCAAACTTCGAGAGGGAACCAACACCGCCGTCCTGTTCGGCTATCATGATCGGCACCTCAAGCTGATCGAAGAAGAATGGGGGCTGCGGCTATCCGCGCGAGGCGAGGAACTCGCCCTGGACGGCGCCGCTGAAGCTGAGCGGCGTGCCGAACGCTTTCTCGCTGAATTGGCCGATCTCACCGCCGAAGGCTACGACCTCAAGTCTGACGACGTGACGCAAGCCCTGGTCGCGCGGCGGCACAATCAAGATGCCCCGCTCAAGGAACTGCTCTTCAGCGCCGCCCCCATCGTTACCAAGAAGCGGTTCATCGCGCCGAAGTCGGCCACCCAGAAGACCTACATCGAGGCGATCGAGAAATACGATATCGTCGTCGCCATCGGGCCGGCCGGCACGGGTAAAACCTATCTCGCGATGGCGATGGCGGTGAGTGCGCTGATGCGCAAAGAGGTCAGCCGCATCATTCTCGCGCGGCCCGCGGTCGAAGCGGGAGAAAAACTCGGCTTCTTGCCGGGAGATATGTACGCAAAGATCAATCCCTATCTCAGGCCCCTCTACGATGCGCTCTACGACATGATGGACATGGATCGCGCCAATCGGTTGATCGAGCGGGGGGACATCGAAATCGCGCCGTTGGCGTTCATGCGGGGGCGCACACTGAACGATTCCTTCGTGATCCTGGACGAAGCACAGAATGCCACCGCCGAACAGATGAAAATGTTTCTGACCCGGCTCGGGTTCCACTCGAAGGCCGTTGTGACGGGCGACATCACCCAGGTGGATCTGCCCACCGATCGACAGTCCGGCCTGATTGAAATCCGTAACGTCTTGCAGAACATCGACGGCATCCAGTTTATCTACTTCGATGAACGGGATGTCGTCCGTCACCGGCTTGTCCAGGAGATCATCAAAGCGTACGATCGTCATGAGGCCGGCCGCCAGGACAGCGCGAACCTTGCCAAGGCCGGCAAGCCTGTCTCACCCGATAGTCGCTCGCGTGCCCCTAAGCCCGCCACCGCCGATCCCCCACTCAAAGGTCCCTGGGGCCAAGCTCATTAATGCCTGTGGCGATCCGTACCAGGCTGAGACGGCAGTTGGTCCGCCTTGCTGCGTTTAAGGCATTGGCGCAGAAGGTGTTGAGGGTGGTGGGGGAAGCCGATGCGGAACTTGGCATCGAACTGGTCGGCGATCAACGGATGCGGCAGTTGAATCGTATGTATCGTGGGCATGACGCGCCAACCGATGTGCTGGCGTTTCCGATGCGGGAAGCCCTTACACCCGTCACCCGTCTTGGTTCGACGTTCGATGTTCGATGTTCCGGATCCGGAAACCTCGAACCTCGAACACGTCGATGCCTCACGCCCGACCTGCTTGGCGATGTGGTCATTTCGCTCCATACCGCGGCTCGTCAAGCACAGGCGCAGGGACATTCCTTGAACCGTGAAATCGTGATGTTGCTGGTGCATGGCCTCGTGCATCTCTGCGGGTACGACCATGAGCGTGGCGAGCGAGAGGCGCGCCGCATGCGACGGCGAGAAGCAGCGGTGCTGCGTTCGCTTCTGCCGATCCCGAAGTTAGTCGATGCAACGCGTCACGAGTAGAACAATGGGCTGGCTTCAGCGACTGAGCGAGGGATTAGCCAAGACCCGCGAGGTGGTGAGAGGGTCGTTGGATCGTCTGTTGGGCCGCGCGCCGGACCCGGCGATGCTGGAGGAATTGGAAGCAGCGCTGCTCTCTGCCGATCTGGGCGTCCGGGTGGTCGAGCCGCTCATGAGCCGGCTCAAGCAGGAAGTCCGTAGCGGCGACACGTCTGCCGGCGAACGCATGCGGGACTTTCTCCGGCAGGCTCTGCTGAACATTCTTCGCCGGTGCCAGGGCGACTCGTTGGAGCAGTTGATCGACAAGGGGCCGCATCCGTTTGTGATCCTGGCCGTCGGCGTGAACGGTGTGGGAAAGACGACGACGCTCGCCAAGCTCGCCCAGCGTCTCCACCAGGGAGGCAGAACCCCGTTGCTGGTGGCGGCCGACACGTTCCGCGCGGCGGCGATCGATCAGCTCCAAGTCTGGGCCGAGCGGATCGGTGTGCCGCTCATTCAGCACCGGCATGGCGCGGACCCCGCGGCCGTGGCGTTCGACGGGCTGGCGGCCGCGAAGGCTCGCGGAGTGCAGGTCGTCTTGATCGACACAGCCGGGCGTCTGCACACGAAGAGCAACTTGATGGAGGAGTTGCGGAAGATCAAACGGGTCTTGGCGCAGGAGCAGCCCGGCGCGCCACACGAAGTCTTGCTGGTGTTGGATGCGACGGTCGGGCAGAACGCATTGGCCCAGGCGCAGCTGTTTCACGAAGCGGTCGGGGTCACGGGGCTGGCTCTCACGAAGCTCGACGGAACGGCCCGCGGGGGCATTGTGATCGCCATTGCCGAGCAACTCAACATTCCCGTCCGGTTGGTGGGCGTGGGCGAAGCAGTGGACGATCTCCAGGATTTCCAGGCCGATGCATTCGTCGACGCGCTGTTCGAGAAGTCGGACCAGCGAATGGAGGCCGGCACACGTGCCCACGATTCTGGTGATCGATGACGATCGGATGAACTGCGATCTGCTCCAGTCGGTCTTTACCCGCCGGGGCTATCAGGTGCTCTCCGCCACCAGTGGCCGCGAGGGGCTGGAGTTGTTCAAAGCCCATCGTCCGCGGGTCACCCTGCTCGATTTACGGATGCCGAAGATGGACGGGCTGACCGTCCTGAAGGACATTCGGGCCCTCGATCCTCACGCGGCGGTCATCATTCTGGGCGGCGGCGCGACAGAGGTTCAAGAGAATATGGCGCGCGAGCTGCGCGTGACGGATTTTCTTCGCAGAGGACTCTCGCTCGACGTGCTGGTCGGGGCCGTCAATCAGGTGGCCCAGCAGCCGGTGAAATCGGTGTCGGCTCCGCTCGTGCCGCAGGCGGTTTCGTCGGGTCAGGAAGAGGGGGAATCCATCCTTGTCGTCGATGATGAGCCGTTGGTACGCGACCTGCTGGTGCAGTTCTTGAGCCTGCGAGGGTATCGCGTGCGTGGTGCGACGGGTGGGGCGGAGGCGTTGACGATGATGGCCGAGTCCCAGCCGGACCTGATGCTGCTCGATCTCGTCATGCCGGGAATGAACGGTGTGGAGGTGCTCCGCGCGTTGCGCGAGCGAGACTATCCGGGCGGTGTGATCGTCTTGACGGGGGGGCAAAGCGAGGATGTGCTGGAAGAGGCCTGGGCCCTTGGCCCCCAAGAGGTCCTGGTCAAGCCGGTCGACCTCGATCGGTTGCTGACCGTCATGCAACTGGTGCTGGTCTGCCGTGAATGTTGAGCTGTCGGCTCGTCCAGTGATTCACCGTCGTCCTGTGTTCATCTCTGCATGCCTTTCCTCGGTCCTGCTCGTCGTCTCCGTTGTCAGTGGGGCACCCTCGCCGGTCTGGTCCGGGCAGGGTGACCGCGCCCACATCCTCTCGCACGCATTGAGCGTGCAGATCCTTCCGGACACGCACCGCCTCCTCGCAACCGATCGCATGGTGCTCGCTGTTGAAGAGACCGCTCTCCGGCAGCTCTCGTTCGTGCTGTCCGGGGCGATCGAGGTCGAACAGGTCCAGGCGGTCCTCGATGGCGCGGAGCCGGTCACTCTCCCAATCAGATCGGTAGCGACACCATCCTCCGAGGCTCATGCCTCCCCAGAGCAAGAGGTCCTGGTGTCGCTCCCTGCGGAGCAACAGCGGCTCGCCCTCGTATGGCGATACCACGGCGCCATCAATGATCCCCCACGCGAGCCGAGGCATCTCCGGTTCGTGACGCCCAGCGAAACGGCGGGCCACATCGGTCCCGAAGGGGTCTATCTGAGCGGCGAGACGCAGTGGTATCCGGATCTCGCCGGTTCCTTGGCCACCTTCCGAGTGCAGGTCACGATCCCGGAGGGGTGGGTCGCGGTGACGCATGGAAAAGAAACGAGCCGGCGGGAATCTGTCGATGCGGGCCGGAAAACAGTCACGAGCGAATGGGACGTGGCGGCGAAGACGGAAGCCTTGACGCTGGTCGCCAACAAGTTTGTGGCGGCGCAGCGTGAGTGGCGGGCGAGCACGGGCCAGACGATACAATTGGCGACCTATCTCTTTTCCGAGGAGGCGCACCTGTCCAACGAATACCTCGACGCCTCAGCCAAGTATCTGGATGCCTACATCGCGATGCTCGGGCCCTATCCCTATCCAAAGTTCGCCGTGGTGGAAAATTTCTTTGCGAGCGGGCTGGGCATGCCGTCATTCACCCTGTTGGGGAGCGGCGTGATCAAGCGGCATTACACGCAACCCTACGCGCTGGGCCACGAGATCGTCCATTCCTGGATCGGGAACTCGGTGTTCAACCGGACGGATCAGGGGAACTGGGTCGAGGGGCTGACGACCTATCTGGCGAATTACTACTATCACGAACTGTCGGGCAGCGTGGAGCAAGCGCGCGACCAGCGCCGGTTGATGCTCTATGGCTATGCCGTGCATGTGCGACCGGAGCAGGATTATCCCGTCGGCTCCTTCACGCGGAAGACGGATGAGAAGGACAACGCGATCGGATATCAGAAATCCGCCATGATCTTTCATGTGTTGCGGCAGGAGATCGGGGAGGCGGCTTTCTGGACCGGACTGAGAAAGCTGGTCGCCGACTACCGAGAGGCCCATGCAGCCTGGCCCGATCTCGAACGAGTCTTTGCCGAAACCAGCGGGAGGGATCTTCGGTCGTTCTTTGCACAATGGGTGGAGCGAGCGGGTGCGCCTCATGTCCAGGTGGTGGCTGTCACGGCAACGCCTGACGGCGGAGCGTCCCGCGCGCCGGATGCGTTCAACGTGAAGGTCCACCTGAAGCAGGTCAACGTGCCGTTTCGCATCCCAGTCGAATTGCGCGTCACGCTCGCGAACGGGCAGACGCATGATGTCCGAGTGTCGATCGACGGGCACGAGCAAGAGGTCTCCTTCCCGGTTCCTTCCAGGCCCGAGCGCGTGGAGCTGGACCCGGACTTCCACCTGTTCCGAACAATTGATCGCGCGCAGTTGCCGCCGATGCTGAATCTGTACGTGACGGACCGGCAGCGATCGGTCATTCCTCCGAACGGCGGCTCCGGGCCGGAGCGTGCGCCCTATGAGGAATTGGTCAAGCGAATCGGCGCGCAGGACGCGGCTCGTTCGGCGCAGGACAAGACCGCTGTGGTCGCCGGCGCTGAAGAGAGAGTATTACCGCCGGCCGGTTCGGTGTTCGTATTGGGCGGCCCGACAATCAATCCGGTGACCCGACTGGTCGAGCAGGCTTGTGGAGACCGGCTCCGGTTGACGGAGCGCGGGTTCACGGTGGGGGGCCTCGACTATGAAGGTCCCGGTGTCGCGGTCTTGACGTCCTGCCATCGACCTGACGCGCGCGGGCACGTCGTGACACTGTTCTATGGCGTGATGCCGGAGGCGGCGGCCAAGGTCGCGCGGCTCTTGTTTTTCTACGGGTGGCAGAGCTATGTGGTGTTCCGCGACGGCGCCGCGGTCGCGCGCGGGGATTGGGATGCCGAGACAGAAGAGATGGAGGTGTTGATCGATGGCCGGTAAGGTTTGGTTGCGGGCGTTCGTCGTGCTGGTCGTGCTGGTCTTGTTCGATGTTCGATGTTCGACGTTCAGCTTCGAACCTCGAACGTGGAACGATCTGCCTGTTGCCCATGCGGCGGAGCCGCTTGAGCGTCATCTCGCCAACATCCGTCAGCTCACGTTCGGGCGGCAAAATGCCGAAGCCTACTTCTCCTTCGACGGCTCGAAGCTGATCTTTCAATCCACCAACAACTGGATGGGTGAGACGGACGTCGAGGTCACGCATCCTGCCGGGGCGCCTCTGGGCTGTTACCAGATGTATGTGCTGGATATCGAGAGCAAGAAGGTCCGGCTCGTGAGTACCGGCGTGGGGGGCACGACCTGCGGCTACTTTTTCCCCGGCAACCGCCGCGTGCTGTATGCGTCCACCCATCTGAAGGGCCCGAATTGCCCGCCCAAACCGAAACGGGATGGTGCCTATCGCTGGGCGCTGGACGATTATGACCTCTTCGCCGTGAAGATCGACGGGCAGGGAATGCAGCGCCTCACGAATACGCCCGGCTATGATGCGGAGGCCACCGTTTCTCCGGACGGCAAGACCATCGTGTGGACCTCGGTGCGCGACGGAGATTTGGATCTCTACGCGATGAACCTCGATGGGTCCCACATGCGTCGCTTGACGACGGAAATCGGCTACGATGGAGGCGCGTTCTTCTCGCCCGACAGCCGGCGCATCGTGTACCGCGCTGCGCATCCGAAGAATCAGCAGGAGCTCGACCGGTATCAAGCGCTGCTGGCCCAACACCTGGTCGAACCGGGCCAACTGGAACTCTTCGTCATGAACGCCGACGGCACCGGTCAGCGGCAGGTCACCACGAACGGCGCGTCGAACTTTTCCCCGTTCTTTCATCCGGACGGCCGGCGTATTATCTTCTCTTCCAACGTCGAGACACCGGGGGGCGGAGGCCCGCCCGCCTTTCATCTCTATCTCATCGGGGATGACGGCGCCGGTCTCGAACGCCTCACCTTCGACGGCAACTTCAACAGTTTCCCGATGTTCTCTCCCGACGGCAAGCAACTCGTCTGGGTCTCGGACCGCCAGGCCAAGGGGCCAGGCGAGTTCAATATCTTCCTCGCCGATTGGATTCCATGAGTGAGCAGTGATGGGTGATGAGTAATGAGTGAGAATCAGCCCGACACCCCTCACCCCTTACCCCTCACCCCTTACCTGCCGGTTGTCTTATCCTGCCTCGCGCTGCTCGCTTCCTTCGGGGCGCTCCTGCAGATCGACATTCCGCTGGCCCGATTCTTCCGTGCCGTGCACGTCCTGCGACTGGAGCAGGTCGGGGATATCGGAGACAAGATCGGCAGCGGCTTCGGGCTGGCGATGGTCAGCGTCGCGGCGCTGGTCACGTGGTTGGTCTTCAAGAACGGGACGGCTCGTCAGATCGGCGTCCACAGCGCCGTGGCGCACGGCGTGGTCGCATTGCTGGCAAACGGGTTTAAGCACCTGATCGGCCGCCCGCGCCCGCGCTTGACTCATTCGGGTGGATTCCAGTTCTGGCCGTCCTGGGATTCAGGACTCGACTCATTCCCCTCGGGACACACGTCGGCCTCGTTCGCCGTGGCGACGGTGTTGGCCAAGTATGTTCCTCGGGCGGCCTGGGTCTTCTATGGAATGGCCTCGTGGATCTCCGCCAGTCGAGTCTGGCGGGGCTCGCATTTTCCCACCGACATATTGGCCGGGGTCATCCTCGGAGTGACAGTGGGGATGACGGTGAGCCGCCCGATTCGAGAGTGGCGCGAGTCGCTTGGCCACGCGGTCGTGTCGCTGACGCCCTACGCGGTCGCTGCCACGGCACTCCTCTGGATTGCCTGTCATGTGGCGCCGAACGATTGGAGCAACGAGGCGTTCATGGCAGGGGGTGCGGTCTGCCTTGTGGCCGGTCTTGGCGTTCGCCTGGTGACGCAGAACCGATGGGCACAGCGGTCCTGGTTGGCCGGTCGCCCGCCGGCCAACGTGTTGATCGCGATGGGGCTCGCGTTGACGACCGGCTCGCTCGTGGTCACAGGACTGGTCGGGCTTGCCGCATTGGCTGCATGGTTCGTGATTTCGCAACCGTTAGAATCGAGCGGCGCGGAAGACCTGTCACGAATCGACCGCGTGCCCTTCGTGACCGAGGGGCTCTATGCAGCGGCCGTTGTGCTGGCAGCAGTGATGATCCAGGGGCTGAAGGGCATCATCCCGATGCAGTAGCAGGAGGTTGAAACAGGAGTGTCGGCTTGGCGAGTGTGCCTCTGTGCTCGCGCAGCCCGCACCTTAGAAGGTGCTCGCTGGACGCGCGCAATGGAGGCACACTCGCCAAGCCGACGGGAGAGCATCAATGCCCCGGTATGAGTGTCGGACTGGGCGGCGGCGGTTCTTGGCGTGCCGGCACATCGACCATCGGCTTATTGGCCAGCAAGATATACCCGAAGCGCTGCAGGATAATGGGGAAGTCGGCTGTTTCCTGGGGCAGCTTCGAACGAAGAGCGGCCGGGAGCAGGATCATGGTGCGGCCCGGCTGGTTGACGTGCGGCAGGATGTTCGCTTCCTCGCCCTTTTGAATGAAAATAGTGTTCCTCCTCGCATAGAAGACCGATGACGGTCTGGTGGTGCCGTAGGCAATGAATCGATCGGTCGGGCTTAAATTCAGTCCCGCCGCGTAGGCCAATTCTTGTGGCGGCGCAATCACGTAGTAATTGAGACGTGGGAGCGTGACGACCAACAGAATGAGCACGATGCACGCCAGCGTGGCGCCGGCCGCCCAGAAGGCGCCGGCCCGCCGCTCCTCGTTCAGCCCAAAGTAGCCCACCAGCGCCATCCCGATCAACAGGATCGCCGCCGCGATGTAGGGGCCGTTCCCCAGATCGACCTGGGCGGCCGGCGGGAATTCCTTCACCAGCTTGTCCACGTTCGACGAGTAGAGCGATGGCAGCGCCGCGAATCCCAGGGCCAGCAGATAACCCAGCCCCATGGTCATGTGGATCGAGGTACGGAGACCTCCCGTGCGTGGGTCGCGTAACCCTCGCGACCAATACGAGGCCGTCAGCAGTGCCGCAGCAGGAAAGAGCGGGCCGATATAATGAGGCAGCCGGGTCGACGACAGCGTGAAGAAGACGAACACGACCGCGACCCAGATAGCGGCGAACCATTCCAGCTCCTGCGGAGCTGGTGGGTTCGAGGTTCGGGGTTCGAGGTTCTGGGGCCCATCCGACTTTCCTTCGAACTTCGAACCTCGAACTTCGAACCTTGCTGTCGCCTCTCGCCAATCTTTTACAGCTTGATACAGCGCGACCGGCAGCCAGCCGCTCCAGGGGAAAAATCCGAAGAACAGAACGGGGAGGTAGAAGAAGAGCGAAAAGCTATGCCCCTCCATCGGACTGAGAAACCGACCGATGGTGTGCGCTTGCGCCTGGCCGGCATAGGCCGATCCGTGGATGGCCAGCATGGCGGCATACCAAGGAAGAGCCAGGACGGCGAA
The DNA here is from genome assembly GCA_964555285.1 of uncultured Nitrospiraceae bacterium. Lineage (GTDB taxonomy): Bacteria > Nitrospirota > Nitrospiria > Nitrospirales > Nitrospiraceae > JBBIQV01. Next base: position 77,912 of record CAZKRM010000007.1, read on the forward strand.
GACCAGAGCTCCGGCAAGCGGATACCCGTGACGCCGGTAGGTGCCCCATCGTCGCGTGAGGGTGAGATAGAGAGCCACGGTCAGGAAGGGAACAAGGACGCCCACCGGTCCCTTCGTGAGTGTCGCCAGCGCCATGCCGGTGTAAAAACCCCAGACCCAGTGGCGTGCGCGTCCCTCTCCGTGAAGCCCCATCCAGAAACCATAGAGCGACAGGGTCGTGAAGAAGATGAGCACGCTGTCCGTCAGGGCCATCCGGTCGAGACTGACGATCTCCACGTTCACGAGGAGCATCAGGCTGCCGAACAAACCGACGGCCGGGCCGCGCACCCGGCTCAACACAAGATATTGCATCGCGATCAACGCCAGGCCGAACAGGGCCGAGGGGAACCGGGCGGCGAACTCGCTCACCCCGAACAGACGATACGAGGCGCTCATCAGCCAATACAGGAACACAGGCTTCGCGACGCGCAGTTCACCGTTGAACGTCGGGGTGACCCAATCTCCGGTTTCGAACATCTCGCGCCCGGCCTCGGCATTGCGGCCCTCGTCACGATCCGTGAGACCCATCGCGCCGAGGTTGAGGAAAAACAAGAGTCCGGCCAAGGCAAGGATGAGAAAGAGGTTCAACCAGTAGCGCGCATCGAGGACGCGCGCGCTCAAAGACGTCGGGAGAGACGCGTTGATGTCGATGGAGGCCGTCACAGTTTGGGCGTCGGAGGTGCAGCGCCGGCTGCGTCAGGACGGGTCGGTCGGTAGATCAGCATGAGATTGCGCAGATAGACGAACGTGCCGATGCCCTGGCCCGCGATGAAGACCGGGTCTTTGCGGTAGATGGCATAGGCGAGGGTGATCAGTCCGCCGATCAGACTCAAGTACCAGAACGTAATCGGGATTTGGCTTTGGGCGCTCCGCTCGGACGCCAGCCACTGCACCACCCAGCGCATGAAAAAGAGGCCCTGGCCGAAGAAACCGATGCCGATCCAGATGGTGTCGGTAATAGTCATGAAGGAGACGTGTTACGTGTCACGAAATTTGTACCGCAGCACTCTGCTCCGCATCCAGCGGACGGCGACCAAGTCGTAGAGCCCCTTGAACATCCGGTTGCCGACTCCGAACTTGGACACGCCGTGCAGGCGTGGATAGTGTCGAACGGGCACCTCTGTGACAGTGAACCCGTGCATGAGCGCCAGCGCGGGAAAGAACCGATGCAGGCCTTCGAACAGTTGCATGCGCTCCACCACGGCGCGCCGAAATACTTTAAGCTCGCAGCCGGTGTCATGCATGCGGTCATGTGTGACCCAGTTTCGGACCCGGTTCCCGATCCGCGACGAGACCCGTCGCACGAAGGTATCGTGCCGGTCTTTCCGCCAGCCGCAGACCAGATCGTAGCGCGCCGAGAGCGGCAGCAGTGTGGGAATATCGTCCGGATGAAGTTGAAGGTCGCCGTCCATCGTAATCACCAGCTCGCCCGCAGCATGCCGAAATCCGGCGTCAATGGCCGCGGTCTTCCCGTAGTTGCGGTCGAAATGGAAGACCTTGATAGGCGCATACGTTTTCGCAAGTTGGTCCAGGAGAGGCCCGCTCCCGTCGGTGCTGCCGTCATCGACGTACACGAGCTCGAAAGGCGCCGAGCGCGACTCGTCGCGGGCATCCAGCACCTTGAGCAGTTGCTCGGTCAGCGGCGCCAGGTTGTCCCGTTCATCCTTGATCGGGATGACGACCGACGCCCATGGGCGGGATGGAATGGTCATGCGGAGCGAACGCTCCTTGAAAGTCGAGCAGAATAGCGCCTCACGCGCGCATTCTACAGAATGCGCTACGGACGGTCAAACGCGCGTAGGCGAGTTTTTCCCTGCCAGCCACGCAAATGCCAGGGCCGAGAGCGTCGCCATCACTGCGCCGAAGGTGAAGGGGGCAGCAGGTCCTTTCGTGTCCCACAGGAACCCCGCAATCAGGCTCGCGGGCAAGATCGCCAGTCCAACTACCATATGGTAGAGGCCGAACCCGGTGGCCTTCTGTTCTTCTCGGATCAACGTCGCGAGATAGGCGCGCAGCACTCCGTCCGCCACCCCCATGTAAATACCGTAGCCAATGAAGAGTCCGGCGATCTGCCAAGCGCTCGTCGCCAGGGCAAATCCTGCGTACACCATCGCAAACAACACAAATCCACACAGGATCATCTGCTTCATCCCGAATCGATCGGCCAGCATGCCGGCGGGCACTGAGAGCGAGGCATACGTTCCGTTGAAGACGAGGTAAGGTCCTGAAATCCATACCGGACTCACTCCCACGTGCTCGGCTTTGAGGATCAGAAAGGCGTTACTGGAGTTGCCCAAGGAGAACAGGCCGATGACCAGAAGGAATCCGAGCTGACGTCCATGAAGAAGCTGACCCATCCGGCCACCCAGACGTTGCGCGGGATAGAACGCAGCGTCACTTCGCGACCAACACTGAGCAAGGCGCGAGCCTGGCGAGATTCTGAGAGGTCCCGCCCCAGATGCGTTCGAAGATCTTCGAGTGCCCCATAAAACCGATAATCAGAAGGTCAAAGCGATGGTCTTTCGCAAACGTCACGATGGCCTCCACTTCATGACCCGGCACTACGTGTGAGGTGAGATGGAGGCCCTGGGTCTCGGCGGCGAGTTCGGCGTCTCTCGTCACACGGCGGAAGTATTCGGCCGCTTCCTGCTTCGCCTCGATCACTTCACCGACGGTCGCGGCGTAATGCGGCAGATGCTCTTCAATACAAATTTCGTGTAGCTCCGCGTCATAGCGCTTGGCCAGGTCAATCGCCGCCGTGAGCGCCTTCTTGGCGCCTTCCGATCCGTCATTCCCGACTAAGATTTTACGAAACATGGCTCACTCCTCCTTAATGCCGAACGACAGGGATAGGGTGTGTCTCTGGTTTCGCCACGCCACGATCGGTCGCTCGCCGGCTCAAGGCCTCTTCAGCCGGCGCGCCGCCCGGATCGAACCAGCGCTCGGCGATGACGGTCGGCACGACTGCGCTCAGGATCACGGCTGTCACGAGGATGGCGTATTGGTCCTGGCTGATCAACTCGTGGCTGAGCCCATACAGGGCGGAAATGGTGCCGAACGTCAGCCCCGTGGACATGAGCAGGGTCGTGTACGTAGCTTTTCGCCGGCCGAATCGAAAGGCGATCGCGAACGGCCAGACCCCCAGAAACTTGGCCGCGATCTTGACGGTCAGGAAGATGCCGATCAGCGCCGCGCTCGCCAGCACCGCGTTCATGCTCACCAGCGAGCCGGCCTTCAGAAAATAAAACGGCGTGAGCACCGAGAAGGCGATCACGCGCATCCGTTGGGCCAATGTCCGATTGGCGAGAAACACCGGCGCCAGCACCATGCCGACCAGATACGCGGGCAACACCGCTTCGCTCTGGGCGGCAGTGGCCAGCGCCCCGAGCGCGAACAGGGTCACGAGAATGAATTTTGTTTCCGGCTCGCTGATTCGTGGGCCGACCTTGGCGAAAAACCAACTGGTGATCGGGGGGAGCTTCCACAGCGTGACGAGCATGACGAGCAGGAAGGCCAGGAGCCACCAATCGTAGCGAGCGAAGATCAACCCCAGCGCGAGGACCGTTCCCAGATCGGTGATGAAGCAGGCAGCCAGGATGACCTTCCCTAGTTCGGTGTCGTTGTAGCCGCGTTCGAGCATCACGGCGTACACCACCGCAACGGAGGTCGTGGAGAGGGCGATCCCTGCGATTTGAGAGGCCGGGACCGACCAGCCGGCCACATAATAGGCATAGGCCATGGCTCCTAGGAAGGGCGCAAGAAAGGAGAGGAAACCGATGGTGAGCGTCTCTTTCCATTTGATCCGGATCACTCCAAGGTCAATTTCAGCTCCGGCCAGGAAAGTGAGCAACACGCTGCCGACGGATGCGAGGAAGTTGATCCAGACCGTCGCGTGCATATCCAGCAGGTTTCCACCGGCGACGCCCAGGCAAATCTCGACCAACGCCACCGAGATGCCTAATCGAATTGAGATCAGGGTCGCGAGGAGCGCCATCCCGATCCAGATCGCGCCGAGGAGCCAGATCGATTCCGCCATGTTCCTCCACAAACAAAAAACTCCTACCGCGCGTCGCGCTGGTAGGAGTTATCAGCCGCATCTGAAGAAAGTATGATCTAGCGATCTGGTGATTTGTTGATTGTGAAGCAGGCTTTTACTTCACGAAATCAAGCAATCACCAAGTCGTACTTTCTTGGCGAGCGCGGCGGTTTGGGTGAACTCCATCACCCCGTTTCAAATTGTGGCCTCTTATAACCCGACTCCCGCCGGCCGTCAACCGCTTCCCGACTATCCTCCGCTGACGGTAAACCGCATAGTCCCCATCAGGGTGATCTCGCTGACTTGCTCGCCGACGTGAATCTCGACTTTGTACCGGCCCGGTTTCCAGCCTCCCGCAGGCGGCGTGAGTTTCAGATAGCCGCTTTCGTCTTCCGTGGCGATGTACATGGAATCCTGCGTGACGAGCGTGGCGGGATCGAGTCCTGGGACCTGTTCCGGGAAACAACGACCGAAAGTAATGAAGGACTGGTAATGTTGATGGAGCTGAAACACGATGAAAATCGCGGGAGCAGTCGGCCTGAACTGTTCGGTAGGCCGAATGGCCACCATCTCGTGCGTGCGGCGAAATCCCAACTCCTCGTCGATATCTTCTGCCGACTGGATCGTGCGAAACATCCCTTCCGGCGGCGCGTCGAAGTCATAAGGCTTGACGTCCTGCTGGCGGTTCTGAAACTCAGGAATCGGGACGTTGGGCGTCAGTTTCAGCTCTTCGGCGAGAATCGTCCCGGTGCCCGGAAGCAGGCCCCAGACCGTGACGGCCACGACGATCCAGCGCTGCGTGTCCTTTGCGCGCCTTGCCATAGAGTCTTGGTACACGTCACACGGCGTGGCTGTCAAGGAAGTGGAAGCTGAGTGCTGATAGCTGATTGCTGAAGGCGTGCCGTGCCGATTGCACGTCGGCGAGGCCATCTGCTAAAATCCGCCGCTCCGACACACTCACGGGAACGACGAGAGTCAGTATGCTCCAAGACACTGATGCGCTTCCACAACCGATCGGTGAATACAAGCCCCTCGATCTGTGGCAGGCGCACATCAACGAATTGTTCTATCGGCTCCGGGGAAACCAGCTCCGCCGCTATTACCAGACCTTTGCGTCCGCCGACTATCGGCTCGCCCACGCGCTCGCCGCGGATTACTATGAGCGGGCGATAAAGCGAGAGAGGGTTCGAACCTGTCCCTCCCCTCCCCCCTCCCCTCTCACCATCCTCGAACTCGGCCCCGGCAACGGCAACCTCGCCGCCTGTTTCCTGAGCCATCTGAAGAAGCTCGACAAAGACGGCCTCGTCTACCCGCGAGTCCGGTATGTGCTCGTGCATACGCACGCGGGCACCCTCGACCAGGCCCGCGCTCATCCGGATCTGGCCGCGCATGACGGCCACGTCGAAACCTTGTGTGAGCGCGTCGAGCACTTACGCTCCGTCCAGGATGGGACCGTCGATCGAGTGATCTGCAATGAGCTCTGGAACGACCTGCCCACCAAGCTCATGGTCAGGAAGGACGGCGAGATCGAAGAAGAGCACCTGCGTCCGAACTTGAGCGAGACCAAGCACGCCGTCATCGAAGATTGGTCCGGGTTCGTCCGGGCCTTCGACAGCAAAGACATCGATACGCTCAACATGTTCCCCCCGTTCTTCGAAGACCTCATCTGGGAAAAGGAATATCACAAGGTCGAGTGGAAGGACGTGCCCTACCGGAAGACGATCACCGAATTCTTGAAGTGCATCGATCAGCACGTATTGGTGCCGGTCAATCTCGGCGCCTGTGCGACCGTGAAGGAAGCCAAGCGCGTGCTGGCCGCCGATGCGATCGGGTTCAGCAGTTTCGATGCGGGGACCGCCGATCTGAGAGTCCTCAACGATCCGGACAAGCCCTGTTACGGCCTGTTCGGCGGGCAGTATAGCTTCATGATCAACTTCGCGCTGGTGGAAGCGGTCGCGAAACAGGTGGGTGCCGCCGGAGTGGGCATCGAAACCCAGCGCGAGTTCGTCGGGCGCAGCCTGAATACCAATGTGCTGCCGCTGGTCGATCTGCTCGCGGTCCATCCCTCCGCGAGGGAAACGATGCAGCCCTGGCAGCAGGACCGGCTGACCATCAAGACGATTCGCGCCGTCAATGAAACCTATGCGAGCCCCTATCGGCGGACGCTGGATTTCTCGCTCCATCAGGACACACCGGCGGAAGAACGGGACGCGCTGCAAGAGATCCTGGTCTCCTTGAAGCAGCAGGGGATTCCGGATACCGTGGCCTACCTGACAGAAGAAGAGCTCTTCGCCGCGATGAAGGCTCTCGAAGAACTCGGATACGAACGCGACGCCGTCCTCATGGCTCTCAATGCTCCTCCTAGCCCGATCGAGTACCATCACTTCTCGTTCTGACCTCGCCTCGCGCTCCCACGAAAATCCGCTTGACTAATCGTTGAGACTTCTATAGCCTCTGCCCCGTTTGTAGGGGGTTGCTCTCTTTTCGACGGAAGGGAAGCCCCTTGCGTGATCGTAGAAATCGCTACGGTCGTACCGACGAGAGATTAAGAGGCCTCGATGTTTGGGTCCTTCGGTTGGATGGAACTCATGCTGATCTTGATCATCGTGCTGATCATTTTCGGCGCGGGCAAATTGCCGCAACTCGGCGAAGGGCTTGGCAAGGCCATCAAGGGCTTCAAGAAGACGGTGCACGAGCCGGACGCGATCGATGTCACCGCCGCGCCGACCGAGCAGGCGCCGGCAAGCCAACCTACGCAGTTGACACAAGCCACACCGACGGCGCCGCCACCGGCGCCTCCCGCCGGTTCCGAGGCGGCACGACAGCCGGCAGGACAATCGAAACAGGGATAGGGGGGACGTGAAGCGTCATGCGTGAAGCGTCATGCGTGGAAAGACCTCACGATTCCTTCCCCATTCCCCATCATTCATCATGTATCACGCAGCACGCAGCACGCAGCACGGGTAACGGCTATGTTCGGTCTTGGAGCCGGCGAGATTTTCATCATTCTGATCATCGCCTTCCTGCTGTTCGGTCCCAAGCAATTGCCGGAAATCGGCCGGCAAGTCGGGAAAGCGGTCAAGGGATTTAAGGAAACGGCGGACGATCTCCGGAAGACGGTCGAGCCGGAGATCAACATGATCCAGCAGGAGGTCAAGATGGCGGAGCAAGACCTCCAGGCCTCCATGAAAGAGGCGGAAGACGAAATCACCGCCGCCACCAAGCCGGCTGAGCCGGCGAGCAACGAGCAGAAAACGGCGAACACCTGATGAACAAGCGAACAGCGCGTAGCTCAGAAGGTCGTGCTGCCGGCTGTCAGCTATTCGCTGCTCGCTATTCGCTCTGAGCTGAGGGCAAGACCATGTCCACGGCCACATCGCAGATGACCGTTGAAGAATTCTGGAAGCTCTGCGGGGACAGGCGTGGGCGCGAACTGGTGGCGGGAGAGGTGATTGACGTGGCACCGGCATCGGCGAAGCATGGAAAATTCGTGACAAGCGCGGTACTTCGCCTGGGACCCTTTGTGAGAGAGCGACAACTAGGCGAGGTGTATGTGGGGGACACGGGCTTTTTGTTGCACCGCAATCCGGATACGGTACGAGGGCCGGATATCGCTTTTGTCCGGCGAGAGCGGCTCGCCGACGAGCCACGCGAAGGCTTTTTCCCCGGTGCGCCCGATCTCGCCATTGAAGTAGTCTCTCCCAACGATCTGGCTCAGGAAATCGAGCGGAAGGTGCAAGAGTATCTGGCGGCGGGCGCGGCGATGGTGTGGGTGCTCTACCCCGAAACCCGGCATGTGATGGTCTATCGGTCGAGCGGAGAGGCGCGGGTCTTGAGTGTGAAGGACGCGCTGGTGGAGGGAGCCGACGTGCTGCCTGGGTTTACGTGCAAGGTAGGGGAACTGTTCGGAGCCGCGCGATAAGCGAGGCGGTCAGTAGAAGACCATGCCTGGAACCTTGGAAGAACGAGTCGCGTATCTCGAGGGAAAGGTTGAGGAGCACTCCCGGGGGTTCGGCGAGTTGCGGGAGATGGTGATCCATCTTGATCAAAAAGTAGACCGCTTTCGCGACGAACTGGCCGGGCGGATCGAGGCTCTGGATCAACGACTCAATGGCCGCATCGACGCCCTGGATCAACGGATCGAGGCTCTGGATCAACGACTCAATGGCCGCATCGATGCCCTGGATCAACGGATCGACGCCCTGGATCAACGACTCAATGGCCGCATCGATGCCCTGGATCAGAAACTCTCCACCCATTTCACCTGGCTGGTGGGGATCCAGGTGGCGGTCTTACTGGCGGTCGTGGGGGCCTTGATCGCCAAATGACCAAGCAAGAGTTGCCAGGCAGATCCTCTCTCTGAATCACAGGTCGGCGATGGCGGCAGAAACGAGGGGAACGGTTGACGATCGAGGAAAGTTCGCTAGAGTAGGCAGGGGAAACGACCAATCCACGCATGGAGAAAGGGGGTGGCAACGCGATCTGAGCATGCATGACCCAGTGTCGTGAGAGTCACCCTGAAGAAAAGGCAAGACACACAGTTCGGAGGGATGGGCACAACACTCTCCGGCTGTGCGAGGAAGGTCGAGAAGAAGGTCGAAAGGGAGAGAAGAAGGACGTTGGTTTCATCGTGCAGGCAGCAGGATGGCCGATCGACAGTACGCCGGTGGGTACTCTAGGGGAGTGGAGCGGCGGCTGCGATCCAACTTAACAGGAGGAACGCTATGAGAAGCATCCAAGGACGGAGTTGGTGGACTAAGTGGGCCACCTTTGTCGGGGCAGCGGTCGTCGCCGTCGGTCTCCAGGCGGGGACCTCGACGGTGTTCGCGGCCTTTGAATTGCCGGAAGGGGAGAAGATCACCAACCTCCCGGCGATTCCTCGGTCGATTCCGCAGAAGGAAGCCTACGAGATCTACGATCCGAAGATCGGCAAGAACTTCGACGTGAAGAACTTCTGGCTCCGCGCCGACCTGCGCGTGAGGCCGGAAATGAGGAACAACGGCTGCTTTGGGTCCACCAGTGCGGGTGGAGGAACCTGTAACGCGGCCCCTGGAACTGGACAAGCTACGAGCGGGACCAAGGGAAAATCGAACGACTTCTATGTCCAACAGTGGGTCCGGTTGGGCATCGGCTACGACCTGTCCCCAGACGTGAACTTCTACATGGAAATCATCGACGCGGCCGTGTGGGGTGGAAACGGTACCAATGGTTCCGGGGCAGCCAACGTCGATGCGCTGAACCATAATGGTGGGTCTGTGGGTGGGGTTGGCGGCGGTAACAACGGCCGATTGGGTGTGCGCGCGGCCTACGTGTTGGTGCGCAACTTGGGCGGTGTCCAGGGCCTCAGCATGAAGGCAGGCCGTCAGTACATCATCTTCGGGAACCACTCGCTGTTCGGCCACTTCGATTGGGCCAACACGGGCTTCTCCCATGATGGTGTGATGTTCCAGTATTCCACCAAAGACTTCGATTCGTACTTCGGCTGGTTCCGCAACTCGGAGAGCGATCTCGCTCAGGGTGCACCAGTCGGCAGCTTAGGACCAAACATTGGCGGCGCTAACGGCGGCAGGGCCGGTACGTTAGGCGATGGAAATCGCGACGCGGACATGTTCATCTTCTACAACCAGATCAAGTCCGTGCCGGGCTTCCTGATCGAACCCTACTACATCTTGTACAAGAACAACTATGATTCCACGGCCAACCGGGGCCAGGGTATCGCGACAACCAAACACTCGAACCAGACCAGACACATGATCGGCAACCGGATCGAAATGCGGAAGGGGAACTGGGACGCGATCAACGAAACCATCTATCAGTTTGGTGCGATGGGCGACTCGGGTGGTGTCAATGCGGCTCAAGCTGGCTATGGCGACCAGAAGAATCTCCACATCAGTGCCTGGGCGACCAGAAACTGGATCGGCTACACCCACTATCAGAGCGCATACAAGCCGCGGTTGGCGTTCAACTTGGATTACGCCTCCGGCGACGGGCGGTCCAACTGTACGCTCACGGCAGCCGCAGCAGCGACCGGATGTAAGAGCGCCAATACGTTTGAAGGCATGTTCCCGACCAACCACATCCACATGGGCTACATGGACGTGCAAGCCTGGAAGAACATGCTCAGTCCATCGGCCAACTTGCAGTTCCGGCCGAGCAAGGTGGACCACGTCGAGTTCTGGTACACCAACCTGAACCTGGCCAACTCGAAGGACAACTGGTATCGCGGTGCTCAGGGCGTGTATGTCTTCTCGAAGACCGGCAATACCAAGACGCACATCGGCGACGAATTGGACATCACCTACACCCACATGTTTGCCGATGGCAAGATGGCGTTCCAGGCCACCTATGGCCATCTGTGGGCCGGCGGGTACATCGCAGAGAACCTGGGTACCAGTGCCGATCAGTCCTGGGCCTATGCCCAGATCTGGATGAACTTCTAGGAAGACGTGAAGCGTGACAAGTGACGCGTTGATCCGCTGAGCGCGACAAAAGAAGAGAAGCCCCGCGGGGAGATCCCCCGCGGGGCTTCTTATTTTTCCTGTCTCAATGGTATAGTTGAGGTGTCTGGAGGTGGACATGAAAAGCAAACCAAGAGTCAGGGCGAACCATGCTCTTCCTGAAATCATAGTTAGGAGCGGGAAGCCGTCCGCTGTGATCATTCCGCTTGATGAATATCGTGATATGCTCGCCCGGCTGGAGGATGCTGAGGATGTCAAGACTCTCAAGCGTCTGAGGAAAAAGCCCCTGCGGTTTCGCTCCCTCGAAGCCTTCCTGAACGAAGGCACCTCGCGTGTATGAAGTTCTAGTCGAGCGGTCCGTCGAACGGACGCTGAAGCGACTCCCTCATCAAGTATTCGTCAGGATTGTGGCCATGATCAAAGATCTGGCCGAGAGTCCCCGTCCGTCCGGCTGTCGTAAGTTAGTCGGGGGAGAAAGGGACTGGCGCGTGAGAGTTGGAGATTACCGCATCCTCTACGAGATCGACGACGGAAAGAAAGTCGTTCGTGTCCTCCATGTAGGACATCGTCGGGAAGCTTACCGTTGACAGCCCTCTTCTGAAGCCGCTGCTGATCGCGGAACGCTGACAGCGGATTGCTGAAGGCTGCGTTTCATCCGATCCCCCGCGGGGCTTTGTTGTGGGAAGAGCGAACTATTCAAAAATCTGGAGAAGCGCGATCCGAAGATCAGGCAGCAGAGGAGTGGTGAGGGTGTCCCCCGTCTCTTGACTGAGTTCTGCGGCTCGAACGTAGCCCTGGTCGGTCATTCTGTACAGTTTCACGGTTTCCAATTCGGGATCGACGATCCAGTATTCAGGGATGCCGTAGCGTTCGTAGAGTTTCCGCTTGATGATCTCATCGGTCTTGCGGGTGGACTCGGAAAGAATCTCGACCACGAGATCGGGGGCGCCGTGAATGTGCGTTTCTGTGATGATCGACAGGCGGGACGTGGAGACAAAGAGGAGGTCAGGCTCGACGACATCAAGGTCCGACAGGACTACATCGGTCGGCGCTGACAAAATCCGCCCCAGACGGCGTTGACGAACAAATGGTCCCAGGATTTGGTGCAGGTTGGACGACACGATCTGATGCTTGGTCTTGGGCGCTGGGGTCACGAAATGCTCTCCTTCAATGAGTTCGTGGCGCCTGCCGTCATTGGGGAACAGGAGATAGTCCTCGTAGGTAAATTTGACGCGCTGTGCTTGGGGTGCCATCTCAATCCTCGTACTTTGCAAGCCACTATAGCAGAGGCAGCGCGGGCACTCAAGGTTGTGACTGACGTGTTGTGCGCTATCAGGTTGATTTCTTCTCCAAGCCGGACTAGACTCGCGACCACTCAAGAAGGAGAGATTGTGGACGCCGAATCCCTTGCCCAGATTCAACAGATCGTCACTGCCGCTACGGATGGATTGCGCCAGGAGGTGCGAGAGGGCCAGGCAGGGCTCCGCCAAGAGATGACAACCTCAACGGCCGGCCTTCGCCAGGAGATCGTGGGAGTGCGCACGGAGCTGCGGGAAGAGATCGCTGCGACGGCGGGTGGGCTCCGCCAAGAGATGGCAACCTCAACGGCTGGCCTTCGTGAGGAGATCGCAGCCTCGGCGGCTGACATGAAGCGCCATACCGGCGTCCTCGTCGAGGATCTCTACCGCAAACTCGACCTGGTCATTGAAGGCCAACAACTTCTCCGCGATCAGATTACGGACGTTCGTTCCGAACTCGATTCCCAAACCCGTGAAACGCGGGCACTGGTTCAGCTCTCCTACCAGCAACTCGATCAACGGGTTGAGAACCTCGAACGTAGACTATAAGCCATCGAGCAACATATCGGGCTCTCGTCCGACGAAAGCTGTACAAACTTCGCGGGCCTTTCACGTTGCTGGATGCTGCCATTGTGCGGGGCGCGACTTCACCTTCGGCACCTTCCCACCTTGCGCGGCATGGGAATCGGCCGTCAGCCTCAGCTCTGTTCCCCCCTCCTGGCCTCGCTCGACTGCCTTCGACAGGTTCAGGCCCCGAGCTTGTCGAGGGGAGCTCGTCGCAGGCCCCTTGCAAAGGGGAGGAATGTCTCGGAAGCTGACGGCTGAGAGCTGATCGCTGAAGGCTGTTCAGGCCGTTTCAATTACGGCAGCAAGTCGGCTATAGCGATGGATGCGTTGGGGTTCGCAAGGGGGGAGGCCGTGTCGGAAGGGAAGGCGACGGTTCTGGTCAGGTACCGCGCGCCTTCGGCGCCGGCCGGCGTGGGCTGCCGATAGATCTCCAGGCAGCGATCAATCAAATTGAGGATCCAATACTCCGGAATCCCGGCTCTTGCATAGAGCCGGATTTTCCGCTCGCGGTCGTGCGACAACGTCGTATCAGCGACCTCTACAGTCAGCACAGCAGTGCAAGGATGGGCTTCGCGGTAGTCTCTTGGAGACCCGACCACCACGGCGACGTCCGGTTCCGGCTCTGAGTCGGGATCGAGGGCCAACGGCATCTGTACGCGAATCGTATAGTCGAGACCAAAGGCTGTGCGGAGGGCGTTCTCCACTAAGCTGACCGTCGTCGCGTGACCGCTGCCTTGGGGAGTCATTCGAAGCAGTTCTCCCTCCACCAACTCCAACCGCTCCTCCGGAGGAAAAAATCCGGCAGCCACCAGGCTGTCATACTCTTGACGGGTCCAGCGCCTAATTTCGACGGCATGGGAAGACATGGTGATGATCCTGTCGGCGAGTCCGAGCACAGTCTAGCAGTGCTGCAGGAGGGTTACAAGTCGGCGCGTTGCGTGACGCTTCCGACTGTGACGACCCACTCGATCACGCTGCTTGCCGATCGCTCTTCGCTTCTTTATACTGCGCCCGGCCATGTCCCACTGTCTCGATCCGTCCGCATCCTCTCCCATCAGCGACCTCGATCACCAGCTCCGTCAGCAATTCGGGTTCGCCTCGTTCCGTCACGGCCAGCGCGAGGTCATCGAGGCGGGGCTTGCCGGGCGCGACGTGCTGGCGGTCATGCCGACCGGTCAGGGGAAATCGCTCTGCTTCCAACTGCCGGCGACCCTCGCGCAGGGCACGACTCTGGTGATCTCGCCCCTGATTGCGCTCATGAAAGATCAGGTCGATGCGCTCCGCGCGAGAGGCATCGCCGCAGCCGCCTTTCACTCCGGCCTGTCCGAGTCGGAGCGAGACCGGGTCGTGCAGGCTCTTCGGCTCCGGCGGCTGCAGCTGCTCTATGTGGCGCCGGAGCGGGTCCAGCATGGCTGGTTTACTCAGTTACTCCGTACTCTCTGGATCTCGCTGTTTGTGGTCGATGAGGCCCACTGCATCTCTCACTGGGGCCACGATTTTCGTCCCGACTATCTTCGACTGAGCGACCTGCGACGCGAACTCAGGTCGCCGCCCTGTCTGGCTCTCACCGCGACCGCGACGAAGAAGGTGCAGGACGACATCTGCGAGAAACTGAGGCTGACCGATCCCCTGCGCGTGGTGACCGGCTTTCGTCGGCCCAATCTTCAGTTTTCAGTCGTGACGTGCGGATCAACGGATGAGAAATGGTCGGCCCTCGAACGGTTGCTGGACGGTATCACCTCGGGAAGTGTGCTGATCTATTGCGCCACGCGCCGGCATGTCGAGGAAGTGGCGGCACATCTGGTGCGAACGAGGCCGTTCGTCGGGTATTACCACGCTGGTGTAGCGGATGAGCTGCGGGCGGCGGTCCATGAGGGATTCCTGACCGGACGCGTCTCCATCCTCGTCGCGACGAATGCCTTCGGGATGGGCATCGACAAACCGGATGTGCGGCTGGTCGTGCACTACGATATGCCAGGGAGCATCGAAGCCTATTACCAGGAAGCCGGCCGTGCCGGGCGCGATGGGGAGCCCGCTCGCTGTACGCTGCTCTTCCACCATCGCGACGTCGGCACGCAGGAATTCTTCATCAAACAATCGCCGGGTGGGCATGCGGAAGCCCTGCGCGATTTATTGCGTCAAATAGTCGCCTACGCGTCGATCGAGACCTGCCGCCAGTTGGCGCTCCTGGACTACTTCGGCGATGTGGAGGAGACGGCGCTCGGTCCCTGTGGTCAGTGCGACCGTTGCCTGGAAGCGCCGGCCTCCTGCGAGACGGATGCCGATCTGCTTGCCGCAGCCCGGTCGGTATTACAGGCGGTCGCCCGATTCCACGGGCGCTTCGGCGCGACAAAGATCGTGGAGGTCTTGCATGGCAGCCTGTCGAAATCGGTGCTGGGGCTCGGTCTCCACACCACGCCCTCCTTCGGCCGACTCAAAACGCTGACCAGGCCGGCCATCGGCCGCATCGTCCGACGACTCACGGCCTCCGGTCATCTCCGCGTCGAAGGGCTGGAGTTCCCGCTGTTGGAACTGACCGACAAGGGGGCCCGCGTCTTAGACGGGTCTGATCCGCTTCTGTGGGAAAAAGATTCGCCGGCGCCCGTCCCTCGTCAGTCACGGCTTTACAAGAAATCCCAGGCATCGGACCGGCCAAGCTGGAACGGTATGGGTGGAAAGTATTGGAAGTGGTGAACTCAGAACTCATCACTGCGAACGGCTTATCCGCATAGACCGCCCGCTTTGCGCAACTGCTCCTTCAGTTCGTCGTACGTGTGCGTCACCGGAAACTGTGGGAACTGCTTCGCCACGGTCTCCGGGGGGCGGAAAAAGAAACCCGCGTGCGCTTCACCGAGCATGGCCGTGTCGTTGTAGGCATCGCCTGCGGCGAGGACATGGAAGTTCAGCGTTTTGAGCGCGGCCACTGAATGCTTCTTCTGGTTCTGCATCCGCATGTGGTAGTTCACGATCCGCCCGCTCGGGTCGACTTCAAGTTGATTGCAAAACAGTGCCGGATAGCTCAACTGGCGCATCAAGGGCAGCGCGAACTCGTAGAACGTATCGGACAGGATAATGACCTGGCACCGCTCGCGCAGCCATCCCAAGAACTCCGCCGCGTCTTCCAGCGGCCCCATCTTGTCGATGACCGCTTGGATGTCGGGCAGTTTCAGCTTGTGCCGGTCCAGAATGCCGAGTCGTCGTTTCATCAGCACATCATAGTCGGGAACCTCCCTGGTCGTGACTTTCAGCTCTTCGATCCCGGTGGTCAAAGCCACGTTAATCCAAATTTCCGGCACCAACACACCCTCCAAGTCCAGACACACGATCACAGGATTGTGCATTCTCACCTCTCTTTATGTAGTGGCGTTCGTAGTTTTGAGTTTTGAGTTCTGAGTTCTGAGTCGGCAGACAACTCAGCACTCCGTTTCTGGAACTCCTGACTGAGGAGCCGCCACACCTTGTCCAGTGCGTTGTCCAGTAACTCGGTGCCCTTCCATTCCTGTCGATTCGTTGTCCGATGGCGCTCAGCCCAGCCCAACGCCAGGGAGAGCGGAATGAGCCGTGGCGCCTCTCCAGCGATGTCGCTCCACAGCAGGCCCAGAGCTGTTCCGATTCGCACTGAAACCGGGAGTGGGCGAACAGGATTGCGCTCCAGATCTTGGCAGAGTTCGGGCGGCGAGGTGACCATGAGCTCTCGACAGGCAACAGGGCGATGTTCGTAGATGGAACAGGTTTCGTTCTCCAAGAATGGACAGGGCATGCGCAACGCATAGTAGTCGCGGTTCAGGGGCTCGAAGTCCTCATCGGTGAGCGGGCGATCGGTTTCGGCAAGGGCGGTGAGCGGTCCGAGCAAGCCGGCCTGTTCAAGTTTCGTGTTGGCCTCGGCCACCTTGTCCAGCACGTGTTGTCGTTGATCTTCGGGAAGTCCCTCCACGTTGTCGTACAGCGCACAGGCCTCCGGCGGCGAGACGGGGACGAGCATCCGGCAGCAGGCTGCGCAACCCTTCCTGCAGGAAATCGATTGCCCGGCTTCGACCGCGCGCTGCTCCTCCAACGCCTGCACGCCTTCTCCGAGTCTCCGCATCAGCGGCACAATGGCGGCGATGGGCACGAAACCGGTCGGCACCTCGATCGCGGTGGTGAGTCGGCCTGCCGGTGTGTTCAGTGAAACTTCGAATCGTTCCGTCATAGCGAGACGTGAAGTGTGCCTTATCTTAGGAGACCCTGGAGCACAGGGTCAACCGCAGAAGCGGCGCAGCGAGGTGGGGCCTTGCCCCTTCCGGGCCGATCTCCGATAATGCCGCAGCAGGGAGGGATGTCCGGGACAATGATCGTACCGTGGAGGCGTGCTTGGGTGCTCCTCGTCTGCCTTTCCTGCTGGCTGGGCGAGTGCGATGGTCCGGCGATGTCGCCGGCCGGTGGGAACCAGGCGCGGGCGATTCAGCTCGTTCCTCTCGTCACCACAGGGTTGCACCAGCCGCTGTACCTGACACAGGCCGCCGACGGCAGCGGCCGCCTCTTCATCCTTGAACAGGAGGGCCGTGTCCGGATTGTCGACCACGGCGTGCTGCAGGCGAAGCCCTTTCTCGACATCACGGATCGAGTGTTGAGTGGCGGTGAGCGTGGTGTGCTGGGGCTGGCGTTTCACCCCGGCTACCCCAGCAACGGACGCTTTTGGGTGAATTACACGCGCAAGCCCGATGGCGCCACCGTGGTGGCGGAATACCGGCGGGCCGAGAGCCCGGTTCAAGCCCTGCCGTCCGAGCGCGTGCTCATGCTTGTTGCGCAACCCGCTCCGAACCATAACGGCGGCATGATTGCCTTCGGCCCCGACGGATATCTTTACATTGCGCTCGGCGACGGCGGCCCGGGCGGCGATCCGCAAAATCGAGGCCAGAATTCTTCGGACCTGCTCGGGAAAATTCTGCGGATCAATGTGGATCGTGGCGATCCCTACAGCGTCCCCGGCGACAATCCTTTCGTGACGGGCGGTGGTCGTCCGGAAGTCTTTGCTCTGGGGTTCCGCAATCCCTGGCGGTTTTCGTTTGATCGGAAAACGGGCGAGCTGTGGGCTGCGGATGTCGGCCAGGACAAATGGGAAGAAATCGATCTCGTGCAGCGCGGGAAGAATTACGGCTGGCGCATCATGGAAGGGGCGCATTGTTTTGCGACGAGTCGGTGGCTCCTGCTGAAGTTCTGGTGCGACACCACCGGCCTGACATTCCCCGTTGCCGAGTACGGGCACCAGGGCGGACGATGTGTCGTGACCGGCGGCTATGTCTATCGAGGGACGAAGAGCCCTGCGCTGCGTGGCTGGTATTTGTTCGGCGACTATTGCTCCGGGGAAATCTTTGGATTGCAACCGATGACCGGGGGGAGTTCCGTTGCGCAAGAGCCGCTGGTGCTCCTCAAGACCGGTCTGCGGATTTCTTCCTTCGGCGAAGACGAAGAGGGGGAGGTCTATGTTGTCGGACATGAGGGGACGGTGCACCGGATCGCGACGGCGATCCCTGCTCCGCCACGATGAGGGGAGTCAGAGTTTGCCGGTTGCCCAGTAGATCAGTATGCCGGCGACCTCGGTGAGGGCATCGGTCGTCAGGTCCAAAGCCTTGGCTGCGGGGAGGAAGGCGAAGGGGTCCAGTTGGTCCCACCCGTCTTGGAAACGGTTTGCGTTGATATAGCCGCAGGGAGCGGGAGTGGGCGAGAGTCCCTGATTCTCAAAATGCCCTATGGCGCGGGGGAGATCGCTCGCCGACGTGACCAGCAGGACGGTCGCGTTCCCGAGCAGTTGTTTGGTGTAGACGGCGTTTTCGTGCGTGGTGCGGGATTGATCCTCGATCACGATGGCCTGGGCCGGCACTCCCAGTCGTTGTGCCCAACGACGCATTTCATGGGATTCCCTCGGCCCGTGGCCGAAGATTCTCCCGTCGCCGCCGGAGAGCAGCAGTTTCGGCGCGACACCCTGGAGATACCACTCCGCGCCGCAGGTCGTGCGCCGCGCGGTCAGATCGCTGAGTTCATCGGCCGGCCGGAGCGTGCCTTTGGCCCTGATGCCTCCTCCGAGGACGACCACGGCATCGAAATGTTGGCCGAGTGCCGGGTCGAAGGGTGGGTACCAGCTCTCCAGAATCCCGATGAGCTTGCTGCCGGTGATGGGAGCGGCAAGGACCCAGAGGATGACCAGCGCGCTGACCGACAGCAGGCGAATCCAACGGAGCCGGCGCGGCGAGTGGGGCAGCAGAGCAATGAGAGCCAGCAGCCCCAGCAGCAGGACGATCCAGGACAGGGGGTAGAGTCCGTACTTGGCAAGTTTATACAGCCCGAACAGAAACGGAGTCAGGTCCATGAGTCGCTCCTTTCAGGGGAGGGAGTCACGACAGCATAGCGCGACCGGCGGGAACGACCAAAGGGGAGAATGGAATAATGGCAGCGGAGTGGAATCTCGTCTTCGCCTTGGCGAAAACGGAGCCGGCTCCGTAACAGCCCGATGCACCGGGCTAGGTTCTGGCTTTGCCGTCATCGAGGTAGCGATGCTGCCAGTCGAGCCATGCGTGACCCAGTTCGTGGGCCAAAATATAGCGGCGCCTGGTGACGGGCAGACGCTTCCGGATGTAGATCGTCTTTGTTTCGTTATCCCAGATCCCATCGGCGTTCGGGTCCTGCCGGTCCATCTCCGAGTCCGGCACCTGTCGGACTGAAATATGGTACCCAAACGGCAAGACGACCCGGGTTGGAATTCGCACCATAGCAACGGCACTCCCATAAATAAAGTCTGTCCGGTCACGCCACCTGAGCCTGTGGCCATGTCAACCGTCATCCTCGCGGACGTAGTAGACTAACATAAACGAAGAAGCCCATTCCTCTGCTAAGAAGTCTTGATGTTCCAACTGGTTGGGGAGGATCGGTCGTCAGGCTCGTCGCCCGTAGAGGGGTTTCGCTGCTGTACGATTTTGTGTATGATGCCGCTATGATTGAGAACCTCATTGCCGACGAACTTGCTCAGACCTATTCCCAAACCGTTCGGTTGACCGGCGTCAAGGTTCGGGATCGTGGCGAGGTCAAGAAAATGGGAGCCGGGGCCGCAGCCCTTCGGGTCGGCGACAGGGTGATGCTCGACCTGGATGGAGAACTGACCTATGGGGTGGTGTATACGGAGCCCTATCCGATGTCGTTCACTCCGCCGATGCGAGTCATGACGTCAATCCTGAGGAAGGCCACGTCGGAGGAGGCCACTGCCATCTCCAGGCATGAATGTCTGGCGCAGGAAGGCATGGTCCTGTGCCGACAACAAGCTGCTGCCTTGGGTCTCAGGATGAAGCTGATAGAAGTCTACTGTTCGTTTCACCGGCGGCAGATCACGTTCGTGTATTCCGCGGATGACCGGATCGATTTCCGTGAGTTAGTCCGGGCATTGGCTCGGCGATTCGGCGGCCGGATCGAGATGCGCCAGGTCGGCGTACGAGAAGAAGCGAGCCGCCTCGGAGGGATCGATACCTGTGGTCTAGTGCTCTGCTGCGCCGGCTTTCTGAGCGATGTCCGGCCGGTCACCGTCAAACAGGCTCGGGCGTTGGGGTTGCCGGTGGATGATCCGCGGTTGCTCGGCGTCTGCGGGCGATTGAAGTGTTGCCTCCTGTTTGAAGCGATAGACGCGCAAAGGCACGCGCCTTCCGGCCGGGGCCTGCTTACTCCTTCTCGCGCTCCCCGGACTTCTGCCCCCCCGGCATAACGCCTCCCTCGGCGGTACCGTCTCTCCCAGTCATCTGTTCTCAGCCATGAATCGGCGGATCCGCCGTTCAATCTGATCGCGAATCGCTCGAAACGTGGCCAGACGTTGCTCGTAGGTGCCCTGAACTGCGGCAGGGTCCTCAACGCTCCAGTGTAACTGCGTCGGACATCCCGGAAAGATGGGACAGGATTCCTTCGCACGGTCGCAGACCGTGATCACGTGATCGAAGGTGTCTTCGAGATACGCCTCCACTCGCTCGGACACATGGTGGGAAATATCGATGCCGATTTCCCGCATGGCTTCGACGGCGTAGGGGTTCAGCCCTGCCGGGTTGGTGCCGGCGCTCGCGACCTGGAAACGGTCCCCTGCGAGATGGCGCAAGAGTCCCTCCGCCATCTGGCTGCGGGCCGAGTTGCCGGTACAGAGAAAGAGCACCCTCATGCCTCACCCCTCACGGGTTCTCCAGGGAACCAGTGACGCGTCCGGTTGCACAGCGCGCAGACGGAGAGCATCACCGGGACCTCCACTAACACTCCCACGACGGTAGCCAGAGCGGCGCCGGAGTCCGGTCCAAAGAGGGCAATGGCCGTTGCCACGGCCAGTTCAAAAAAATTACTCGCGCCGATCAGCGCCCCAGGCGCCGCCACCGCATATTCCACGTTGAGCAATTTCATCAATCCATAGGCCAACGACGAGTTCAGATAGACCTGGAGCAGGATGGGAACAGCAATGAGGAACACATGGAGCGACTTGCCGAGAATGTTCTCGGCCTGGAATGCGAAAATCAAGACAAGCGTGGTGAGCAACGCCACAATGGTAACGGGAGCGAAACGCGGCAGGAGGGTTCGCTCGAACCACGCTTGTCCGTGCCGTCCGATCAACCACGTCCGGAGGATCATGCCCACGACAAGCGGGATGACGATGAACGCAAGGACGGAATAGAGCAGGACTTCAAACGGGACGGAAAGGGAAGAGGCGAATCGGATCAGCCAGGGCATGGAAGAGCCGAGCAGCGCGTTCGATCTGATGAGATGCGGCGACAGGCATGGTCCTTTGTATATCAATGAAACTTGATGAGTCAATGGCCTCTGCATTTTGGTCGTAGAAGGATATAATAATGACCAAGCGAAGGAGGAGTCATGCCACAAGTTCTGGTCCTTGGCGCGGGAAAGATCGGGTCTCTCATTGCCTGCCTGCTGGCGGCCTCCGGCCGCTATTCGGTTCATCTCGGAGATCTCACGCTCGAGATCCCCAAGCGCGTGGCCGGCGACCTGGGGCTGAGCGGAGTGACGCCCTGTGCGCTGGATGTCCGCTCCCCTGGCGCGATCGAAGCCTATCTCTCTGCGCACTCTGTTGACGCAGTGGTCTCGAGTTTACCGTACTTCTGCAATGTCGCAGTGGCCAACCTTGCTCAGTCCCACCACTTGCACTATTTCGATTTGACCGAAGATATCGAGGTGACCGATCGGATCAAGGCGATCGCAGCCAAAGCGGATCGGGCCTTCGTTCCGCAGTGTGGGCTGGCCCCGGGCTTCATCAGCATCGTGACGCACGACCTGATGACCCGCTTCGACCGGCTGGACACGGTCAAAATGCGAGTCGGCGCCTTGCCGGTCCATCCCAGCAATGCGCTCAAGTACTCCCTGACCTGGTCGACCGATGGTCTGATCAACGAATACGGGAACATCTGTTATGGGATCGAAGGGGGCCGGAAGGTGCCGCTGTTGCCGTTAGAAGGGTATGAGACGATTGAAGTAGACGGGCTCCTGTACGAAGCGTTCAATACGTCGGGAGGGCTGGGAACGTTGGCAGATACCTACGCCGGCAAGGTCCGGACGATGAACTATAAGACGCTGCGCTACCCCGGCCATTGCGAGAAGATTCACCTCCTGATGAACGATCTGAAGCTCAACGACGATCGAGAGACGCTCAAACGCATTCTGGAGAACGCCGTCCCGCAGACCTTGCAGGACGTGGTGTTGATCTATGCCTCGGTAACCGGAACGCGCCGGGGAGAGCTGTTTGAAGACAATTACGTGAAAAAGATTTATCCGCAAACGATCCGTGGGAGGCTGTGGTCGGCCATTCAGGTGACGACTGCGTCGAGTCTCTGCAGCGTGGTGGATCTGGTGCTGAACCGTCCTGGTGCGCATCGAGGCTTTGTGACTCAGGAAACGTTCCCGCTAGCCGACATCCTTGCCAACCCCTTTGGTACCTGTTTTCGGTAGGCAGGCTGCGAGAGGTGGCCATGGAAATCCTGAAGGAGCTCGGCATTGAGCCGCTGAATTCAGGTGGAAGTTCGGGAGCCGGCCGGTGGTCGCGCGCAACGGATGCCGGCGTATTGGAATCCATCAATCCCTCCACCGGTCAGGTGATCGCGCGAGTGAACCTCTGCTCCGCAGCGGACTACGAGACAATCATGCAGGATGCGACCACGGCGTTTCAGGAGTGGCGCATGGTGCCGGCCCCCAAACGGGGCGAACTGGTCCGATTGATCGGCCAGGCGTTGAGGGACAAGAAAGACGCGCTGGGGAGCCTCGTTGCGATGGAGGTCGGCAAGATCAAGGCGGAGGGCGATGGGGAAGTCCAAGAGATGATCGACATGGCGGACTTCGCGGTCGGGCAGTCGCGCATGTTGTACGGGCAGACCATGCATTCGGAGCGGCCCCGCCATCGCATGTATGAGCAATGGCACCCTCTCGGGGTGGTCGGTGCGATCACAGCCTTCAACTTTCCTGTCGCCGTCTGGGCCTGGAATGCCTTCATCGCCGCGATTGCCGGCGATACCGTGGTGTGGAAACCGTCGCCGAAAGCGCCCCTCTGCGCCATCGCCGTCCAGCGCATCTGCAATCACGTCATGGCCCAGCAAGGGTACGAGGGAATCTTCTCGTTGTTCGTCACCGACCAGACGGCGCTTGCGGACACGCTGGTGCGCGACCAGCGTCTTCCCCTGATTTCCTTCACCGGGTCCGTCGCGGTGGGGCGCCATGTTGCGGAAGTTGTAGCGAGCCGCTTAGGGCGCACGTTGCTGGAACTCAGCGGGAACAACGCCATCATCGTGGACGAGACCGCCGACCTCGACCTCGCGACAAGGGCTATCGTGTTCGGCGCAGTGGGGACGGCCGGCCAGCGATGTACGAGCACGCGCCGCCTCATCGTGCATGAATCGCGGTATGCTGACCTGGTGTCCCGGCTCGTGTCGGCCTATAAACAGGTGCGGATCGGGAATCCGCTGGAGCCAGGCGTCCTGATGGGGCCGCTGATTGATCGGGCGGCGGTCGAGGCTTATCGAGCGGCGCTCGGCGAAGTGAAGAGCGAAGGCGGCGAGATCCTCTACGGCGGAACGGTGCTGGATGGTCCCGGCCATTTTGTCGAACCGACGATCGTGCGAGCCAAGAACCATTGGAAGGTTGTGCAGCGAGAAACCTTTGCCCCGATCTTGTACGTGATGACCTACGCCACGCTGGATGAGGCGATCGCAATGCACAATGCTGCGCCACAAGGCTTGTCCTCCGCGCTGTTCACCGGTACTCTCCGGCATAGCGAGCAATTCTTGTCCACCGCAGGCAGTGACTGCGGGATCGCGAATGTGAACATCGGCACGTCCGGCGCGGAGATCGGAGGGGCGTTCGGCGGCGAGAAAACGACCGGCGGCGGCCGCGAAGCCGGCTCCGATGCCTGGAAAGCCTATATGCGGAGACAGACGAACACGATCAATTGGGGGACCGACCTCCCGTTGGCACAGGGGATCCAATTTGGGAAATAAGGAACTGAGGCGCGCGCCATTCACCATTCATCATTGCATCAGAAGGGGGTGCCATGGAACAGAGAACAGAATTGGATGCCTTGATTGCGAGAATGACGGCGGACTACCTCGTTGGAAATCGGGCAGCGCGTATTCTGAGGGACATGCTGGAGGACGCGGGAGTGGGATTGCAGCCGGTGTTCGACCACCTTGCCGTTCGGACGCTCGATATCGACCAACGGGCGGAGGAGTTTGTCCGGCTCGGCTATGCCTGTTCGGAGACGATCAATTACGACGATTGGTATGCGAAGGTCTATCGGGCGGCGGGATATCCGGCTCTGTTCGTCGATCAGGCGTATGCTGATGCGCGAGGCACGACCAGCGTCATCCCTGGATGGGTCGCGAAATTCGGTGACCGAGTCCTTCACCATATTGCAGCTCGTGTCGAAGATATCGAGAAGGCGATGCAGTGTCTCAAAGCGAAAGGAGTCGTCTTCACCGGCGAGATCGTCGGTGCGCCGGGCGGTGTGTTGCGGCAAATTTTCACGGCTCCTGAGATGGTGGACGGCCATCCGTTCTCGGTCCTTGAGTTAGCCGAGCGCCACCGCGGCTATCAAGGGTTCTCTCCGCCGCAGGCCGACAGTTTGATGAAATCCACGATCACGCGCTCCTGAGCGCCGGTCATCTGAAGGTTGCGGTCTTGCTCCGACGGTGTATCGGCCCAACCATTTGTTCTGATTCCCGTTTCCAGCCCACATCCTTCGATCCACCCGTTGGCTTCCCACGCTGAATCTTTTCCCCCCACGTCGTCTCTTATAGGCAGAACGGAAGGGAGGAACTTCATGAGACTCAATGAATGGTTGCGCGTGATCGCCGGGGTGTTTGTGCTGCTCGCGATTGCCTTGGGAGCCGTGGTGCATCCGTACTGGAATTACTTCGCGGCATTCGTGGCTGCGAACCTGATCCAGTCCGCGTTCACCGGCCGGTGTCCGATGATGGCGCTGCTGCGGAAGCTCGGCGTGCAGGAGTAAGGCTTACCTCTAGCCCTTCGCCTCTAGTCCATAGCCTATCGCTTAACGAAAGGAGATTGCCGATGCGAGCCGTCAAGCGACCGACTCCGGGAGTATCGTTGTCTACCTATGTGGGTCTGCTCGTCGCGTTCAGTCTGGCGTGGCCGATCGCGCCGGTGCACGCGGCTCGTGAGTTGACGCTGGAGCAGGCGCTGGAACTTGCCATGCAACACAGTCCGGTGCTGAAGGCATCCCGCCAGGATATGCATTCGGCGGAGGCGCAGCGCCAGATCGCGCAGTCGGCCTACATGCCGAAGGTCGAGGCCGTCGAAGGCTGGACCAATACGAATAATCCCGCACAAGCCTTCGGCCTGCTGCTGAATCAAGGCCGTTTCACACAGGCAGGCTTCGACATGAATACCTTGAATCGGCCGGGCTCGGTCGAGAACTACCGGTCGGCGGTCAACCTCATGCAGCCGATCTACAACGGCGGCCGCGAAGGGTTGGGCGTCAAGATCGCCGATCTTGGACACGCCGTCTCCGAGGAGAATTTTGAACACATGCGACAACGCGTGCTCTTCACCGTGACGAAAGCGTACTACGATCTCGTGCTTGCCGAAGCGGTCCGGGGAATTGCACGGGAGACGGTCCAGATCGCCGAGGCCAACGCGAAACAGATCGCGTCGCGGTTCAAGGCGGGGACGACGGTGAAGTCGGATTCCCTGCAAGCGGAAGTCCGCCTGGCGGCGCTGCGGGAAGAAGCGATTCGTGCGACCCAGATGGTGCGGATCGCGGGCGTGGCGCTGCGTCACGCGATCGGGCTGGATGAGCCGGTCGATGTCACCGAAGGACTCTCCACGGCTCCCGGCGTTCATCAAGAACTGGAGGCGGTCGTGGCGACGGCGATGGAGGCAAGACCGGATTACCGCATGCTCGCAGTCGAACTACGGAAGGCGGAGATGCAAACGCGGATGGCCCAATCCGCCTATCTGCCGAATTTCAATCTGCAGGGGACCTACGAGAATAACAGTACGTTTCCGATCGGGCCGAACGGGCAGAACAACTATGGAGCGTTCGGCGTGATCAGCGTGAATCTATTCAACGGGCTGAGCGATGCAGCCCAGGTGCGGAAGGCACGCGCTCATGAGGAAAAAGCGCGGGAGCTGTTGGCGGCCAAACGTCGAGAGATTGAAGTCGAAGTAGTGGAGGCCTATTATGGCCTGGATGCCGCGCGCGAACGGATCGCAGTCAGCGAGGGCGCGGTCGCGCAGGCCGAGGAAAACCTCCGTATCATCCGAAACCGCTATGAGTCCGGCATCGCGCCGGTGATCGATCTGTTGACCGCCGAGCTGGTCTTGAATCAGGCCAAGCAGAACCGCATGCACGCGTTCTACGATGAGCGGGTCGGAGGGGCTCGTCAGGATCTGGTGACGGGCCGATTCCAGAAAGGTCAAGGTTGAGGGTGAGGCTGAGGAAGTGCAACCATGTATCTCTCCGCCTCCGCCTCGGTCTCAGTCTGTTTCTGCTTGCCGGCTGTGGGCCGCGTGAGGAGCCGATCCAGCCGGAGACTCCTGCCGTGAGAGCCACGGTCAACGCGCCGGTGGAAGAAGTCCGCGCGGTGCAGTTCCCGATCGTCGTCGAGGTCACGGGGCAAGTGGCGGCGGTGGCGCAGGCCACACTCTCCGGCAAGGTCCAGGGGACGGTGCAGGAAGTTCGGGTGCGCGAGGGAGCCCTGGTCTCGAAAGGCCAGGTGCTCGTCGTGATGGATAGTCGCGATCTGCAAGCCAATCTCGCGCGAGCTCAAGCCGAGGTGGAGAACGCCAAGTCTCACCTGGTGCGCATGAAGCGACTCTATACCGAGGAGTCGGTTGCCAAGCAGGAACTCGACAACGCGACTCGTGCGTATAAGGTGGCCGAAGCGAGCAAGCAGGCGGCTGAAGCCCAGCTCAGCTACACGGTGCTCAACGCACCGTTCGACGGCACCATCACGGAGAAGCATGTGGAGGTCGGGGAGCTGGCTGTACCGGGGCAGCCGATGCTGAAGATCGAAGATCCGACACATCTGCGATTGGAAGCCATGGTCTCCGAGGGCGACTTGAAATCCGTGACCGTGGGCGACAAGACCGCGGTGGTGATCGACGCACTCGGTGCCCAGCCGGTTGCCGGGACGATCGCCCAGATTCTGCCGTCCGGCGACGCCGCGACCCATACCTTCCTCGTGAAGGTGGACCTCCCGCCGGCCCCGGGACTCAAGACCGGCATGTTCGGCCGCATGCAATTGGGGAAAGGCACCAGCCGGACCTTCGTGGTCTCCACGCCCGGCGTCATCGAACGCGGCCAGCTCACCGGCGTGTTTGTCGTCGGCCCGGATAGAACCGCGCATTTGCGATGGGTCAAGGTCGGGCGCACGATGGGGGCGAGCGTAGAAATCCTCTCCGGCCTCAACGGGGGAGAACGGATTCTGGCGGACGCATCCCAGGGAGTGGACGGAGCGCGGGTCGAGATCACCGAAGCCGTGGCCGCGCCGGCGACGACGCCGTGACCGGTCAGGCGTAAGGGGTGAGGGGGAAGGCGATATGAAGGAGGCTCCTCTAGATACGCCTCACGTCTCACGGTTCACCCGTTACGGTCTTTCCGGGCGCATCGCCGCGCTCTTCATCGGCAGCAAGCTCACCCCCCTGATCATGCTCGGCGCGCTGCTGCTGGGCCTCTTTGCCATCCTGCTCACGCCGCGCGAAGAGGAACCGCAGATCGTCGTGCCGATGGTCGACGTGTTCCTGCCCTTTCCTGGTGCCTCCGCGAACGTGGTCGAGGGGCAACTGACCAAACCGTTGGAGCGGAAGATCTCCGAAATTAAAGGCGTCGAGTACGTCTACTCGCTGTCGAGACCGGGCGGGGCGTTGCTCATCGTCCGTTTCTTTGTCGGCGAGCCGATGGAGCAGAGTCTCGTCGATCTCTACGACAAGTTGATGTCGAACCAAGACCTCCTGCCGACCGGAGCCGGAGGGTTTCAGGTGAAGCCACGCGACATCAACGATGTGCCCATCGTGACGATGACCCTCTCCAGCGAGCGCTACTCGGACTTTCAACTGCGGCAACTCGCGCAGCATGTGCTGGAGGAGATCAAGAAAGTGCCGCACACGTCCGGCGGATTTATTGCCGGGGGAAGCCGGCGCGAACTGCGGGTCCAGCTCGATCCGAGCCGCATGAAGGCCTACGGGATGACGCCGCTGCACATGGCGTCGATTATCCAAGGGGAGAATCTCGCGCTGCCGGCAGGCCGGTTTCAGAGCGAGAACCGGGACTATGTGTTGGAGACCGGCCGGTTTATTCGCTCGCGCGAGGACCTGGAGTCCTTAGTGGTCGGAGTGAGTCACGGACGGCCGACGTACCTGCGCCAAGTGGCCGCTGTGACGGATGGCCCGGGCGAGGTGATGAACTACGTGTGGTTCGGGCACGGCGCCGGCAGCGCCCGTGACACGTTACACGTGAAACGTGAAACGATGGAGGAGTCCACGCCCCACGAGACTACGGCGGTCACTGTCGCAGTGGCGAAGCAGCCTCGGACCAATGCGGTCGAGGTCGCACGACAAGTGATCCAGAAGGTCAATGAGCTGAAAGGAACGATCTTGCCCGCCGATGTTCTCGTGACGGTCACGCGGGATTACGGCGACACTGCCGATGAAAAAGCCAACGAGTTGCTCCGGCATTTACTGATCGCGGTTGTGGCCGTCGTGGTCTTTCTGGGCTTGGCGCTGGGCCCGCGTCCGGCGCTGGTCGTCTCACTCGCGATTCCTCTCACCCTCGCATTAACGCTGTTCACCTCGATGATGATCGGCTACACGATCAATCGGGTCACGCTCTTTGCGCTGATCTTTTCGATCGGCATCCTGGTGGACGATGCGATCGTGGTGGTGGAGAATATCTACCGGCATCTCACGCTCCGGCGGCTCCCGCACCGTGAGGCGTCGATCGTCGCCGTGGACGAAGTGGGCAATCCGACGATCCTGGCCACCTTCACGGTGATCGCCGCGTTGCTCCCGATGGCCTTCGTGTCCGGTCTCATGGGACCGTACATGCGGCCGATCCCGATCAATGCGTCCATCGCCATGTTCTTCTCGCTCCTTGTCGCCTTCGTGGTGATCCCCTGGTTTTGCCAGAGTTGCTATCGCGAGGGCGTGACGATGGCCGGCGTCGACCATGAGGGAGATGAGAAGGGGTGGACCTATCGCCTCTACGACCGGCTGCTCACGCCCATTCTCTCCCACCCGGTGCTCACGTCTGTGTTTCTTGCCATGATTGCATTCCTTCTCTTGGGCTCCCTCGCGCTCTTTTACACTCGTGATGTTGTCGTCAAGATGCTGCCCTTCGACAACAAGAGCGAGCTGCAACTCGTGATCGATATGCCGGAGGGAACGACGCTGGAAGAAACGGCCCGCGTAGCCAAAGCGCTCACGCGCTATGTCGCAACGGTTCCCGATGTCCGCGACTACCAGGCGTATGTCGGCATTCCGTCGCCGTTCAACTTTAACGGGCTGGTCCGGCATTACTTCCTGCGGGATGAACCGAGCCAAGCGGACATCCAGATCAATCTTGCGCCCAAAGACCGGCGCCGCGCCCAAAGCCATGAAATCGCCCATCGGATCAGGCCGGAGGTGCAGCAGATCGGCCGGCGATATGGGGCCAATGTGAAGGTGGTCGAAGTCCCGCCGGGTCCGCCGGTCCAATCGGTGCTCGTCGCGGAAGTCTACGGCCCGGACTATGAACGCCAGATCGCCGTGGCGCGCGATCTGCGCCGGTTGTTTGAGAGTACGCCGGGCGTGGTCGATGTGGACGATTCCATCGAGGCCGATCAAGTGAAGTATCTCTTTATGGTCGATCGCGTCAAAGCCGCGTTGGCCGGCGTGCCGTCGGAAGACATCGTCAAGACGATCCGGATGGCGCTGGAGGGAGCCAGGGTCGGGTTGGTGCACCTGCCTCTGGAGAAGGAGCCGGTCCAGGTGGTGTTGCGGCTTCCCTTGGCCGAGCGGACCGGTCTCGAACATTTCGGCGAAATCGGGTTGCGAAATACCTCAGGCGGTCTCGTTCAACTCTCGGAGCTGTTGAGGTTGGAGCAAACGGTGCAGGAGAAGACCATCTATCACAAGAACCAGAAGCCGGTGGTCTATGTCGTCGGGGATGTCGGCGGGCCAGGGGCTGAACAAGCGGAAAGTCCGGTCTACGGAGTCCTCGGAGTGGGGAAGAAGCTGGACGCCTATCGCCTGCCCGAGGGATATCAAGTCGAACAACATTATGCCGCACAACCCTGGTCGGAAAACCGGATCTCGGTGAAATGGGACGGGGAGTGGCATATCACCTACGAGACGTTCCGCGATATGGGGCTGGCCTTCGCGATTGCGATGCTGCTCATCTACCTTCTGATTGTCGGCGAGTTTCAGTCCTTCCTGACGCCGATCATCATCATGGCGCCGATCCCGCTGACATTGATCGGCATTCTGCCCGGTCACTGGCTGACCGGTTCCTATTTCACCGCGACGTCGATGATCGGGTTCATCGCCCTGTCCGGCATCATCGTGCGGAATTCCATCTTGCTGGTGGATTTCATCCAACATCAGGAGGCGCAGGGGGTGCCGCTCGTGGAGGCGGTGATCCGGGCCGGCGCGATCCGGACCCGGCCCATTCTGCTGACGGCGGCAGCCTTGATGGTCGGCGCGTTCGTCATCATCTTGGATCCCATCTTCCAGGGCCTGGCCGTCTCGCTGCTCTTCGGGGTCGGCGCCTCGACCCTGCTGACGCTCGTGGTTATCCCGGTGCTGTATTACCGTGTGATGAAGGGCCGCAGGCCAACAGTTGTCTCACCTGAGATGAAGCCTGCCCACTTCGCAGAGCAAGATAGCTCGACCGCAGAGGTCCGGTCCGCGCGCTCATAGGACGTTCCGGATTTGTCTCCCAACGTCTTGACAAATTATATAATTAGAATTAATCTAATACTCAGATGAAACATATTGCCGACCAGCTCAAGCAAAAAGGCCTAGCGGTCACTGCGCAACGTGCGGCGGTGATGGAGTTCCTTGCGGAAAACCGGGACCATCCTTCGCCGGATGAGGTCTACAAGAAGGTCAAGAAGAAGTTTTCTTTCATCTCCAGAGCAACGGTCTACAACACGATCAGGGCATTGACCAAGGCTGGTGTGCTCCAAGAGGTGCTTGTGCAGCAGGAATCGACGCGTGTCGACCCGAACGTCGAGCCGCACCACCATTTCAAATGTCTGAAGTGCGGCAAGATAGAAGACATGCCGTACGATCTGCTGACGGCCGCGCAAGCAAAAGTACAGCTCAAAGGGTACGAGATCAGGGAAGTGCGTATGTTGATCGAAGGGCGCTGCAAAACGTGTCGCTAATTGCTTTCCATATATGAGATGCGAGGTCTGAAAGGAGGCTGAAGATCATGAGGAAGAGACTTGCTATCGTGGTATCGGTGTGTGCGTTGACTGTGTCCGGCATGTTCGTTGTGATCCCATCGGGTGCGGCGCAGGGTGAAAAAGCTGTGTCCGACGCAGGAGCAGCGAAAGCAGCAGGGGCCGCACACGGCGAGTACACGTTACAGATTCCGTTCGGCCTGGACGAGAGCGCGATGGCGATTCCGGATGACAATCCGCTGACGAAAGAAAAGATCGAACTCGGACGCCTGTTGTTTTTCGACAAGCGTCTATCGAAAGACAATACGGTTGCCTGTGCCAGTTGCCACATGCCGCAGTTCGCTTTTACAGATGGCCAGCGCGTGTCGACCGGCATTCGCGGGCAAAAGGGAGGTCGCAGCGCTCCAGCATCACTGAATCGGCTGTTCAGCAAAGGCCAGTTCTGGGATGGTCGCGCCGCGACATTGGAAGAACAGTCGGTTGGGCCATTTATCAACCCCATCGAGCACGGTTTTGCCAACCATGACGAGATGGTCGCCAAGATGAAGAAGGTCCAGGGCTATCGGAAACTGTTTCAGCAGGTCTTTGGCACGGACATCACGATCGATGGCGTAGGAAAGGCGATTGCCAGTTTCCAACGGACGATCCTCTCAGGAAATAGCCCGGCAGACCGATTCGATATGGGACAGGAAGAGAAGGCGATTTCGGCGGAGGCTCAGAGAGGGTTGGAACTGTTTCGCGGGAAGGCACGGTGCACCAAGTGTCATTCCGGGTTTAACTTCACCGATGAAAAATTTCATAACCTCGGTATCGGATGGGACGACAATAAAGTCGACCTCGGTCGCTATATGGTCACCAAGAATCCCGAGGATATCGGGGCGTTCAAGACGCCGACCTTGCGAGAAATTGCTCGGAGCGCACCCTACATGCACGACGGGCGGTTCAAGACCCTCGAGGACGTCGTGAACTTTTATAATCAGGGCGGTGTCAAGAATCCTCACCAGGACGAGCTGATCATTCCGCTCGAGTTGACAGACCAAGAAAAGCGCGACGTGGTTGAATTTCTCCATACGCTGAACGGGGAAGGATGGCAATACGTCAAGGCGCCGGCGTCGTTTCCGAAGTAAAGGTGCTCTGCGTCGCCAGGTTGGATTCAAACGAAGAGCCAACCTGGCCTGTTCCTGAGAAAGCCCGCACCCAGGAGCCGATCAAGTTTGGGATACTGAAGTGGAGTACTTTGTCGCCAAGCCTGTCTCACGCGCCCGTGTTCCGCTCGATGTCTGGAACCGGTTCTATCACGACCATGAAATCGAGATCGCCACGGGCCGAGTCCAGGTCCTGGATATGCCGGAGGACAAGGCGAAGGAAGTGGCGGCGGCCTCTTGACCACCTGGGCGCAACCTTCTAGGCTCTAGGCTGACTCCACCCGAAGAAGGCTGCCGGGCTTCTTCCGTGATGCAGCAGCGTGGGCCGGCCCGAGCGGACTCTGTGCGTGGAGTACGTGCCGGCGTTCGACCAAGCGGGCTGGTTGCGGAAATGGGTGCAGATGCGGTGCGAACCATGCGTCAATCCACGGGCTGCGGAGAGAGGGACGACGTCGATGACTGAAGAATGGGGCGCGATTTTGGTGGTAGACGACGATGCGGAGATGCGCGACTTGGTCTGCGACGTGCTCAAGGGTCGGGGGCATCACGTGGTGCCGTCGGCCAGCGGGCAGGACGCGCTGCAGCGACTGAGCGAAGAGGATTATGCGGTGGTCTTAACGGATCTTCGCATGAAGGGCATGCAGGGCACCGAGTTGCTCGGCGAGATCAGACGAACCTATCCCGACATCGGCGTGATTCTCATGACCGGGTTTGGATCGGTAGAGACCGCGGTCGACGCGATGAAACACGGGGCGAGCGATTATCTCGCCAAGCCGGTCAAGACGGAGGAACTGCTTCGCGTCGTCGAACGCTCGATCCGCGAAGCGGCGCTCCGGCGGGAAGTCAGCCGGCTGCGGCGCGAGGTGCACAAGGAATACAGCTTTCACCAGATTCTCGGGAAGAGCAAGCCGATGCAGGCGGTGTTCGAGCTCATCCGCCGCGTCTCGGACAGCCCGACGAATGTGTTGATCACCGGCGAGAGCGGGACCGGCAAGGAACTGGTCGCGAAGGCCATTCACTATAACAGCGACCGGCGGGATGCCCCGTTCGTGCCGGTGAACTGTGCGGCGATTCCGGACACGCTCTTGGAGAGCGAGCTGTTTGGACATGTGCGCGGCGCCTTCACCGACGCGAAGATGGATAAACGAGGGTTGTTCGAGGAAGCGCAGAAGGGGACGCTGTTCCTGGACGAGATCAGCGAGCTTCCGCTCATGCTCCAAGCCAAGATCCTCCGGGCGATTCAGGAAAAGGAAATCCGTCGCGTGGGTGCCACGAAGCCGATCCCCGTGGATGTCCGCATCATCGCCGCGACGAATCTCAATCTGGCGGAAGAAGTGAAGGCCAAACGGTTTCGGGACGACCTCTTCTATCGCCTCAATGTCATCGAGCTCCGCTTACCGCCGCTGCGAGAGCGCCGCGAGGATATCCCCATGCTGGCCGAAGCCTTCCTGAAGAAGTGCACGGCCGCACGCGGGAAACAGCTGAGGGGAATGAGCGAGTCGGCGCTGGCGTTATTGGTCGATTACGCCTGGCCGGGGAATGTGCGGGAACTGGAGAACGTGATCGAACGTGCGGTGACCCTGAGCCGAAGCGAGAAAATTATCCCCGAGGACCTGCCGGCAACGGTACAGGGCGCACGGGGCGATCGGAGGGTCCTCGACGAGGCCGCCGAGCGTACCCTGCCGTTGGATGCCGTCGAGAAAGAATACATCCAGAAGATTCTCGAAAAAACCGGCGGCAACAAGTACCAGGCCGCGCATCTGCTGGGGATCGACCGCAAGACACTGTACCGCAAGCTTGGAGAGATCGAGGGGAAGGGGCAGGAGTAGCGTGACGCGGGACGACAACAGAGCGGTCGCGATGGAGTACGGAGTCATCCTGGTCCTGACGGTCTGTATCTTCGTGCTCGATGTGCTCACGCCCCTCGGGTGGGCCGTGTGGATGCTGTATCTCATTCCTCTCCTGCTCACCGTTACCACCCCCCATGAACGGGCTCCGATCTATTTCTCGATCCTCTGTACGGTGCTGATGATCGTAGGGGTCATGTCCTCCCCTCCCGGAATTCCCCGTCACATCGCGCTGTTCAACAGCGCAACCGGGCTTTTTGCGATGTGGGCGTTCGCGTTCGGGATGGTCGGTCGTCGAAGAGCTCACGAGGGGTCGCTCTCCGCTACGAAAGGCCGGCATCGGGCTGAAGAGAAGACGGCGGTCCGCGCGCTCAGGCTGGAAGGCATCGTCCAGTCGGCGATGGATGCCATCATCACAGTGGACGACGAACAACAAATAGTGTTGTTCAATCAAGCTGCCGAGCGGATGTTTCAGTGCCAGGCCGAGGAGACGATCGGCCGGCCGATCGACCGCTTCATTCCGGAACGGTTTCGCGGGGCTCACCACGGATATATCGCCGCCTTCGGGCAATCCGGCGTCACCAACCGCAGAATGGAATCGCTTGGAGTCATCACGGGGTTGCGCGCGAACGGGGAAGAGTTTCCCGCCGAGGCGGCGATCTCGCAGATCGGCATCGACGGGGGCAAGTACTTTACGGTCGTTCTGCGGGATGTCACCGGGCGCCATCGGGCCGAGCTTGCCCTGAAGGAAAGCGAAGCGCGGTTCAAAGCCTTCATGGACCACAGCCCGGCGGTGGCCTCTCTGAAGGACACGCTGGGACATTATGTGTATGTGAATAGGCCGTTCGAGCGGCGGTTGAACAAACCGTCCGCCGACGTCTTAGGTAAGACGGACTTTGACATCTGGCCGCCGGCCATCGCGCATCAGCTCCACGACAACGACGCGCTGGTCCTGGTCACGAATGCGCCGGTCGAAAAAGTCGAAACGATGCCCGGGTTGGAAGGAGAGGTCGAACAGTGGCTGGCTTTCAAGTTTCCCGTCAGCGATGCATCGGGCGCGCGCTACGTCGGCGGGATGGCCGTGGACATCAGCGAGCGCAAGAAGTTGGAGGAGCAGCTTCGCCGGACCGAACGGGTTGCGGAGTTGGGGACCCTGGCCACCGGTATGGCGCACGAGATCGGGACTCCGATGAACGTGATCCTCGGCCGGGCTGAGTATTTGATGGAACGGGTCAGGGACGAGCCGACCAAGAAGGGGCTCAAGACGATCATCAGCCAAGTCGAGCGCATCACCAAAGTGATGAACCAGTTACTCACGTTCGCGCGCCGGCGGCCGCTGGAACGCCGGGCGGTGGATCTTCGCCGGACCATCGAGGACAATCTCGAAATCTTCCATGAACGGTTGGAGCGGCATCGGATTAAGGTTGAGAAAACATTCGCAGAGGCCTGCCCGCTTGTCTCTGCCGACGCGGATCAGATGAGTCAGGTGGCGATCAACCTCGTGATGAACGCCATTCACGCGATGCCTGAGGGTGGCACCCTTCGTATCGGCCTGGCCCCGTCGGACGGCACGGTGAAACTCACCGTGGCCGATACCGGTCATGGCATTCCGCAAGAGGTGATCGCCAAAATCTTCGATCCCTTCTTCACGACCAA
Source organism: uncultured Nitrospiraceae bacterium (assembly GCA_964555285.1). Taxonomy (GTDB): domain Bacteria; phylum Nitrospirota; class Nitrospiria; order Nitrospirales; family Nitrospiraceae; genus JBBIQV01. The sequence goes on from CAZKRM010000007.1 coordinate 113,857, forward strand.
GGAGTTCGGCAAGGGGACCGGCTTGGGGCTCACGGTGGTGAAAGGGATTATGGAAGAGCATGGCGGCTCCGTTTCTGTCGACAGCGAGCCCGGCAACGGTACCACGTTCACCGTGACCCTGCCGATCAACCAACAACAAGGTGTAGAAGGTTGAGGTTGAGGGACTGTGGCATCCGGCAACAGCAGCGGCTTGCCGTGTGGGGTCTTTCTCACCAGCGCTCTTTCCTACGAGGAGATTGCCGGTCTCCGGCGTCCCGTCAAACGCCTCAAAAATTGCGAGGGTTTCACGATTCAGTCCGCCTCTCTCATTGGCATATAGCTTGCCTATTCGTCCTGTCAGGATAGTTGTCTCGACCCAAAGGCCAAAGGATGGTCGCGTATGGAAGAACGGACATCGACCGTGCTGTTGGTGGTGGAAGACGACGGGGACATGCGCAATCTCCTGTGCGATGAGCTCTGGAGTGATGGATATCAACTCAGAGAAGCGGCCAACGGAGATGAGGCGCTGACGTCCGTGATGAAAGCAGTCCCCGATCTGATTATTACCGATCTGAAGATGCCGGCCGGCGGGCTTGATTATGTCAACCGATTGCGAACCTTTGCCCCCCGGTGCCCGATCATCTTGATGACATCCTTCGGTGATGCGAAGACGCGAGAGGAAGCCTTAAAATGCGGAGCCACCGCATATTTCGACAAGCCTCTTCGGATTACGGATCTGAAGGCAAGGGTCCGTGAGTTGCTGCCCAATCATGGCAGCGGTGCCGCTCGTGAAAAAAATAAGTTGGAACATGATGGGTAGCAGCGATATGATCCATGCGCGACGTGTTGGATTGCAGGAGTATTCGAGATGGCCGGATCTCAGTCGGAACATCCCGTTCCCCCCCCCCTCGCCGACCCCGTTCTGGGTGCTCGCCTAGAGGCGCTCAAACTCTTGGCAGGCGGCCTCTCCGATCGTGTCGTGGTGCTGGACCGAGACCTGAACATCATCTATGCGAACCAAGCGGCCTGGGCCGATTCCCCTCGCAAAGATGTTCGGGCCAAGTGCTACGAAGCGTTCGTGAACCGCGTGGATCCCTGCGGAACCTGTCCCGCGACGAAGGTGTTCGAATCGAAAGAGGTGAAATCCATCTCCTGCTCCGCCGCCGGCGATGGAACAGTCTGTGGCATGCACCAGGCTCATGCGCTCCTGTCGAGTCGAGGTGAGCCGGCTTCGGTGCTCGTGTTGTTCAAGGGAATGACGGACACAGGCCGGCCATCGGCGGCATCGACCGAACGATCTTTCGAGGCGGGTCCAACGGCCGACAAAGAGACGAGACTCGGTGAACTGATCGGCCAAAGCCGGCCGATGCGGCAGTTATTCGAGATGATCCGATTGGTAGCCGATAGCCAGGCGACGGTCTTGATCCAAGGCGAGAGCGGAACCGGGAAGGAACTGGTGGCGAAGACGATCCATACAGCGAGTTACCGGCGCGGGAAGCCCTTCGTCGTTGTGGATTGCGGTTCTTTGACGGAGACACTGTTGGAGAGCGAGCTCTTCGGCCATGTGAGGGGTGCGTTCACGGGAGCCGTCGTCAACAAGAAGGGGCTCTTTGAAGAGGCCGACGGCGGGACGATGTTTCTCGATGAAATTGCCGACACCACTCCCCAGTTCCAGGCCAAGTTGTTGCGCGTCTTGCAGGAAGGGGAAATCAAACCGGTGGGGAGCTCGCGCGGGATCAAGGTGGATGTGCGGGTGATTTCGGCTTCCAACAAGGATTTGGTCGAGCTGGTCAAGGCGAAGACGTTCCGGCAGGATCTGTACTATCGGCTTGCCGTGCTGCCGCTGTATCTCCCCGCGTTGCGTGACCGTCGTGAGGACATCCCTCTGCTGGTGAACCACTTTGCGACGGTGTCGTGCCGGCGTCATCGCCAACCCGTCAGAAAGGTGCTGCCTGAGGCGATGCATGCGCTCGCAGAGGCGTCCTGGCCGGGAAACGTGCGCGAGTTGCAACACTATATCGAACGCGCAGTGGTGACGACGAGCGGTCCTGAGCTGACGTGCAAAGACCTCGTGGGCATCGTGACAGATTCTGCAGCCGACGATCTTCGCACCGTGGCACGAGGGGCGACGCAGCAAGCGGAACGCACGCGCATTCTCCAAGCCCTTCGACAAGCGGGTGGCAACCGAGCCCAAGCCGCTCGCCTCCTCAAGATCAGTCGCGCCGGCATCTACAACAAGCTCCGCGAGTACGAGATCGAATGACCTCATCGATTCTCATGCTGTTTCTCCGGCTTGGCCCTACTTGCTGCCCCATTTCTCTACATTTCATCTTGAGGAGTGTCCAATAAATTAGACAGTGCAACTTATTGAAGTTGCACTGTTGCAGCTATTTCGTGTAATAACGGTGTCTATTGTGTTGGAAAACGGGGCATTGCAGCATTCCTCACGTTTCTCTGGTGATCTTAGTTAACCCATTGTTCTACAGTTGAAAAATCTGCTTTGCCAAATTGAGTACAATTTCGGCACAGCAGTTGCGCACAAGTGAACGAGCTGGTGAAGGCCTGGGTAATTTAGGACCGGCCTCCGAAATGACCCTCCCCTCTCCAAAGAGGGACCCTTCACCAGCTCTTTCCATCAGGCCGGAGCAAGCCAGGGAGCCATCAGCGGTCAGTAGTCAGTTTCCATGGACAATCAAGGATGGCTGGCGGCAGATCGCTGAGAGCTGATAGCGGGAATTCACAATCATCAACCATCCGCCGGGTAAGGCGGACAACAACAAAGGAGGAGGCCGTTATATGAGGTCTTTCTTATTTCAATCTAAACGCAGGCGGCGTCGTGTGCAGACGATGTTGACCCTGCAAGCTGCAGCATTGGCGACAAGTTTGGTCGCTTCGCCGTGGCTCTTTGCAGCGGGGCCGGGTGAAGAGTCCCATCAGGGACATGCTTCGCCGGTCGCCATGCCGGGCTGGACACAGCAACTGAAAGGTCAGACGGTGGTGGAAAACGCCATCGAAGGTCGTGCCGGCAATGCAGAGAAGATGGAAATGCAACACCATCGTCTCATGCAGAAGCTCGAACAGCAGGCGCAGCAGGACGCCAAGGCTCAAGCGACGTCCGGCGCCTTCAACAACATGTCCTCGATGCATCAGTACATGGGGCAGGACGGCAGCAGCTTCCTGCTCATGACGGATGCGTCCAAAGGCGAGCCGGTGATGACGTCCGGCGGCAAGTGCCCGGCCGGCGTGCCGAGCAAGCAGTACGACGTCTCGATGATCAACGTCGAGATCACCTTGAACCGGTGGTTGGATTTCTACCCCGGCTACATGTACGTGCTGACGCAGGACCTCGACAAGGTCCGGACCGAGGAAGCCAAGAACAAGGCGGCCCGTGAGAAGGAAGGGTTCGATCCAGGGGCGGTCACCACTGGCCTACAGGGTGACATAATTCAACCCTTGGTGCTCCGTGCCAACCAGGGCGATTGCGTGAAGATGACGCTGCGCAACCAGATGGAAGGCGAAGATGGCAGTCTATTCATCAGTGCCTCCAGTATGATCATCGGCGCGACGGGCAAGCCGGCTACGACCACGAACCCCGATTCCATCGTGGCGCCGGGCAAATCGCAGGAGTTCGAGTGGTACATCCATCCCCACATGCAGGAGGGGGTGCGGCAGTTCCACTCCTACAGCCATGACCGTGAATTGACGGTCTTAGGTCTCTTCGGCGCCTTCATCGTGGAGCCGAAGGGGTCGAAGTACCTCGATCCGCTCGGCACGGGGCCTGCGCCTGAGACCAAGAGCGGCTGGCAGGTCATGATCGATAACGGGTCCGGACCGGACTTCCGCGAGCACGTGATTTTCTATCACGAGATCGGGGATGAAGCCTTCCGCCCGCTGAACAAGAAGGGCGACTTCTTGCCGCAACGCGATCCGCTCACCGACGCTTATCGTCCCGGCGGCCGCGCGTTGAACTATCGCAGCGAGCCGTTCGGCATCGATCAGATGCATTTGCAGCATGAATACTTCGGATTCGAAGATGAATCGCTGGCCTACAGTGCCTATACCTTCGGCGATGCGCCGACGACGATTCCGCGCGGCTATCTCGGCGATCCGACCAAATGGCGCATCGTGCACGGCGGATCGGAAGTCTTCCACTCGCACCATCCGCACAGTGGATCGATCCGTTGGCTTCGAAGCCCGCGGGCCGAGCAGCAGGAGTTCTGGGCCGCGGCGGCGGATGGACCGATCAAGTACCCGGTCGTCCGGACCAAGTCCGATCGTGTGGACGTTGAAGTCATCGGCCCCTCTGAAGCGCTCGACCTCGAGGCCGAGGGTGGAGCAGGGCAGTCCCAGCACCTGGCTGGTGAGTTCCTGTTCCACTGCCACGTGGCGCATCACTACGTCGCGGGCATGTGGGGCTATGGCCGCGTGTACAACACGCTTCAAGTTGGAGCGGGTCACACCGATACCATGCCGGACATGCGGGAATTGCCCGACCGGCAGGGCCGGATCAAGGTCGGCGTCTCGTCCGACAAGCTGATCGGCAGCACGGTCGATTGGTTCGGCAAGAAGTTCAAGATCGTGGACAAGAGCCAGAAGACCAACTGGAAATCCGATCCGATCATCGTGAACGTCAAGGATTGGGTCGAGATGTACTTGCCGGCCCAGGGCAAGCCGGGCCATGTGGATGACGAAAAAGGCCAGATCATGGCCTATGACGCCACCGTGTGGGACTGGAAGTGGGACAGCAATGTCGCCAAGGGCGAGCGGGAAAGCACTGCCAAGTATCCGAAGTATACTGCGGCGGCCAAGTGGGATGACAGCACCAGGCCGGCAATCCTGTTCGATCCGACGACAGGCAAAATGGCATGGCCGCTCTTCAAGCCGCACTTCGGCAAGCGCGTGCCCTTCTCGGCGAACCATAGTGGGGCGCCCTGGCTGGAGCCCATCCACCAGGACGAGAACGGTGAGCGGACCTCCGAGCCGGCCAAGCCGGGCGAGCAGGGTCGCTGGAGTCTCTGCCCCGATAACGCGGGTCAGAAGTTCTACAACATCAAATTCATCCGGACGCCCATTACCCTGGCCAAGAAGCAGGGGAAGGAGCCGGCGATCGTCGACAAGGACGGCCTGATCTACGTGCTGGCTGAGGAAGAGAAGCTGGTCCGGGCCAACGACGACTTGAAATATCCGCTCGTCATCCGCGCGAACGTGTATGACTGTGTGGATTCGATCCTTACGAGCGAGTGGGACGACGACGATTACACGAACTTCCAGTCGTCCAAGATCAACATCCATCCCCACTTCTTCCAATTCGATACGGGGAACTCGGATGGCGTGATCTCGGGATTCGAGTACGAAATGTCGGTCCGGCCTTACACCATGCACGAAAAGAAGAACAAGCATGGGTTGCCGGTGCCGATGAATTCCAAGCTCGTCGAGCCGGTGAAGAAGGGAGCCAGCTCCATCACGATCAAGATGGCAGCCGGGGCGACTAAATACCATGCCAACACCGAGCTGCAGGTCGGGGCGGATTGCTTGGAGGCGGGCAGCGATCAGACGGCGTCGTGGAAGCGCGACAAGAGTTGCGCAGAAGTCGCACGGATCAAGGAGATCAAGGGCGACACGATCACGTTCGTCAAGCCGCTGAAACACAACCACCCGGCGGGCGACATCGTGACACCGGAGTTCGTGCGCTATCGGTGGTGGGTGGACGTGGATATGGGGACCGTATTCTGGCACGACCATGCGTTCGGCGCCACGACCTGGCCACATGGCGGGTTCGGCGTCACGTTAGTGGAGCCGTTCGGGTCAACCTATCACGATCCGAAGAACGGCAAACTGGTGTGGAGCGGTCCGATCGCCGACATCCATAACAGTGAACCAATCGGCTATGGAGTCAGCGGCAGCTTCCGTGAGTTGATGGTGTCGATCCACGACACGGTGCCCCATACCGTCAACGTCATCCAGGCCGGGAATCCTCCGGGACAGCCGGTGGAAGTGGCGCTGGAGGCCGGGAAGACCGTGTCCTTCCAGATGCCGGAGAAGATCCTGAATACGCCGAACAAGTACATCAACGGCGGTACGCACACGACGGGGAGCGGCCTGAACTTCAGGGCGGAACCCTTCGCGCAGCGGCTTGCCAACAATCCGGATACGTCCAAGCTGTTCAGCAGCGCCATCCATGGTGACCCGGATACGCCACAGTTGCGCGCATACGTGGGCGACACGATGGTCTTCCGGCTGTTGCACCAGCTCATGAACGAATCACACGTCTGGACGTTGTCCGGCCATACGTTCCTCTCGGAACGGTTTGCGGGCGATGCCAATCGGAAATACTCGATTCACGTCGGGATCGCCGAGCGGTATGACCTCGTGACGAAGGCGGGCGGCTTCCAAGGCATGCCGGGTGACTACATCCACTTCAACGGCCGGAGCTCGCACTTCGCCGAAGGGGGATGGGGCCTCATCCGCGTGCTCGATAAGGAAACGGCGGATCTGCAACCACTCCCGAAGGGGACGAATCCCCTCGGGATTCCGCCGGTGCCCGGTTCCGTCTGTCCGTCCGACGCTCCGGTAAAGAGCTTCAACGTGGTGGCAATGGATCGCCCATTGAAGCTCAACGCGAAGGCGCCGGATGTGATCGAGGTGGACTTCGAGCGGAAGATCGAAATGACCGTGCCGGAAGGCAAGATCTATGCGCTTGAAGAGGAAGCAACCACGGTGGCCGGCGGGGCGACGCCGCATCCGCTCACGCTCCGTGTCAACCTCGGTGACTGCATCAAGGTGAATCTGAAGAACAAGATGAAGGCGAGCCGCGCGTCCTTCTTTGCGCCGGGTCTGGCCTTCGATCCGAGAGACAGTCAAGGGTTGAACGTCGGGAACAATCCCGGCGATCAGACCATTGGTCCAGGGGAAGGACGGACCTACACCTACTACGCGCATCCGTTGAACAAGGAGACGACGTCGCTGGTGTGGGATGGTGGCAACATCGTGGTCAATCCACGCAACGGATTGTACGGTGCGGTCATCGTCGGAGCGCGGGGTTCGCAGTATCGGGACCCTGTGACCGGTGCGGACCTTTCTCAGAAGAACTCCTGGAGGGCTGACGTGATCGTGGATGCCAGCCTGCCGGAGAACGTGGGCAAGCGGAACTACCGGGATGTCGCGCTCTTCTTCCAGGATGAGGACAACATCATCGGAACCGCGTTCATGCCCTATGTGCAGAACGTGGCTGGGTTGACGTCGGTCAACTACCGTTCGGAACCGTATAAGTTCCGTGAGGAGCAAGGCTGCTCGCTCGGCAGGATCTTCCAGCCGTGCGTGGTGGACAAGCCGGAGGATCCGATCACGCCGTTGATCGAGGCGCACGCTGGTGATCCTGTCCGGATCCACGTGATCGGTGCCAACAGCGAGCAGAACGGGATGTTCGGGGTTGAGGGCCATGAGTGGCCGATTGAACCCTACATGCCGGGTGCCGACATGATCAGCGTGGTGGAGTACGCCGCGTCAGAGACCTTGGATGTGTTCCTCCGTGGCGGTGCGGGTGGCCCGTATCGTCAGGTTGGAGACTTCGTCTGGTCCAACGCGCGGCTGCCCTACACGCAGTCCGGACAGTGGGGCTACCTCCGTGTCCTGCCGGCCGGCGATCAGCGGATTCAGCCGCTGGGCGCCGCGAGCACGGGCGCGAAGCGGGCGGAGACACAGCCCGAGCCGAAGGCCATTCCGACCGCAATGAAGTAAGCGGGGCGGAGATGGTGTTATAAGACCTGGTGGGGGAGCTGCCTGTTTCATGCGGCTCCCCCATCTGTTTTTGAAGGGCTGACAGGAATTGACGATTGCTCCATTGCATCATTGATTCAATGATCCGATGAAACAATGAATCAATCGTAGAAGGAGGCCGGAGTGACAATGAACATGAGAGCTATCCTGACTGGCATAATGGTCCTGTGTCTCAACGGTCCTGCCTACGCATATGAAGAAATCACGGTTCCGGAGGGCGGAACCCTCACGGGCACTGTGAAGCTAGAGGGCAAGGTGCCCAAGCCGAAGG